>CALMAQ010000033.1 GCA_937859745.1 uncultured Verrucomicrobiota bacterium | reverse complement strand
GGCCATGGGCGGCGGGACGGCGGGTGGTGCCGCGCGCGCGCCGAACGTGTACGTCGCCCAGAAACTTTCCCACTGCGCGCCGTTTTCCCCCCGGCGCTCGGGCGCGGGCGCGGCCCGGATGTGGACCAGCCGCACCAGCCACAATCCCGGCTGGTCCAGCTTGAAGTTCGCCAGCCCGCGCGCGTCCGTGGCCGCCGTGAACACGACCGGCGGCTGGTCGTCGGCCGCGCCGCGCCGGCACGCGGACACCTTGACCCCCGCCAGGGGAAGATCCTCGAACAGCACCTTCACGCTCAGCCGCCCGTCGGGCCGCAGCCGCGAGGGATCGTTCTCCAGCAGGATTTCCAGCCGGTGCCCGACCCGGCGCTTGTAGAGCGTGTTGGGCGTGGCCGTCGCCAGGTCGCGCGGCTGCACCAGCGACTTGAGAAAGCGGCTGTAAACCTCGCGCCCGGGCTGGTCCGTCTGCCGCTGCTGCGCGCGCTGGGCGATGACCGCTTCCGCGCCCTCGTCCGCCAGGTACTTGTTGAACCGGTCCGCCTCCATCGTGATCGGCTGCGGCCCGCGTTCCATGATCGCCAGCACGCTCGCGCTGTCCTCGCGCACCCTGGCCACGGGGATCTGCCCTTCCTTGCCCGTGGCCAGCAGGTCGCGCCGCCCCGTGCGGTCGCCGAAGAGATCGAAGTAGGCGACGCGGTCTTTTTGCAGCCCCTTTTCTTCCTGTCCTTTCAGGTGGTCCCCCGCCCAGAGGTGCAGGACGAGTTCCTCCCCGCGCGCCGAGTAGGGCGAGCCCGGCTCCAGCCAGTAGTCGCGGGCCGGGGCGCGCCGCAGGCCGCCGAGGCACGCCGCCAGCAGGAGCAGCAGCGAAGACGCCGTGCGCTGGAGGGATCGTTTACGCACCGGTGTCGAGGCGCTGGAGGAACTTCTGGACGGGTTTCTCGTAGTCCTGGAACGGGTCGCCCATCGGGAAGTGGCTCTGGTTTTCGCAGGAGATCGAATCCCAGTTGATGACGTAGGAATGGTTCGACTTCTGGAAGTGGCTGACCGCCGCCGAGCGTCCCCGCGCCCGCGTGTTGGCGGGCGGCTGGCGCATGGCCGCTTCCGAGCGGACGCCCGCGTTGAACTCGCCGATGGCCTTCGCCGGGTTCAGCGCGAAAAAGAGCCCCTTGGCCGGGTTGATGTTGTGGTATTCCAGGTCGAGGCTTTGCAGCCACGGGTCCTGCCAGGAGAGGTCTTCCTCCGCCCGGAAGGCATCCAGGAGGTATTTCTTGGAGATCCAGTCCACCCCGCCGATGAGCGCCTCGGGCTTGGAGCGGATGGCATCCAGCGTGAACCCCCACCGCTCGATGAGCCAGTCGGTCTCCGCGTCCGTGCCCGCCAGGTGCTGCTGCGCGAGCCGGAGGAACGTGTACTGGACGTCCAGCGCGTCGCACGTCTGGCCGTTCTCCAGCCGGACCACCCAGCGTTGCGACTGGTCGCGCGAGATTTCCCGCGTCGCCTGCACGGCGTCGTGGAGGATCACGTCGAAGGGCATCAGGTTCTCCTCCAGCAGCGTGAGCACGCAGGCCGTCGTGCCGACCTTCAGCGCCGTGGCGAATGGGCTCATGTTGCTGTCGCCGATGAGCAGGTGCAGGCGGCGGTACTTGCGGTAATCGGCCAGGGGTTCGTCGCGCGCGTTGATGATGGCGCGGTTGAACTGCACCCACTGGTAGATGTCGTTGACGATGTGGTCGGCCCGCTGGCTGATCTGGAAATCGACCGGGTTTTCCGTGCGCGGCAGCTCGAAGTCGAACGCCAGCGGGTTGGCCTGCCCGACGCGCCCCGCCCCGGTGAAAATCTGGCGCGTCGCCAGGAACGAGAGCAAGGAGCCCAGGCTCTGCGGCGTGAACTGCGCCGCGCGCTTCATCAGGTAGTTCTCGTGGCAGCCGAAGGTCGCGCCCGTGTAGTGGTCGATGTTGTTCTTGAGGAAGGCGACCTGTTCGGACACGCCCAGTGCGTCCAGCCCGGACTGGAGCAGGGCGTCCCCGGCGCAGTCGAAGGCGACCATGTCGCGCAGGTCCAGGCACTCGGGCGAGGAGTATTCCAGGTGGCCCATGTCGAGGTACAACCGGCCGCCGTTGAGCAGGAAGCCGCCGTTGCCGGGAGGTTCCTCGTAGTCGCGGTAGTGCAGGTCGATGCTGCCGATGTTGGCCTTCTTGAACAGGTAGTTCTTGATCCGCGTGGGCCAGGCATCGGCCCCGCCGCTGGCTTTTTCGTCGGAGACCAGGCACCCGTATTCCGTTTCGATTCCGACGATGCGGTTCATAGGCTGGCGCGAGCATCCGCCACGCCGCCCACCGGCACAAGCCCGGCTGTGCGGATTTATCGCTGGCCGTTGGGCGGCGAGGGTGGGCCCAGCACGGCGGCGAGCGGTGCGTGGGCCAGCGTGAACAACGCCAGGGCGTAGCCGACGAAGAAAGTGGGCCGCACGGCCACCAAGGGCGAGGCGAAATCGTCGGTGGAGTAGGCAGCGAAGACCAAGCCGTGCAGGTAGAGCACCACCCCGGTTAATAGCACCAAAGCGGCGGGTATCCACGAGGCGCGCCACCATCGCCCGACAGGCTGCCAGCGCAACGCGAGCCCAGCAGCGGCAATTACCAGAGCCGAGCCGGTGGAGGCGACAATCCCGTTAAACAAGGCTCCCACCAGCGAGGGCAGACCATCATAGAGAACCACCAGGTGCGTGACCATCATCACGGCGCAGCCGATTACCCACGCCACAAACAGGCGCAGCAGGCGATAGGTTCTGACGGCCATGACGGGCTTCTGCTCCCGGGCGGCATGACGCGCTTCCAGCAGAGGCTGCAACAAGCGGTATGCTCTGGTGTTCATCGCGGAACTCGACCTGACAGCCCGTCCTGGCTCAAATCACGCGGTACAGGATGCGCCCGCACTGCGGACACTGCGTGATGCCCTGGTCGCCGCGCACTTGGAAGACGATTTGCGTGGGCACCTTCATGTGGCACCCCTGGCAGATTTCCGCTTCCAGCGGCACCACGGCCGCGTCGCCCTTCTTGGCGAACAGGCGGCGGAACAGATCTAATGTGTCCTCGGGCACATCGGCGGCGAGTTTGGCGTGGTCGGCCTGCAACTCGGCCAGGCGGCTTTCGGTCGCCTTGGCCTGCGCTTCGAGCCGCGCCAGTTGGTCCTTGATGGAAACTTGGGTCTTGTTGAACTCCGCCTCGGCGGTCGCTGCCCCGCGTTGGAGTTGCTCCGCCTGCTCCATCAATTCGAGTTCCTTGTCCTCCAGACCGCGGATGTCGGCCTCGAAATGTTCGATCTCTTTGGTCAGTCCCGTGTACTCCTCGTTCTTGCGGGTCTGTTGCTGCTGGGTCTTGAAGCGGTTAATCGACGTGCGCTTGCCTTCCACGTCGAGTTCCAGCTTGCGCCGCTCGACCTCATTGCTCTTCACGAGCGACCGGGCGTGGTCGAGCAGCGCCCGGGAAGCGGAGAGCTTGCCCTCCAGGCTTTTCTTCTCCAACGGATACGATTTCTGCTGGGTCTGTAGCGCCTTGATCTTCTGTTCGCGATCCTGGAGGACGAGGAGGGCTTGGACATCGGCGCGCATGGTTCGTTTGATGTACCGGGGACGTGGACGGGCGTCAAACCATTGCTGCGACGGCGATCCCGACGCTCCCGGCACATCCGGCACATCCGGCACATCCGGCACATCCGGCACATCCGGAACCTAAAATCCGCATTAAAGCGGGTTTTCCGCGGAAATTACTCCCTCTGAGGACACACCCCGGAAAACAAGGAACCCCGGCCGCCTTTCGGCAGCCGGGGTTCATATTTCTGGCAACTTCCTACTCTCGCGCAACCTAGAGATGCACTACCATCGGGGCTGCGATGTTTCACTTCCGTGTTCGGAATGGGTACGGGTGGGGCCATCGCGCTAAAACCACCAGAAGGTAAATCCGGAATTGCTCCCGAGCCTAGCCTCTGGCGGTCGATCGTCAGCCAACCGAAACCGATTCTCTGAAATCTACATACAGGGACAGCACTGCAACTTTCTTTCGATGAGTTTTAAATGGTATTATTGAATCTGGTTTCCGGCGGACTGGAGGTGCTTATCCTCCAGCCCACACGGAGCCAAAAAATCAATGACCAAGCCGGACGAGTATTAGTATCACTCAGCTGAACACATTACTGTGCTTATACCGGTGACCTATCAACGTGGTGGTCTTCCACGACTCTTCAGGGAGATCTCATCTTGGGATAGGCTTGGCGCTTAGATGCTTTCAGCGCTTATCCTTTCCGAACATAGCTACCCGGCGCTGCTCCTGACGGAACAACCGGAACACCAGAGGTTCGTCAAACCCGGTCCTCTCGTACTAAGGTTTGAACCCCTCAAATCTCCTGCGCCCACAGCGGATAAGGACCGAACTGTCTCGCGACGTTCTGAACCCAGCTCGCGTACCACTTTAATCGGCGAACAGCCGAACCCTTGGGACCTTCTCCAGCCCCAGGATGTGATGAGCCGACATCGAGGTGCCAAACCGCGCCGTCGATATGAACTCTTGGGCGCGATCAGCCTGTTATCCCTAGCGTACCTTTTGTCCTTTGAGCGACGGCAATTCCACATTCAACCGCCGGATCACTTGGACCTACTTTCGTACCTGCTCGACGTGTATGTCTCACAGTTAAGCTGGCTTCTATCCATGTACTCGACACCTGATTACCAACCAGGTTGAGCCAACCTTCGTAATCCTCCGTTACTCTTTAGGAGGATACCGCCCCAGTAAAACTGACCGGCTGCCAGTGTTCCTCGCCCAGATGATGGGACGAGGTTAGATTCTCCAATTTCAAAGGGTGGTGTTTCATTGTCGGCTCAGCCGTGCCCGAAAGCACAGCTTCAAAGCCTCCCACTTACTCTAAGCATCGAAACCGAAAAAACAGTGACAGCGTACAGTAAAGGTGCATAGGGTCTTTCCGTCCTGCTGCGGGTAGGCGGCATCTTCACCGCCACTACAACTTCGCTGAGCTCCTCGTTGAGACAGCGGTCAACTCGTTACACGATTCGTGCAGGTCGGAACTTACCCGACAAGGAATTTCGCTACCTTAGGACCGTTATAGTTACGGCCGACATTCACGGGGACTTGGGCTCGGAGCTTCGCCTTGCGGCTAACAACTTACCGTAATCTTACCGCATTGGTCACGTGTCACACCCTATACGTCGTCTTAACGACTTAGCAGAGTGCTGTGTTTTTGTTAAACAGTCGGTTGACCCCTTTCACTGCGACCTATTGCTAGGTACCCCTTCTTCCGAAGTTACGGGGCTAGATTGCCGAGTTCCTTAACGAGGTTTCACTCACGCGCCTGAGTATACTCTACTCACCCACCTGTGTCGGTTTGCGGTACGGGCAACCGTGGGAACAACCAGGAAGTTTTCTTGGCTCATGTTTTAGCGGATCCACCTTGGCCGTAGCCTCAGCGTCCCCTTGCGGGCTTGGCATTTTCAATCGCCTCGCCGCCTCCACACGAGCGTCAATCCTGGCCTTAACCACAGCCGGTGCAGGAATATTCAACCTGCTGTCCATCGCTTACGCCCTTCGGCCTCAGCTTAGGTCCCGACTAACCCTGGGAGGACGAGCCTGCCCCAGGAAACCTTGGGTTTACGGCGGACCGGATTTAAACCGGTCTTAACGCTACTCATGTCTGCATTCTCACTAGAGTGGACTCCACAGTTGCTTACGCTCCTGCTTCAAGGCCCACACTACGCTCCCCTACCACGCGGATCCGGCGAACCGGAAACGCATCCAAAGCTTCGGTATACTGCTAATCGCCAATCATTTTCGGCGCGAGATCACTCGATGAGTCAGCTATTACGCACTGTTTAAATGATGGCTGCCTCTAAGCCAACATCCTCACTGTCTAAGTAACCTCACATCCTTTCCACTACGCAGTATTTGGGCACCTTAGCTGTTGGTCTGGCATGTTTGCCTCTCGCCGACGAAGCTTATCCCTCGCCGACTGACTCCCAGGTTCTATTGCGCGGCATTCGGAGTTTGATTGAATTCGGTACCCTGGTATGGGCCCTAGTTCAGCCAGTGCTCTACCTCCACGCATCAACACCTGAGGCTAGCCCTCAAGCTATTTCGGGGAGAACCAGCTATCACGGGGTTTGATTAGTCTTTCGCTCCTACCCACAGCTCATCCGAGAATTTTTCAACATTCACCGGTTCGGTCCTTCAGTCGCTGTTACGCGACTTTCAACCTGGCCATGGGTAGGTCACCTCCGCTTCGGGTCTACTGCCAGCAACTATGGTCGCCCATTTCGGACTCGCTTTCGCTTCGCCTCCAGCGCAGAACGCCTTAGGCTTGCCACTGACAATAACTCGCAGACTCATTAAGCAAAAGGCACGCCATCATCCTCGCGGACTTTGACACCTTGTAAGCACATGATTTCAGGAACTATTTCACTCCGCTCACAGCGGTTCTTTTCACCTTTCCCTCGCGGTACTTGTTCACTATCGGTCGCCAATTAGTATTTAGCCTTACGCCGTGGTCGGCGCGGATTCACGCGAAGCTTCACTTAGATCGCGTTACTCAGGAATTCCCTAGGCGTGCTTCGGTTTTCGGTTACGGGTCTTTCACCCTCTATGGAACGATTTTCCATTCGTTTCACCTAACGTCCGCACTGCCACATCGGGCTCCTACAACCCCCATAGCAAGCTATGGGTTTGGGCTCTTCCGCTTTCGCTCGCCGCTACTGACGGAATCGATTCTCTTTCTTTTCCTCCGGTTACTGAGATGTTTCACTTCACCGGGTGTAGCGAACCTGGTTCTATGGATTCAAACCAGGACTGCACGGTATTATCCATGCCGGGTTACCCCATTCGGAAATCAACGGGTCAAAGCGTATTTGCCGCTGTCCGTTGCTTATCGCAGCTTATCACGTCCTTCATCGCCTATTGGCACCAAGGCATCCATCATGTGCTCTTTGTAGCTTGATCAATCTTTATGTCCTGTGCGGGCCTCGCGGCCCGCGTGCGGACAAATTCGATAACTGAAACTCGTTAGTCGCTCACTACCTGCCGAGACGTTTGCACGTCCCGCCAAGCGTGAGCGCTCAATTTCAGACTCAACTCAAAAAGTTGTGTTTACTACCCTGTATGTAGATTTCAAAGAACCGGCCATCGGGACATGCCGACAACCGAGCCACGGATTGCTACGACTTTAAGGGTCGGACCAACCCGCAAAAACGGGAGTTCACTTCTCGCATCAGACTTTGTACTGTCAAGCCCCGTGGGCCTGATAGGACTCGAACCTATGACCCTGCGCTTATCAAGCGCATGCTCTAACCAACTGAGCTACAGGCCCATCGGGGATCGAGTCAGTGTCCATTCGCTCAGGTTCCTGGCAGGCAAACCATGGAGGCAAGGGGGTTCGAACCCCTGACATCCAGCTTGCAAAGCTGGCGCTCTACCAACTGAGCTATGCCCCCGGGTTGCTGGCGTTCCAGCGCTGGGGCACATGAACAGACATGTGATGCGGAGAAGCAAAAACTGAATTGTGCGTTACTCATCAAACTTCCTGACCAGCCTCTCCGCCTTTCGACTTCGAGGTCTTGGATGGCCTGCCATTGTCCAGCGAACCGGACGGTTTAGCCATCGACCTATTGAACGTTTCTCCCGAGTCGGACGGACCTCGGCAGTGGTTGGTTCAATTACTCCTTAGAAAGGAGGTGATCCAGCCGCAGGTTCCCCTACGGCTACCTTGTTACGACTTCATCCCAGTTACCGCTCATAGCGTAGACAGCTGCCTCCTTGCGGTTAGCGCGCTGGCTTCGGCTACAAACGACTTCCATGATGTGACGGGCGGTGTGTACAAGGCCCGGGAACGTATTCACGGCGCCGTAGCTGATGCGCCATTACTAGCGATTCCGGCTTCATGGAGGCGAGTTGCAGCCTCCAATCCGAACTGAGCCCGGTTTTTGTGATTTCCTCCACCTCGCGGTTTCGGTTCCTTCTGTACCGGGCATTGTAGTACGTGTGCAGCCCTGGCCGTAAGGGCCATGCTGACTTGACGTCATCCCCACCTTCCTCCCCGTTTCACAGGGCAGTCTGAACAGAGTGCTCGGCCCGAAGGCCGGTAGCAACAGTTCACAAGGGTTGCGCTCGTTGCGGGACTTAACCCAACATCTCACGACACGAGCTGACGACAGCCATGCAGCACCTGTGCAA
>CALMAQ010000032.1 GCA_937859745.1 uncultured Verrucomicrobiota bacterium | reverse complement strand
GCACGGCAACGGGGACAGGCGCGGGCTGCTTCGGCGCGGCCGGGGCGGCGGATTTCGCCGCGAGCACGTCGGCCTGGACGATCCGCTCGCCGGGGCCGCTGCCGCGCAGGCCGGAGAGGTCCACGCCGTTTTCCTTCGCCACCTTGCGCGCCAGCGGCGAGGCCTTGACCCGCCCACCCGTGGCCGGAGCCGACTCGTCCGCGGCGGTCGGCAGTGCCGGGGCTCCGTTCTGTTTGGATTCGGCACCCTCGCGTTCCTTCAACGTGTCAGCGGGCGATTCGGCGAACGAGGTCTTGGCGTCTTCGGACCCGTCCTCCGCCTTGGTCTCGCTCTCCTTGCCGGGTGCCGCGGCGGGCGCGGCCGGGGCCTTTTCACCGGGGCCGCCGACGCGGGCGATCTTCTCGCCGACCCCCACTTTCTGGCCTTCCTGCACGTAAATTTCGGCCAGGATGCCGTCTTCGAACGACTCCATCTCCATCGTGGCTTTGTCGGTCTCGACCTCGGCGATCACGTCGCCGGAGGACACCTTGTCCCCGGCTTTCTTCTTCCAGGAGACGAGTGTGCCCTCGGTCATCGTGTCGCTGAGCTTGGGCATCGTGATGTCGGCCATAAAATCGTGGGGATCGGGTGTCGGGATGGAGAGACGAGGGGCGGCGGGCGGCCTGCTTATACGCTATACGCCGCAGGTCCGGCGGACGGCGGCGACGATCTTCGGCGCGCTGGGCAGGACGGCCTGCTCCAAGCGCTCGTTGTAGGGCATGGGCACGTCCTCCTGGGTGACGCGCGCCACGGGGGCGTCGAGTTCGTCGAAAATATGGTGCTGGATCTGGAAGGAAAGCTCGGCCCCGATGCCACAGAAGGGCTTGCCCTGTTCCGCGATGACGACGCGGTGCGTCTTGGACACGGAGCGCAGGATGGTTTCGAGATCCAGGGGCCGGATGGAGCGCAGGTCCAGGACCTCCGCCTTGACCCCGTTTTCCTGCTCCAAGGTTTCCGCCGCCGCGAGCGCGAGGCGCACCGTCTGCGCGTAGCTGAGGATCGTCACGTCGGCCCCCTCGCGCAGGACGTTGGCCTGGCCCAGCGGGATGAGCAGCTCCTCGCCCTCGGGCTCCACCTCGCCCTTGGTGGAATAGAGCAGTTCGCTTTCCAGCACGAGCACCGGGTTGTCGTCGCGCACGGCCGTCTTGAGCAGGCCCTTCATGTCGCGCGCGGTGGCGGGCATGCAGATTTTCAGGCCGGGCACGTTGGCGTACCAGTTCTCGGTCGCGTGCATGTGCGTGGCCCCGAGCTGGTGGGCGGGGCCGTTGGGGCCGCGGAACACGATGGGCACGTTGAACTGCCCGCCGCTCATCGTGAGCATGTTGGCGGCGTTGTTCACGATCTGGTCGAAGGCCACCAGCGAGAAGGAAAACGTCATGAACTCGATGATGGGCCGCAGGCCCGCCATGGCCGCGCCCACGCCCAGCCCCGCGAACCCCGTCTCGGCGATGGGCGTGTCGATGATGCGCGTGGGCCCGAACCGGTCGAGCAATCCCTTGGACGCCTTGTAGGCCCCGTTGTACTCGGCCACCTCCTCACCCATGAGGAACACGCGCTCGTCGCGGGCGATTTCCTCGGCGAGGGCTTCGTTGATGGCGTCGCGGTAGGTGATCTCTCTCATATAGCGTTCATCGGGGGCAGGACCACGGTGAACATAGAAAGACCGGGACCGCTGACAAGCGGGTTTTGGGAAGTGGAGCCTTTATTTGGCGCGGGAACGGGATGGTGGGGCGCTGCGCACGGATGCAGGATGGCAGGAGGATGACGGATAACGGAGGGACAGAACGCGCGTCCCTCTCAAAACTCTATCATCCTGCATCCTGTATCCTTCCGTATCCGACATCCGTGGACGCAAGAAGGCCCGTGCCGCCAGGCGCGGCACGGGCCTTGCGAATCAGCTTGCCCGCGACCTTAGAACTTGGTGGCCAAGTCCAGGTAGACGGTCTGCGAGGCGTTGTAGTTGTCCACGCCGATGTTGACGTCCTTATCCTTCCCGAGGTTCTCGCTGAGGTACAACGTCCCGATCACCGACAGCCAGGGCCGGATCGCGTAGGAGGCCACGACGTGTAAGCCACGGAAGCCCAGCTTGCTCTCGTTGAAGTTGGAATCGTTGATGTTCGGATCGACCGACCCCAGACCCACCTGGCGGTACTCGGCCAGGATCAGGAAGTCGTTCGTTTTCTGGAGTTGGAAGCAATTGCCGATCGTGAAGCCGACGTTGAAGGCAATCTTGTCGGTCTGGCTGTAGTTCGCGATGCCGTACTCTTCGAAGTCGCGCGAACCGCCGCGGAAGTTGTACACGAAATCCTCGTACAGCTTGAGCTTGACCTTCTTGGCCAGCGTCATGCTGATATCCCCGTTGAAGGTGGCTAGCCACAGGTTACGCGTGGCGTTGGCCGAGTTGAAGGCGCCGCCGCTTTGCAGCACGTTGCCCGCCTGGCCGTTGGCATTGCCCGCGCCGAAGCCGTTGGCACCCACGACGACCGCCGTCGGGGAGGCCGTGCCGCCGTTATCCGCGTAGGTGAAGTAGCCCGGTCCGCCCTTGATCTGGAAGTTCTCGTTCGGCTTGAAGGTGGCGAGGAGCTGGGCGGTGAGCAGGTAGGCGTCGGTGTTGTTGTTGCCGCCTTTCACCACCGCCGGGTTGGCCGTCACCCCGTTCGCCAGGGTCGCGGAATTGCGCACGGCGTTCTCGTTGTTGTCGTAGAAGATGTACTCCGCCGCGTTGAGCTGGATATCGAAGGTCTTCGAGATCGGGAACTTGATCGACTGGAACAGGCCGGTCGGGCTCACGTCCACGTCCACGAGCAATTCGGAGTTCGCGTAGAAGCCGCTGGCGAACTTACCGGCCAGCAGGGTGATGTTCTCGTTGGGCTTCCAGCCGATGAAGGCGCGCCACAGGTAGAGGCTGTAGTTGTCGAAGCCTTCGGAGAAGGTCGAGAAGCTGCCGTCGGCACCGATGGACGTCTGCACGGCCACGCCCGCGACCATGCTGTCGCTCAGCTTGTAGTCGGCGAACAGGCGCAGGCGGAAACGCTCGCGGCTGGTCTGGCCCTCGCTGTTCTGCGTGGCGGGGACGCGGGTCTGCCCGTCGGCGTTGCTGTACTCGTAACGCAGCAGGAACTCACCGGTGATGACCAGTTCCTTGTCGAACTTGTTGCCGGCCTTCAGGAAGGTGGGCACGTCGGTGCTGGTTTCCTGGACGTTCTTGCCCTTCGAGTCGTTGGACATCACGTTCAACTCTCGCTCGAGGGCCTCGACGCGGGCTTCCAGGGCCTTGTCGTAGGGATCGGCCGCGCGGGTGTTCGCGACGGGCAGCAGCGTCAGGCCGCTGGCGAGCAGCGTGCTGGCCGCCGCCGTCAGCGTGGCGCGTTTGTAGAAGGATTTCATGGTAGGGGTGTTCCTGCGGGTAGGTTAGGTTAAGGGAAGCAGAGTTGATGGGGGTCAACCGCTGCCACTGTGCGTTTATGGGAAATCCTCACACATCAAGTCAATCAAGTTTTTGAACGAAACCGCAAGAAATGCGTCAAAGCCTCTCCTTTTCGCGTTTACCCCTAGGTAAACCGGCCTGTTTTCTCCCCAAAAGCCCCCGCCGGACCGGTGTGCCCGGGCTTTTTTCGCCGAAAACCTCTTGGTGCGGACGACGGTTTGCAGCGACGCAGGCTCCAACATTCCTATTTCCATGAGAACTTTCGGCAACTTTCGCCCGGGCGGCCACCTGGAGGGCGCATCCTTCTACGGTGAACTGCTCCCCGACGGACAAACCGTGCGCGCCCTGCAGCATCCCTTCTGGATCGACCCCGACACGGCGGCAGCCAGCGGCACCGACCATCCCCTGTCGGCGCTGGAGGTCGGCGTGCCCCTAGCCCCGAGCAAGCTGCTTGCCGTCGGCCGCAACTACGCCGCCCACGCCCGGGAGCGCGGCCACGAGGCCCCGACCACCCCCATGACGTGGCTCAAGGGACCCAGCTCGCTGCTGGCGCACGGCGGCGTCATCGAACTGCCCCATCCCGAGCACAAGGTGGATTTCGAGACGGAGCTTTGCGTCGTCATCGGCCGGACCGCCAAGAGCGTGCCCGCCGCCGAGGCCGACCGGTACATCTTCGGCTACACTCTGGGCCTGGACATGAGCGACCGCGTCATCCAGGACAGCGAGAAGCAGTTCTACCGCGCCAAGTCCTTCGACACGTTCACCCCGCTGGGGCCGTTCGTGTATTCCGACGTGGACTCGAGCGACCTGCCGGTGACGCTCCACCAGAACGGCGAGGAGCGGCAGAACGGACGCACCTCCGAGATGATTTTCAAACCACGCGACATCGTGGCCTTCCTCAGCCAGAGCACCACCCTGCTGCCGGGCGATGTCATCATGACCGGCACCCCCGCCGGGGTCGGCCCCGTCAAGGAGGGCGACCGCCTGGAAGCGCGGATCGGTCCGTTCGCGCCGTTGGTCGTTTCGGTCCGCAACGCGGCCCGTTGATCCGACCAAGGACGGAGGCAAGCCCTCCGGCCTAGAGCACTTCTCAGTTGAGTTTGCCTAGGTAGCCGCGGTGGGCAAAGTAGCC
>CALMAQ010000031.1 GCA_937859745.1 uncultured Verrucomicrobiota bacterium | reverse complement strand
CCCCCCGAGGCGGCGGATGCCCTGCGCTTGCAGGAACTGGGCTGCTTCTACGAGGCTCCGCGTCAGGATGCCTTCCGGCTGCGCCTGCGGCTGCCGGGCGGGCGGCTCCAGCGGTCCCAACTGGCGGGACTGGCCGAAATCACCCAGCAGTGCGGCGGCGGCTGGCTGGAATGGAACGGCCAGGGCGGGCTCGACTTGCCCGCGGTCCCGGTCCGGGCGGTGGCTGAGGCCTTCCGCCGGGTCGAGGCGCTTGGACTGACGACCCGGGAACCCGGCGGTCCCGGGGACACGGAAACCGGACCCGCGCCACCCCACGCCCTGCCGCTGCCGGCGGGCCGGTTGCTCAGCGCCCACCTGCGCCGGTTGGCTGCCTGGCTCGACGAACACGGCGAGACCGAGGTCCGCTTGGTCGAGCCGGGTGGCGTGCTCTTGCCGCCCTTCGGCCCGGCGGCAGGGAGTCCAGCGGCGGTCGAAGGCATCTTCGCCCCGGAGCCGCTGGTGGCAAGCGCGTCTGGGACCGCATGAGGGTTGGTCAATTTGCGGCAGGCACGGAATGTTTTCCACGCAGGTTGGTCAAATCTATCGCGTGCCGATGCTCCGGCGGCAGCCCAGCGCGCCGAAAACACGAAAGATGCGAGTCGGCACAGAACATGCTAACAGGGCGATAGCTGCGTGGCTGTCGGGGATGATCGTCGGCAAATGACCGACGGCGGCACGGGTTTTCCACGACGGCCAGGAGGGATATCAGGTATGGCAAACATCAAAACGTTCATGAAGGCAGGGCATCCGCCCACGTTGTTCGCATCTTTTCTGTACTTCGACTTCTGCTTCGCCGTGTGGGTGCTCAACGGCGCGATGGCCCCGTTCATCACCAAGACGTACGGGCTGTCGAAAGAGCAGGCGGCCTTCATGATTTCGCTGCCCACGCTGGCGGGGGCGTTGATGCGCTTCCCGCTGGGCGTGATGTCGCAGTACATCGGGCGCAAGAATGCCGCGCTGGTAGAGATGTCATGCATCATGATGGCGATGGCCTACGGGTACTTCCGCGTCCATTCCTACGACGGCGTGCTGGCCATGGGCGTGCTGCTGGGCATCGCGGGGGCGAGCTTCGGCGTGGCGCTGGCGCTGGGTTCGGGCTGGTTCCCGCCGGAGTCCAAGGGCCTGGCGATGGGCATCGCCGGGGCGGGCAACAGCGGCACGGCCATCGCCACGTTCTTCGCGCCGCAGCTTGCCAAAGCCTACGGCTGGCAGACCGTCTACGGCTTCGCGGGCCTGATGATGATGCTGCCCTTCTTCGTCATGCTGTTCCTGGCCAAGGAGCCGCCGGACCGCGAGGAAGGCCATTCCTTCCTCGACCACATCCGGTGCCTCTGGCAGCCCGACGGCTGGATGTTCAACGCGGTGTACATCATCACCTTCGGCGGCTTCCTGGGCTTGGCGACCTACCTGCCGACCTTCTTCCACGACCAGTTCGGCATCGACCAGTCGGAGGCCAAGTACTACACGACCTTCGCGGTCCTCATGGGCAGCGGCGTGCGCGTGGTCGGCGGCTGGCTGGCGGACAAGCTCGGCGGCATCGTCGCGGTGTCGGTGGTCTTCATGGGGATCATCGGCGCGTTCCTGGCGACCAGCGCCGCGCCCTCGCTGGGCATCACAGTCGGCCTGCTTGTCTGCTGTTTCGCGGCCTTAGGACTGGGCAACGGCGCACTGTTCCAGCTCGTGCCGCTGCGCTGGCCCGCCACGGCAGCGGTCGCGGGCAGCATGATCGGCGAGATCGGCGCGCTCGGCGGGGCGATCCTGCCCAACGTCCTGGCCTACTCCAAACAGCACAGCGGCAGCTACGCGGGCGGCTTCATCGCCTTCGCGGGGTTGGCGACGCTGATCCTCATCGCGTTGCGGATCGTGCAGCGTTTCTGGATCGGCAAGTGGATCGCCCCCGGTGGACGCGCCCTCGTTTCCACGCCGTACGGTCAGGTGCCCGCGGGTTACACGGCGGGTGCCGGGATGCCGGACCCCGTTTGAAAAAAGCGACCCACCCCTCGTGACCGAGCCGGACGCACAGTCTCCCCGCCAAGTCAGAACCGTCTGCCCTTACTGCGGCGTCGGTTGCGGGATGATCCTGCATGTCGATGGCAACCGTGTGACCCGCGTCAGCGGCGACAAGGACCATCCCGCCAGCTTCGGCAGCCTCTGCACTAAGGGCAGCACGGTCCACCAGACGATCCACACGCCCGACCGGCTTGCGCACGCCCAGCGGCGCGCGGTCCGGGCGGGCGGGCCGTTCGAGCGCGTGCCGTTGGACGTGGCGACGCAGGAGGTGGCCGACCGCCTGCGCGGGATCATCGCGCGGCACGGCCCGGACGCCGTCGCGCTCTACGTCTCGGGCCAGCTTTCGACCGAGACGCAGTACGTCGCCAACAAGCTCGTCAAGGGCTTCATCGGCACGAACAACATCGACAGCAACTCGCGCCTGTGCATGGCCAGCGCGGCCAGCGGCTACAAGCTCTCGCTCGGTGCGGACGGCCCGCCCGGGCACTACGAGGATTTCGAGCACGCGGACGGCTTCCTGGTCGTCGGCTCGAACATGGCCGACTGCCATCCCATCCTCTACCAGCGCATGAAGCGCCGGATGCGCGAGGCGGGGGCGAGGCTCATCGTCGTGGACCCGCGCCGCACCGCGACCGCCGCCGGGGCGACGCTCTACCTGCCCGTCCGCCCGGGGACGGACCTCGCGCTGCTCAACGGCTGGCTGCACCTGCTCGTCAAGATGGGCCGCGTGGACCATGACTTTATCGCCCGCCACACGGACGGCTGGGACTCCATGGGCGAGATCATCGACGCCTACCCGCCCGGTCGCGTGGCGGAGATCACCGGGCTGCCGGTGGACGACATCATCGCCGGGGCGAAGATTCTCGCGGATTGCCCGCGCTGGATGAGCCTCTGGACGATGGGCCTCAACCAGAGCGCGCGCGGCACCTGGAACGTCAACGCCACTTGCAACCTCCACCTGGCCACGGGGCAAATCTGCCGCCCGGGCAGCGGGCCCTTTTCGTTGACGGGCCAGCCCAACGCCATGGGCGGGCGCGAGGTCGGCTACATGAGCGGCGGCCTGCCCGGGTTCCGGTCCGTCCACCTCGCGCGCGACCGCGCGGAAACCGAGGCGCTGTGGCAGATCGCGCCCGGCACCATCCGCCCGCGGCCTGGCCCGCCCGCCATCGACCTGTTCCACGCGATGGACCGCGGGGAGATCAAGGCCCTGTGGGTGATCGGGAGCAACCCGGTGGTGACGCTGCCCAACGGGACGCGGGTGCGCCGGGCGCTGGAGCGCGCGGAACTCGTCGTGGTCCAGGACGCATACCACCCGACGGAAACCAGCCGTCTCGCGCACATCCTCCTGCCGGGCACGGTCTGGGCGGAGGCCGAGGGCACGATGACCAATTCGAGCCGCATGGTGACGCTCATGCCGCGCGCCGTGCCGCCACCCGCCGACGCCCGGCCGGACTGGTGGATCGTCAGCGACGTGGCGCGCCGGATGGGGTTCGCGCGCGGGTTCTCCTACGGGTCGGCGGCGGAAATCCACGCGGAAATCCGCGCGGGCTCCAACGAGCGCAACAACCATGACCTGCGCGGCATCAGCCACGCCCGGCTGGCGGCGGAAGGCCCGCTGACCTGGCCGCTCGCCCCGGCGGCGGGCGAGAAGTCCACGCTCCGGCGCTACGTATCCGCCGACGGACGGGTGCGTTTTCCCACGGAATCGGGCCGGGCCCGGTTCTGGGCGCGGCCCTATGTGCCCAACGCGGAGTTGCCCGACGACGACTACCCGTTCGTGCTGATGACCGGCCGGGTGGCCCACCAGTGGCACACCCGCACCAAGACGGGCCACGTCCCGAGCCTCAACAAGCTCAACCCCGGGCCGTTCCTGGAGATCAACGCCGACGACGCGGTCGGGCTCGGCGTCGGCGAGGGCGACCTGCTGCGGGTCGCCTCACGGCGCGGCGAACTGCGGCTGCCCGCGCGTCCGGGTACGAACATCCAGCCCGGCTGCTGCTGGGCTCCCATGCACTGGAACGACCTGTTCGCGCCCGGCATCGCCGTCAACCAGGTCACCAGCGAGAACGCCTGCCCGGAATCTCACCAGCCGGAACTCAAATTCTGCCCGGTGCACCTGGAACGTGTCCCCGCCGAGCCGGATGCCGCCCAAGCCCATCACACCCTGGCCACCTCCTGATTCACCCTGACTTTTTATGGATAACGTCAAACCCATCGATTTAGCCCGAGCCATGGTCGCCGCCGGGGCGGCCAAGGGCGCACTCTCCGCAAAGGACCTGTTGATCCGCGGGTTCCTGGCCGGGGCCTTGCTCGGGTATGCCACGAGCATCGCGTTCACGGCCACGGGCCAGAGCGGGGTGCCGCTCGTCGGGGCGCTGGTGTTCCCGGTGGGCTTCGTCCTCATCGTCGCGCTCGGGCTGGAACTGGCCACGGGCAGTTTCGCGCTGCTGCCGCTCGCCTGCCTCGAACGCCGTCTGGGCGTGGGCACCATGCTGGTGAATTTCTGCTGGGTGCTGCTGGGCAACCTGCTGGGGGCCTTGACCTACGCCCTTCTGCTCGACGGCTCGCTGACGAGCATGGGCCACGTCGCCGCGACCACCGGCATCGGCCCGGCCATCGTCAAGGCCACGGAGGCGCGCACGCTCGGGTTCGCGGCCTTCGGCGCGGCGGGCTGGTGGACCGCGTTTGTGCGCGGAATCCTGTGCAACTGGCTGGTTTGCGTGGCCGTAGTCATGGGTATGGCGAGCACATCCACGGTCGGCAAAATCGTTGGGGCCTGGATCCCAATCTTCATGTTTTTCGTGCTGGGCTACGAGCACGCCATCGTCAACATGTTCCTGTTCCCGATGGGGATGCTCCTCGGCGCGAAGTTCACCGTGCTCCAGTGGCTCCAGTGGAACTTGGTGCCGGTCACCCTCGGCAACTTCGTGGGAGGCTTCGTGTTCACGGGTCTTGCCCTCTACCTGACCCACCGCGCCCCCGTCATGGCGGTTCCCGCCGATCCCGCACCGGCCGCCGATGCCCTCACGCTGCCCGTCGCCGTCCTGGCCGACCCGACCCTCTAAGCACGCCTTCCGCACCTCAAACCCTGCCCACCCCATGTCCGCTCCCTTCTCTCAGCGTCCCGTCCCCTTCCTGCCGGAAAGCGCCCCGTTCAGCGAGGAACAACGCCAATGGCTCAACGGCTTCCTGGCCGGATTGTTTTCCACCAGCACCGTGGACCCGGCGGCCTTGCGCGAGCACGCCGCCGCTCCCGCCCTCGCCGCGCCGCCCGTGCCCATGCTCGTCCTGTTCGGCAGCCAGACCGGCAACGCCGAAGGGCTGGCAAAGAAGATCAAGGCCGACGCGGAGAAGCGCGGCGGCTTCGCGCCGCGGCTGCTCGACATGGCGAAGTACGATCCCGCCACGCTCCCCGACGAGGGCAACCTTTTAATTGTGACGAGCACCTGGGGCGAGGGCGACCCGCCCGACAACGCCGCCGGGTTCCTGGAAAAACTCCAGGCCGAGGACCACCCGCGGCTGGAGAAACTGCGGTATTCCGTCCTGGCGCTGGGCGACAAGAACTACGAGGACTTCTGCGGCTGCGGCAAGAAGTTCGACGCCCGCCTGGAGGCCCTGGGCGCACGGCGCATCTACCCCCGGCAGGACTGCGACACGGACTACGACGCCCCCGCGAAGGAGTGGCTCGAGGCCGTGCTGCCACTGCTCGCCAAGGCGGACGCCGCCGAGAAGCAGGAGACGCCGACGACCGCCGTCGGCCACCACGACGAGGGCGCGCACATGGACCCGGGCGCGGCGGACCTCGTGGCCGCGGGCCAACCCGTCCGCAGCCAGCTCGTGCCGACGCAGCCCGCCAACGGCAACGGCGCATCCGTCCCGGCGGCTCCCGTCTACTCCCGCACCAACCCGTTCCCGGCCCGGCTGCTCGCCACGCGCAAGCTCACGTTGGAGGGCTCCGACAAGGACACGCGGCACTACGAAATCTGCCTGAAGGACTCGGGCCTGGCCTACGAGGTCGGCGATGCTCTGGGCCTGGTGCCGATGAACTCGCCGCACCTCGTGCAGGAGATTATCGAGGCGCTCGGGTTCAGCGGCGACGAGGAGGTCACCAGCCACGACGGCAAACAGACATCCTTCCGCGACGCCCTGCTGCACGATTTCCAGATCCGCACGCCGCACAAGGAGTTCCTGACTGCCCTGGCGCAACGCGACGAGAGCGACGCCTTCCTCAAGGACCTGCTCAACCCGAACGTCCGCACGGAACTCGACCAATACCTCTACGGGCGCGAGATCATCGACTTCCTGCTTGCCTCGCCCAAGCTCGGGTACACCCCGGGGGAGTTCGTCAAGCTCCTGCGTAAGCAGCAGCCGCGGCTCTACTCCATCGCGTCGAGCCTGAAGGCGCACCCGGAACAGGTCCACCTCACCGTCGATACGCTGCGCTACGAGGCCCACGGGCGGAAGCGGCACGGTGTGTCGTCCACCTTCCTGGCCGACCACGTCACGGAATCCACGCCGCTGCCGGTGTTCATCCAGGTGGCCAAGCACTTCCGCCTGCCGGAGGACCGCACGAAACCGGTCATCATGGTCGGCCCGGGCACGGGCATCGCGCCGTTCCGGGCGTTTTTGCAGGAGCGCCACGCCACGGGGGCCAGCGGCGGCAACTGGCTGTTCTTCGGGGCGCAGAAGTCGGCCACGGACTACTTCTACCGCGAGGAACTGGAGGCGCTGCAAGCCGGCGGCTGCCTGTCGCGGCTCGACCTCGCGTTCTCGCGCGACCAGGCCGAAAAAATCTACGTTCAGACCCGCATGAAGGAGAACGCAGCCGAACTCTGGCGCTGGCTGGAGGAGGGCGCGCACTTCTACGTCTGCGGCGACGCCAAGCGCATGGCCAAGGACGTGGACGACACCCTGCACGCCGTCATCCGCGAGGCCGGGGGCCACAGCGACGACGGGGCCAAGGAATACGTGCAGGCCATGAAGAAGAACAAGCGCTACCAGCGCGACGTGTATTGACCTCATCCATGCCTCCCACCGAAACCATCCCCGCCGGGTCGTCCAACGGCACTGCCCTGTCCGCGCCGCCGCGCGGGCCGTTTACGGCCGCGCAGAAGGAATACCTCGCCGGGTTCATGGCGGGCGTCAGCCAGAGCGGCTTCGTGCCGTTCGTCGGCCACCTTGCCAACGGCACGATCACCAGCGAACCCGCGTCCGGGCTGACCAACCATGCCGCGATCCCGGCGGAACCGGTCGAGCAGACCGTGTACGGCACGCCGGTCTCCGAGTTGTGCAAGCAGGAACTCTGGAAGCTCGAACAGAACGGGCTCGACGTGTGGGACCGCCTGCTGGCCCACGCCGACAGCGACCAGCTGCCTGACGAGCAAAACACGTACTACTTCCGCTACTTCGGCATGTTCTACGTCGGCCCCGCACAGGAGTCGATCATGCTGCGGATGCGGATTCCGGCCGGGGAACTGACCTCCGCCCAGTTGGATGGCCTCGCCGACATGGCCGAGCAATGGGGGCCGGGCCACCTGGACATCACCACGCGCGCCAACCTGCAAATCCGCCAGATCGCGCCCAAGAACATCGTCAAGGTGCTTCTGCGCCTGGAGGAACTGGGCCTGACCAGCAAGGGCTCCGGGGTGGACAACGTCCGCAACATCACCGCCACGCCCACGGCCGGGGTGGACCGCGACGAACTCATCGACACGCGGCCCCTGGCCAAGGCGATGCACCACTACATCCTCAACAACCGCGACCTCTACGGCCTGCCGCGCAAGTTCAACATCGCGTTCGACGGCGGCGGGGCCGTCAGCGCGGCGGCGGACACCAACGACGTGGGCTTCATGGCCGTGCGCGTGGGCGAGGCGGCGGCGCAGGCGGCTGGGGTCGAGCCGGGCGTGTACTTCCGGCTGGAACTTTGCGGGATCACCGGCCACCAGCAGTTCGCCAGGGACGTGGGCGTGCTCGTCGCGCCGAAGGATTGCGTGGCGCTGGGGGCCGCGATCCTGCGCGCCTTCAACGAGACGGGCGACCGCACCAACCGCAAGAAGGCGCGGCTCAAATACGTCGTCGATAAGATGGGTTACGACGCCTTCCTGGCCCTCGCGGAGCAGAAGTTGACGTTTCGCCTGCCCCGCCTGCCGCTCGACCGGTGCGAGCCGCGCCCGCGGACGATCTCGCAGGGCCAGATCGGCGTGTACCGCCAGCGCCAGCCGCGGCTCAACTACGTGGGCGTCGTGGTCCCCGTGGGCTACCTGAGCGTCCGCCAGGCCCGGCGCGTGGCGGAACTGGCGCGCAACTACGGCTCGGGCGAGGTGCGGCTGACGGTGTGGCAGAACCTCATCATCCCCAACGTCACGGATGGTTTCCTGGAAACGCTCAAGCGCAACCTCGTGCGCGCCGGGCTGCCCTACGAGGCGAGCAGCGTCAGCGGCGGCCTGGTGGCCTGCACGGGGGCAACCGGTTGCAAATGGGCGGCCTCGCACACCAAGGAGCATGCCGTCGAACTGGCGCGGCACCTGGAAAAGCGCTTCCAACTGGACCGGCCCGTCAACATCCATCTCACCGGCTGCCCGAACTCTTGCGCGCAGCACTACATGGGCGACATCGGCCTGCTGGGCACGCGCGTCGGCCCCGACAAACGCGAGGGCTACCACGTCTACGTCGGCGGCGGCTTCGGGCAGGACCAGGGCATCGCGCGGGAGTTGTTCCGCAGCATATCCTTCGAGAGCCTCAAGTCGACCGTCGAGAAGATGCTCGGCGGCTACCTGCGCCACCGGGAAGGGGGCGAGACATTCCAGGCGTTCACCCGGCGGCACGACATGAACACGCTCCAGGCCATCTTCAGCAACGAGGAGTGAGGCCGGATGACGGCTAGCCGTCATCCGCTGCCAGGACGAGTGTGCCGGAAAGTTAACGTTTGCTTTCCGGGCGGGATGAACGAGGGTGACGGAGCAATAAAACCGTCCGCTTGGGTCCCGTTTTAACCTTCCTTTTCTAATCCCACCCTGCTGCTTCTCCCAGGCGGCGGGGTGTTTTTGTCTTCATGGCTATCCAAAACAGAACTTCCGAAAAGAACATCGAGATCGAGGGGCGCATCGTCGATGTGCTTCCCGGCACCATGTTCCGGGTCGAGCTGCCCAACGGGCACCTCGTCCTCGCCCACATTTCGGGTAAAATGCGTAAACGCTTCATCCGGCTGACCGCCGGGGACCGGGTCAAGATGCAGATGTCGCCCTACGACACGGAAAAAGCCCGCATCGTCTACCGCATCGGTTAGCGGTGCTCCGCTGGGCGCGCCGCCTTTTGCCCGGCTAGCGGTGCGGGCTGCTCGACGAGCCGACGCCGACCGACGGGGAACTCGAAGTGGCCTCCCCCTCGCTGGCGGCGACGCTGCCGACGGCGCGCGTGTCCTCCGACGCGCCGCCGGGCGCGCCGATCCCCGACGAAGGCACGCCTGTGGGAGCTGGTTCGATGGCCCGGCGGTCAGCGGTGCCGAAAGGGTCGCGGTCGGCACCCTGGCAGCCTGCCAGGATGAACGTGCCAGCAGCCGCGACGGCGGCGAGGAGCAGACGGGCAGGATGTCCTGGAGATTTCATAGAGGGTGGGAGACGCTGCCGCACACGGGCTGGAACGGTTTCTACACGCCTGCCATCCCGCTGACAAGCAATTGCTTTCGCTCGCCGAACCCCGGCTCAGAACCCTGCGGTTTTCAACGCTTCCGCCACGCGGCTCTTGGCCCCGGTGTCGATCACGTCTCCGTGGCCGGGGATGAGCCGGTCGAAGTCCCACGCCATCATCGTCGCCAGCGACCCCTGGAACGCTTCCTTGTCCTTGACGGACATTCGCAACGGCCGCGGCACGCCCGGATGGTGGTGCTTGCCCACGGCGAGCAACATGAGGAAGTTCGTCCACGCGGATTCGTCCGGCCCGAAATCGAAGAACAGGTCGGCCACGATCAGCGTGCGCGACGGGGAGTGGAAGACGACGTGCTCCTTCATGCTCGGCACTCCGGCCAGCGGCAGCACCTCCAGCTCACCGTGCCATTCCGGCTGGTTGATCAACGGCTTGACCGGAAAGCCGACAACCTCGCTGAAGCCCTCCGGCCCCAGGTAGACGGCCTCCGGGAAAGCCTCCACGCCCTGCTTGGCGAACGTGTCGTGGCGCATCATCACGTCCATCATCCAGCGCGGAGTGCCCAGCGCGCGGATGGCGGCCACGTCCTCCGGCGTGAACGGCCCGGTGGAGTGGATGACGAGGTCGCCCGACCCCAGCCGCAGCACCGAAACGTTGCGGTGCAGGTCCGCGCCCAGCAGGGAGAGTTCGTATTGCAGGAACCAGAGATTGTCGGCGAGTTGCTTCATGGGGCGGCGAGGATGGAACGGGGTGGACCGGCGGCGTGGCGCGGCACTACCACCGAATCGCGCCCGCCCCCCGGCCCGGCCCCATGAAAGGGGCTTGAAACCCGGCGCGTTTTCCGGGAGGTTCAGGGCTAGCACCGCCCCTGCCTGCCATGGAAAGCGCCGGAGCAACCCCCCCCCCCCCCACCGCACGCAACCACGCCCACAAGATCCGCCGCGGCCCCGCGGGCCGCC
>CALMAQ010000030.1 GCA_937859745.1 uncultured Verrucomicrobiota bacterium | reverse complement strand
CCGGCCGACCCTCTCGCGTTGCGCCCCCCCCGCCCCCCCCCCCGCCGCCCGGGGGGGGGGGGGGCTCGGCGGCGGCAGGATGGATGTGGCGATGTGGGTGAGCAACAGGCAGTCGGCTCATGGCGCGATCGGCAAACGGGCGGACGTTTACCGTAGCGCGTCCGGGTCAAAAAGAAAGCGGGGACCGGACGCCGCGGCTCTGCCTGGCTGTTTCAATCCATCACCCGCACGAGGATGATGTTAAAGAGCGTGTCCGCCGCGATGACGCTCGTGATCGAAGTGACCACGCTGGAGGTGGTCGATTCCCCCACGCCCGCCGCGCCGCCCTTGACCGTCAATCCCCGGTAGCAGGCAATCAGGCCGATGATGAGGCCGAAGAACAGGCTTTTGACGATGCCCGCGACCACGTCCTTCACCAGCAGGCCCGCGTGGACGAGGTCCAGGAAATAGGACCAGGCGATGTCGAGGTTCGTCGTGCAGATGACGTAGCAGCCCGCCAGCGCCGTGACGTTGGAAATGACCACCAGGCATGGCTGCAAAAGGACGATGGCCGTCAGCCGCGGGCCGACCAGGAAGCGCAGCGGCCCGATGCCCATCGCGTCGATGGCTTCCACCTCCTCGCTGACGGTCATCGTGCCCAATTCGGCCGTGTACGCCGCGCCGATGCGCGCCGCCAGGACAATGCCCGTCATCAAGGGGCCCAGTTCGCGGCAGAACGCCGTGGCGACCAGTTCGGGCACCAGCCGCTCCATGCCGAAAGTCTTCAGTTCGTAGCCGGTGAGCAGCGCCATCGTCAGGCCCAGGAAGAAGGACACCATGGCCACCAGCGGCACGCTGCCGACGCCCGCGCGCTCGGCCTGCTCGAAGAGCACCGCGCGCCGGAACGGCAGCCGCCCGCGTCGCAACTGGTCCCCGGCCTCGCTGGTCATGCTGAACAGCAGCCAGCAAATGCTGCTGACCTGGGAGAGCGCGCGCCGGATCAAACCCATGCGGACGATTCCTTCCTGGCCAGACAATGATTGGGTCGAACGAGGGACAATGAAAAACTAGCCACAAGATATCCGTTTTAGCCGCAGCCCATGGACAAAGATGACCAGCAGCAGCGAACGAGCAACGGCGGAGCGGAAAACTTCGCTGGAAAAGGGGTATCCGGATGCCTTGGCACACGCATTGCTAGAGGAATTGGCACGAGCTTTTCGCTGGCGGGGACGGATGTTTTCGGGGGTTTGCATCCGTCCTCGCCGCAAGCTCCAAGCTGCCGGGGTTCTTCCGAGATGACCATGGTTCGAGTCCATCGTTGGTGCCGCGCCCAGTTGCCGTTTTGATCCGGGTCACGTCCTGGCCGTGACGGGCCGCCAACATGCCATGAAGAAGCTCGAAGCGATCATCAAGCCCTTCAAACTCGAAGCCGTCAAAGAAGCACTGGCCGACCTGGGGATTGAGGGCATGACGCTGTGCGAGGTCAAGGGTTTCGGCCACCACTCGGCGCACAACGAGGTCTACCGTGACAACACGTACCGGGTGGATTTCCTGCCCAAGTTCAAGGTGGAGGTGGTCCTGCCGGACGAACTCATCGATCTGGCGATCACCGCAATCCTGCGCGCGGCGCGCACCGGGCGCGACGGCGACGGCAAGGTGTTCGTCACGTCGGTCGAGCAGGTGATCCGCATCCGGACCGCCGAGACAGGCGTGAACGCGATTTGAAGGCGGCGGATGCGGGCACACGCATCCCGGTGCCCGCCGCTTCACCCCCAAAGCAAACGCGGCGCTGCCCCACCAAAAGGCAACGCCGAGTTCGTATGGCAACTGAACTGGTCCGCACCTTCCCGGCTTACGCCGCGGTCGGCACGGTGGCGACGGTCTGCAGGATCCGGCTGGCGATCCGGTAAGGGTCACCCTGCGAATTGGGGCGGCGATCTTCCAGGTAGCCCTTGTAGCCGTTGTTGACGAAGGAGTGTGGGATGCGGATCGACGCCCCGCGGTTCGCCACGCCGTAGTTGAATTTATCGATGCTCTGGGTCTCGTGCAGGCCCGTCAGACGCAGGTGGTTGTCCGGGCCGTAGACGGCGATGTGCTCGTTCTTGTACTTGTCGAACGCGCCCATGAGCTTCTCGAAGTATTCCTTGCCGCCCTGCTCGCGCATGTAGGCCGTCGAGAAGTTGCAGTGCATGCCGCTGCCGTTCCAGTCACCCCGGATGGGCTTGCAGTGCCACTCCACGTCCACGTCGTACTTCTCGCACAGGCGGGAGAGGAGGTAGCGCGCCACCCACATCTGGTCGGCGGCCGACTTGCTGCCTTTGCCGAAGATCTGGAACTCCCACTGGCCCTTGGCCACCTCGGCGTTGATGCCCTCGTGGTTGATCCCCGCGTCCAGGCACAGGTCCAGGTGCTCCTCGACGATCTGGCGGGCGATGTCGCCCACGTTGCTGTAACCCACGCCCGTATAATACGGCCCCTGCGGCCCGGGGTAGCCTTCCTCCGGGAAGCCCAGCGGACGCTTGTTGTGCATGAGGAAATATTCCTGCTCGAAGCCGAACCACGCGCCGGGATCGTCCAGGATGGTGGCGCGCGAGTTGGAGGGGTGCGGACTGCCGTCGGGCATGAGCACCTCGCACATCACCAGCGCGCCGTTCTTGCGCGTGGTGTCCGGGAACACGGCCACGGGTTTGAGCAGGCAATCCGAGCTGCCACCCTCGGCCTGCTGGGTCGAGGAGCCGTCGAAGTTCCACATGGGCAGCTCTTCGAGCGTCGGGAAACTTTCGAAGTCCTTGATCGTCGTTTTGCTGCGCAGGTTGGGCACCGGCTCGTAGCCGTCCAGCCAGATGTATTCGAGTTTATACTTCGCCATTGATGTAGGTGTGTGTTGTCGATTTTTGAGCAGCCTGCGCAATTCGCCCCCTCCCTTTTCCTATGGCTCCTGCCAACGGTCCCCTTTGACGGCTCCCTCGCGCGCGACACCGTTAGCACGAATAATACCAGTCTGGCAACCACCAGCCGATGGGAGGGATCGGACCGGATTTTGTGGCTCCCCGTGCCGGTTGGTGGCAGGATCACCGGCGGGCATCCCCTCAACCCCGCGCTGGTAATTTCCATGAAAAATTTTCTCCATCTGGAATGGGTCGGCGAGCTACCCGGCAGGCGCGAGAACCGGCGGCTGGTGAGCAACCACGTCCTCACGCAGCACGACGTGCGCGCGGGCGGCGACTTCGCGCAAATCGCGGCCTACGGCGGCTGGTCGATGGAAGACCATCATCCCGCCGGACTGCTCTACCCGGGCGAGCCGACGATTTACCACGCGGCACCGAGTCCCTGCGGCATCCCGTACCGCTGCCTGTATTCGCGCAACGTGTTCCGCGAGACGAACAACTACCAGCGGGTGGTGACGGTCCCGCTGGACGGATTGGAAGCGAGGCACGTGCGCCTGATCGCGGACGAGACCTGCGACGAGGTGGACGCGCGGGTGTTCGCGTTCGAGCCGATGCGTGCGGTGCAAGCGAAGAGGCCGCTGCCGCCGGGGGGCTTGCCCTTCAGCGTGATCCGCGCGCAGGCAAGCCCGGATGACCTGCTTCCTCCGGTCTCCGAGGCGGACGCGATCACCAGGAAAGCCGCCAATCCTGCCTGATGACGGATAGGGCGATAGCAAGCCACCTCAGGAGGCGGCTATTTTTTCTAACATCCGTCATCCGTCATCCGCCTTCGCCCCATGCCGCACGAGATCAAAGACACGCTCCGCGCCACGGTCCGCATCGGCTACGACGGCCGGGTGACGAAGACCTTCCGCGGACCGCAGGCGGCGGAACGCTTCGCCACGGAGACCCGCGTGCTGCGCCACCTGGAGGCGCGCGGCTGCCCGTTCGTGCCGCGCTTGCTGGAGGCAGACCCGGCGCTGCTCCGCATGGTGACGACCAGTTGCGGCAGCCGCGTCGAACACCTCGACGCCGCCCGCGCCCGGGAGATTTTTGACGACTTGCTGCTTTACGGAGTGCGCCACGACGACGCCGAGGCCCGTAACATCACCTACCGGCAGCGCGACGGCCGGTTCTGCGTGATCGACTTCGAGTTTGCCACGATCCTCGACGAACCCGTGACTTCCACCGATGGAACCGCTGCCCCCGCACTCGCCTAGGCTCGCCGCGTGCCACCGCCTGCGCTGGAGCGGGCGGACGGACCGCGGCAAGGTCCGCCGCAACAACGAGGATTCGTTCCTGTGCCTGCGCTTCGGCGCGCAGGAGGTGGAATACCTGGGCAAGTTCGGCGAGGCGTCCACGGCGGATTGGGACTTCGTGTTCGCGGTGAGCGACGGCATGGGCGGGGCGAATGCGGGTGAGCTGGCCAGCCGCATCACGGTGGAAAAGGTGACGCGCCTGCTGCCGTGCGCGTTCCGGCAGTCAGCGGTCGGGCTGGAAGCGGGGCACGCGGAAGTGCTGGCGGAACTTTTCGACCAGATCCACCGCGCACTGATGTTCGTGGGCTACTCCTACGAGGAAACCGCCGGGATGGGCGCGACGCTGACCCTGGGCTGGTTCACGCAGGGCTGGCTGCACTTCGCGCACATCGGCGACAGCCGCCTGTACTACCTGCCCGCCGGGGGTGGGCTGCGGCAGATCAGCCACGACGACACCTACGTGGGTTGGCTTCATCGCCAGGGCAAGCTCAACGAGCGCGAGGCCCGCACGCACCCGCGCCGCCACGTGCTGCAAAAGGCGCTCGGCGCGGGCCACCAGTTCGTGGACCCGCAAGTGGGGGCGGTAGCCTACGAGCCGGGCGACCGCTTCCTGTTGTGCACGGACGGGCTGACCGACGGCCTCTTCGACGCGCAGTTGGCGGAGTTCATGGACGCCGGCAATCCGTCGGGGCGGCTGGTAAGCGAATCGCTGGACCGTTCCGGCCGCGACAACACGACGGCGCTGGTCGTGGAAGTGGCCGGTCAGGAACCGGCGGACTCTGCCGCCTGAGCGGTGCGGCAGGCGACCAGCAGCCCCTTGCCGACAGGCACCACGGTCGAGCGGAAGTCCGGCAGGGCCTCCACGGCAGCGAGGAGTCCGGCAATCTCAGCTGGGTGCGAGAGGACGTTGTCGGCCAAGAGGAGCGCGTCGGCCGTCAGCTTGGGCAGGAGCAGCCGTAGTTGCTCCGGGGCGCTGACGCGGTCCGCGTCGAAGAATACGCAGTCGAACGGCCCTTCCAGCGAAGCCACCAGCGGCGTGGCCTCGCCTGGCAGCACACGCACGAGGTCGCCCAGCCCGGCGCGTTCCACGTTTTGCCGGGCCTGCTCGACCTTGTCGGCCTCCCGCTCCAGGGTCGTCAGCGGCACCGTGCCGCCCAGCCGCCGCAGGGCCGAGGCGATCCAGATGGCGCTGAAACCGTTGGAGGTGCCGATTTCCAGAATGCGCTGACGCCGCCCGTTGAGGATGAGCAGTTCCAGCAACTCCGCCGTCTCGCGCTCCAGGTTGAGCAGCTTGCGGCGGCGGTCGGCCTCGGCTGCGTCGTGCGCTTGGCCGTGCGTTTCGAGTTCGTGGAGGACGGAGTGGGCGGTGGGTGTCGGGGAGATAACTCTCTTACGTCAAGCACGCCGGACCGTGCGGCGCAAATGCCCGCCCGGCCCCTGGATTCCCCCGGTCATTCATCCTAAAGTCCGGCCCCATGCTCTTCCAAACCCTTGCCCTCTGCGCGTTCGCCTTCCTGGCGGGGTTCATCGACTCCGTGGTGGGCGGCGGGGGGCTCGTGCAGATTCCCGCCCTGCTCATCCTGCTGCCGCCGGGCACGCCCGTGGCGGACGTATTCGGCACGAACAAGCTCGTGGGCATCTCGGGCACGGCGACGGCGGCGTGGAACTTCGCGCGGCACGTCGAGATCGACTGGCGCGCGGTCCTGCCCGCCACCGCGGCGGGGTTCGCGTTCTCCGTGCTGGGCGCGCGCACGGTCAGCCACCTCAACCCGGCGGTCCTGCGGCCGATGGTGCTCGTCCTGCTCGTGGCGGTGGCGATCTACACGTTCATCCGCAAGGACTTCGGTTCGCTGCACGCGCCGCGGCTGTCGATGTCTCGCCAGCAGTGGATCGGCTCGGGGGTCGGGGCCGTCATCGGGTTCTACGACGGGTTCTTCGGGCCGGGCACGGGCAGCTTCCTGATCTTCATCTTCATCGGCATGTTCGGGTTCAACTTCCTGGCGGCGTCGGCGGCGTCGAAGGTCGTCAACACGGCCACGAACCTCTCGACGGTGATCTATTTCGCGGCGACGAACCACGTCATCTACCGGCTGGCGGTGCCGATGGCGGTTTGCAACATGCTCGGCTCGCTGACAGGCACGCGGCTGGCGATCCTGCGTGGGAGCCGCTTCGTGCGGCTGTTCTTCCTGGGTGTAGTGGCGGCGATCATCTGCAAGCTGGCGTACGACCTGGCGCGCGGATGATGGATTCCGTGACGCGGTTTCTTGACCTGTCGCGGGCAACCTGCAAACGTCGTCCGAGACCTCCCATGACCACCCCCGCAAACATCCGCCGCATCACGCTCGACGGTCAGGACGGCGTCCCCGCCCCGGCCGCCACCCTGGTTTCGGACTACAAAATCGCCTTCGTGCAGCAGGTGCCCACGCCCGCGCTGGAAATCTTCCCGGCCCCGCAGCAGCCCTCGCGCGGCACGGTGCTGATCTCGCCCGGCGGCGGCTACGAGGGTCTGGCCATCGACATGGAAGGCCGGGAGGTGGCGGCGGTATTCAACGAAGCGGGCTGGGATGCCGCCGTGCTGATCTACCGCATCGGCAAGGGGCCGGACACGCGCGCCCTCGCGCTGGAGGATGCCACGAAAGCCCTGACCCTGCTGCAAACGCGCGGCGGCGAGTTCGGGCTGTCCACGGAGCGGATTGGCGCGATGGGCTTCTCGGCGGGCGGGCACCTGACGGCCCGGCTGGCGCACGAGACCGCCGCCAGCGGCCGCCCCCCGGCGTTCGTGGTGCTGATCTATCCGACGTACCTGGAAACGGAAGGCACGATCAATGACGACGTGCGGCCCATCGACGCGCCGGTATTCCTGTGCGTCGGGGACAAGGACCAGTTCATGCCCAGCTCCGCCGCCTACGCCGCGGCCTGCGCGGCGGCGGGCGGCTTCTGCGAGTACGTCGTCCTGCCCGGCGGGGTCCACGGCCTGTTCCCGACGGCGGAAGACCCCGAGGACAAGCGCAAGGTCTGGCCGAAGCGCCTGCTGCCTTTCCTCGACGCGCTGCCCGCCGCCGCGAAAGCCTGACTTTACCAGGGCAGCGTCTTGCCCTCGTAGGTGAGGTAGCGGCCGTTGTCGGCCGTGGAAAGCTTGTCGATAACCGCCAGCATCCCGCAGATCGACTCCTCGGGCCGCAGGGTCGCGCCCTTGCCGCCCATGTCCGTCTGCACCCAGCCCGGGTGCAGCGCGACCAGCGCCACGCCGCGCCGCTTCAACTCGCTCGCCAGCTTCTTGACGCCCATGTTCAGCGCCGCCTTGCTCATGCCGTAGCTCAGTCCAAAGCTGAGTCCCTCGGCCTGCGTGATTGAGCCCAGGACCGACGTGATGCACACGACCTTGGGTTGCTTGCCCTGTTTTTCGAGGAGCGGCGTCAGGGCCTGCGTGAGCAGCATCGGCGCAATGGAATTGACCTGGAGCACGCGCGCCATCGTCGCGGCGTCGAACTCACCGAACACTTCGGCTTCGGCGGCGATCCCGGCGTTGTTGACGAGTACATCCACCGCGCCCGGGAGTTTTCCGGGCAGCGCGGCGATGGCGTCGGCATCGGCCACGTCGAGCGGCAAAAGCGTGAGACGGTCCCCGGCGTCGGCGGCAAGCGCGCGGAGTTCCTTCGCGGCGTCGGGTTCGCGGCAGCAAGCCACCACGGAGTCGCCCCGAGCGAGGAGTTGACGGACAAATTCGAGCCCGAGGCCGCGGTTGGCCCCGGTGATGAGATAGCGGGTCATGCCCGCACCCTAGCTCACATCACGATCTTGCGCAGGAACTCGCCCGCCTTGGCCATCGCCTTGCCGCGATGGCTGAGCTGGTTCTTGGTGTCGGCGGGCAGTTCGGCGAACGTCTCCTGATACCCGTCCGGCACGAACACCGGATCGTAGCCGAAGCCTCTTTCCCCACGTGCCGGGTGGACGACCGCGCCCTCCACGACGCCGTCAAACTGCTTGGCGATCTCCCCGCCCCAGGCGAGGGCGATGCAGCAGCGGAAGCGTGCGCGCTGCGGGCCGTCCCAGCCGGGGCCGACTTTGGAGCGGAGTTCGTCGGCGAGGTGGAGGCGGTTGTCCTCGTCGGTGGCTCCGGGGCCCGCGTAGCGCGCGGAGTACACGCCCGGCGCGCCACCGAGTGCGTCCACTTCGAGGCCGGAGTCGTCGGCCAAGGTCCAGCCCTTGGGAAAGTGCCGTGAGGCCGTGAGCGCCTTGAGCGCGGCGTTGTCCGAGGTCCAGACGTACCAGGCCAGCGCGCTCTGGCACCAAAGGCAGAAGCTGGTGGAGAGGCAGCGCTCGCCCGCCGCCGCGCTGGCGCGGATCGTGGTCGCGAGGTC
>CALMAQ010000029.1 GCA_937859745.1 uncultured Verrucomicrobiota bacterium | reverse complement strand
CTCGCAGCCAACCCGCCCCAGCCGCCGCGTCGATCCGGCCGAGGCCGTAGCTGAAGGCGATCATGAGGACCGCCGAAGGCAGGGTGAACCCCAGCCACGCGAGCCCCATCCCGGGCAGCCCCGCCCGCCGCAAACCGAGCGCCATCCCCACCTGCGAACTCGCCGGGCCGGGCAGGAACTGGCAGAGCGCTACGAGGTCCGCGTAGGTGTCCTCGTCCAGCCAGCGGCGGCGGACGACGAACTCCTCGTGGAAGAAGCCCAGGTGAGCCACGGGGCCGCCGAAAGCGGTCAAACCCAGCCGCAGAAACGCGGTGAAAACTTCCCGCAGGCGGCCGGTCCGGGACGGAGGAGTCTCCGCCATTATAAAAAGGTGGGGTGACCAACGGGACTCGAACCCGCAACAACCAGAATCACAATCTGGGACTCTACCATTGAGCTATGGCCACCAGCTAAAAATCTGCCCTGCCCCGTGCTGCAGGCAAAACAAAGCGCCATCATGCCACGCAGCCCGCGAAAAGCAAGCGACAAATCGCTGTGCAGACAGCGTGGACAGCTTGCGCGCGGGGGCGGGAAGCTGTAGGATTAGATGTTCTAATCGAAAGCCCATGAGCACGTCCCCGGTCTTGGAAAACTCCGTGATTCCGAAAGTCCTGGCCGGGGAGCGCATCTCCCCGGCCGAGGCGCTGGAAATCTATCACCACGCCGCGCCCGCCGACCTCGCGGCGCTCGCCGACGCCCGGCGCAACCAGGTCAAGGCCGCCGCTTACGGCGGCCACGGCAACGAGACGGTCACGTACATCATCGACCGCAACATCAACTACACGAACGTCTGCAACGTGTACTGCAAGTTCTGCGCTTTCTACCGCACGGAGCGCGACGCGGACCACTACGTCCTCACGCACGAGCAGATCGACCAGAAGCTGGACGAACTGACCGCCGTCGGCGGCATCCAGATCCTCATGCAGGGCGGGCACCACCCGAAGTTGGGGATCGACTGGTATCTCGACCTGCTCAGCCACATCAAGGGCAAGTACCCGCACATCAACATCCACGCCTTCAGCCCGCCGGAGTTCAACCACTTCGCGGAGGTGTTCGGGATGCCCATGCGCGAGGTCATCACGAAGTTCAAGGAGGCGGGCCTGGGGTCCATCCCGGGCGGGGGCGGGGAAATCCTCGTAGACCGCGTCCGCAACCGCATCGCACCGTTGAAGTGCGACAGCGACCACTGGCTCGAAGCCATGGCCATCGCGCACGAACTGGGGCTCAACTCCAGCGCGACGATGATGTTCGGCCACGTCGAGACCGTGGAGGAACGCATCGAACACCTGGACCGCCTGCGCGTCCAGCAGGACGCCACGGGCGGGTTCTCGGCGTTCATCTGCTGGACGTTCCAACCGGACAACACGAAGTTGAAAGCCAAGCCCGTGGGCACGGCGGAATACCTGCGGATGCAGGCGCTCAGCCGCATCTACCTGGACAACTTCGAGAACGTGCAAAGCTCCTGGGTGACGCAGGGACCCAAGATCGGGCAGGTGGCGCTCAAGTACGGCGCGAACGACTTCGGCAGCGTGATGATGGAGGAGAACGTGGTGTCCAAGGCGGGCACCTCGTTCCGGCTCAATGCCGAGGAGATCGAGCGCCTGATCCGTGACGCGGGCTACGCGCCCCGGCGGCGGGACAACTGGTATCGGCTGGTGGATTAAAGCGCCGACAGGCGCATCATCACGCTGGTAGGGATCGCTCTCCGAGCGACTCCCTGACTGTCTGCAGGAATGCAGCCCACCACCTGAAAAGCGGACAGCTTGGGATCGGCTCGGAGAGCCGTCCCTACCAGCATGACGATGCGCCTGCGGCGCGCCCCATACATCCGCCCTCCCGGTGGCATCCGCTTCCATATCGAGGGATCCGTGCCGGAGACTTCCTCGTCTCCGTCTTCTTCCCCTGTAAACGGAGAAACAAGGAAGGACCGCACATGAAAACGTTGAAGAACATGACGGGCGACTCGCTCGAACAGATGATCGATTACAAGGTGGTCGATCAAAACGGTGGTACCATCGGCACCCTGCACAGCCTGTGGTCGGACCCCGCCACGGGAGCCGTGGAGTTCCTGGGCGTCAAGACGGGCTGGATCTTCGGCTCGAACCACGTCGTCCCCGCCGAGAAGGCGGAACTCGACGAGACGGAGAACGTCGTGCGTCTGCCCTACACGGAGGCGTTCATCAAGGAAGCTCCGGCCATCAGCGCCGAGGCGGAAATCTCCGAGGAGGAAGAGGGGAACATCTACCAGTTTTACGGCATGAACCGCGCCGGTGACGCCAGCGCGGCTCCAAGCAGCGAGCAAGCGAGCATGCAGAGCGGCGTGGGCGCGGACAAGCTATCCGGGACCGTCGGCTCCACGGGTAATACGGGCGGCGGGCCGGATGTCGGCGGCGCGGCGGGCACGAACGCCACCACCGTCCAGCCGGGGGCCAGCCGTCTGCGCCGCACCGCGCGGCCGGAAGTGTCCTCGCAGGGCGCGGGCAACATGGGGATCAACGATAGCTCCCTGACCGACATCACCCCGGGGACGGACAGTGGGTCCGTCGTCGGTTCCAACATGATCGGCTCGAGGGCCACGACGAGCGGCGCTGGCGCGACCGATGGCCAGGGAGGCTAGGTCTCGGGCCTGGGCCCGGTGGCAAGGCGTCAGCAGCACTCTCGGGGAAAGCTCCGGCCGCAACGTGACCAATCCCGGCGACGAGAACGCGGGCCTGACCTGGCCCGGCGGCCCGAACGCTGACAGCACGCGGCGTCTGGATGGGATTGTGCCGACGTGGAGAGTAATCTCGAACAGGATTGCAACCGCCGCGTGGCACCTCGCGGCTGACCTGGGAAAAGGCGAAGGCCGCCACGCGCGATACCTGCGACCGCTTGAAGAACCGGGAAGCGGAAGCAACCCGCAGCTAATCTATTTTTGGGTCAGTCGCCATTTTGCGGCGGGACCCTGATCTCCTCATCTCCGAGCGGCGCAACACATGGTGCCGTCCAGAGGGTTCTTGCGTATGATCTCAGCGTTCCCCCGAGGGGCGTACACGCAGAAACCACTCCCCATCCGATTAGATGGCAGTGGTCCGTGCGGCAAGACGGGGCAGGTAGGGCGGGGCAGGATAATCGAATGTTTCCTATGTTCCGATACCTCTGACCAGGCTGCGGCGTGACTGCCGCATGGCAACAGGGCGGCACAGGAACATTATGGAACAATCTCCCGGTATTCATCGCGTCGCCTTCCTCGGCAACTATCAACCCCGCCAGTGCGGCATCGCCACGTTCACGACGGACGTGTGCGAATCCGTGGCGGCGGCCTACCCGGAAACCCAGTGCCTCGCGCTGGCGATGAACGACCGTCCGCAAGGCTACGCCTACCCGGCGCGGGTGCGTTTCGAGATCGCGCAGCAAGACCCGGGTTCCTACCAGCGCGCGGCGGACTTCCTCAACGTCAACGAGGTGGAGGTCCTCTGCTTGCAGCACGAGTACGGCATCTACGGCGGCGAGAGCGGCGAGCACGTGCTCGACATCCTGCGCGAGGCGCGGATGCCCGTCGTCACGACGCTGCACACAATCCTGACCGACCCCAACCCGAGCCAGCGCCGGGTGCTCGACGAGGTGGTGCGGCTCTCCGACCGGATCGTGACCATGACCCAAAAAGGGGTTCAGTTGCTCCAGGACGTTTACGGCGTACCCGGAGAAAAGATCGACCTGATCCCGCACGGCATCCCGGACGTGGCGTTCGTGGACCCGAACTACTACAAGGACCTGTTCGGCGTGGAGGGCAAGACGGTGTTGCTCACGTTCGGGTTGCTCTCGCCGGGCAAGGGGATCGAGCACGTCATCTCGGCACTGCCCGCCATCCTGGAAAAGCATCCCAACGTCGTCTACATCGTGCTGGGCGCGACGCACCCGCACGTCCTCAAGCACGAGGGCGAGGCGTACCGCGACCGGCTCAAGACGCTGGCGAAATCGCTCGGCGTGGCGGAGGCCGTGCGCTTCTTCAACCAGTTCGTGTCCCTGGACGACCTCAAGGAATTCATCGGCTCGGCGGACATCTACATCACTCCCTACCTCAACGCGGCGCAGATCACCAGCGGCACGCTGGCGTACAGCTTCGGCGCGGGCAAGGCGGTCATCTCCACGCCTTACTGGCACGCCGAGGAACTGCTGGCCGACGGGCGCGGCTCACTCGTGCCATTTTCCGATCCGCCCGCCATCGCGGCGGCGGTGGACCACATGCTCAGCCACGAGGCGCAACGCCACCAGATGCGCAAGAACGCCTACCTGCTGGGCCGCGACATGGTGTGGGCCGAGACGGCCAAGAAATACATGGCCAGCTTCGCGCAGGCGTGCGCCGACCGGGCCCGCCAGCCGCGCGAGACGTTCGCGCTGGCGCGCCTCGCCGCCGAGCCCGAGCGCCTGCCGTCGCTCAAGCTAAACCATCTGCGGGTCATGAGCGATTCCACCGGCTTATTCCAGCA
>CALMAQ010000028.1:7828-9960 GCA_937859745.1 uncultured Verrucomicrobiota bacterium | reverse complement strand
ATGTTGGGGTGGTTGAGCCCCGCGAGCACGCGGCGTTCGTGGCGGAAGTGGCGCAGCAGCGCATCGCCCCAACCGGGCGAGACGAGCTTGACGGCCACCTGCCGGCCCAGCGCCGTGTCGTCGGCCAGGTAGACCTCGCCCATGCCGCCGACCCCCAGCAGCGACACCACGCGATAGTCGCCCAGCCGTTCGCCGGGTGGCAGCTCCCGCGCGGCGAGCAGCCCGGTCAGGGCCATGTCGCCGGACGCGGATGCCCGCTCCGCCAGGAACCCGTCCGGCGGTGCGGCGTGTGCCAGCAGGGACTCGACCTCCACGCGCAGGGCCGTGTCGCCGTGGCACGCCTGCGTCAGAAAAGCCGCGCGCGCCTCCGGGGCGAGGGCCTGCGCGTTCGCGAGCAATGTTGGCACGAGATCAGCGGCTTGAGGGCTCAACATGATGGCTTCTCCCGGGACGTAGATGGCCGTTCCCCGTCGCGTCCGGCCCGGAGAGCAGGGTGGAAAAGTCGCAGCCGGTGGCGATTATATGCCTTTAGCCCCGGGTTTAGGAAGCTTTTCTCCCAACCCAAAATGGGAGATTCCACGTGGCCGTCACCAACGGCCCGCGGCGTCCTCACTCCTCCGCGCGCAGGATTTCCAGCGGCGGATGGTCGCACACGCCCCGGCTCGCCAGCAGGCCGATGCCCACCGTCAGCGCGCTCACCAGCAGCCAAGCGAGCGCCATCGCGCCGGGGGCGGGCACCCACGGCAGCTTGAACACGAACACCGCCACCGCCCAGTTCCCGGCCCCGGCCAGGAGGATGCCCGTCAGCGCCGCCAGCGTGCCCAGGCACAGGTATTCGATGACCAGGATGCGGTAGATCTGTTTGCGCGACGCTCCCAAGGTCCGCAGCAGCACGCCTTCCTTCACCCGCTCGTACCGGCCCGTGAACACCGCCGCCACCAGCACCAGCAGCCCCGTGCCCACCGTGAACACGCTCAAGAGCCGCACCGCCGTCGTCGCCTTGTCCACGATGCCCTTGATCGTCGCCACCACCAGTCCCAGGTCGATGGCCGACACCCCGGGATAACGTGCCACCACGTCGGCCTGCACCTTGGCCGAGGCCGCCGCGTTGTCCGCGTGCGCGGCCAGCACGTTGAACGTCGGCGCTTCCTCCAGCACGCCGTCGGGGAACACCACGAAGACGTTGGGCTCGAAGCGGCTCCAGTCCACCTTCCGCAGGCTCGCCACGGTCGTGTAGATGGGCACGCCCTGCACGTCCCACACCATCGGGTCGCCCACTTTCAGGCGCATCTCCTGCGCCATCTCGTCCTCCACGGAGATCGGTGCCGGGTGCGCGGCGTCCGCGCCGTTGCGTTCCACGCCGACCGTGCCCACCCATTGCCCGCCGACGAGCTTTTCCGTGTCGGGGTTGAGGTGGTCGCGGTACGTCGCGCGGTACTCGTGCCGCAGCCGCCAGTCGGGCACGGGCCGCGCGCCCTTGCCGGTGGGCTTTTCCTTGGCCACGTCGTCCACGGTCTTGGCGCGCAGGGAAGTCATCCGCATCGTCACCATCGGGACGGCGGCCAGGATCTTGAGGCCGTGGTCCCGCACCGCGCCGGACACGGCGGCCTTCTGCTCGGGCTGGATGTCGAAGAAGATCAGGTTGGGCTGCGTGGCCGAGTTCTCACGGTGGTCGAACTGGTGGAGGAGGATGTCGCGGGTCAGCGTCATGCCCAGGAGCAGGAACGTGATGAGCCCGAGCGTGAACACGAGCAGCAGCGTGCGGTTGTTGGGCCGGTAGAGGTTGCCCAGGCCCTGCCGCCACTCGAAGGGCCACGAGGCCGGGAAGTATTTACGCGCCGCCGCCATCAGGCCGCGCGCGGTCAGCGCCAGCAGCCCGAACGAAACGAACAGCGCGCCCGAGAACCCGAAGCCCAGCTTCACGTTGTTGCTCTGGAGCCAAGGGAAGAACAGCAGCGCGCCCGCCAGCAGGAGGTAGGCGGTCCAGCGCAAGGGATCGCGGCGGCTGGCGGCGCGGGATTGCGGCGTGGCGGCCTCGAACGCCGAGCGCAGCGCCAGCAGGGGCGGCGTCAGGCGCACGGGGGCCCGCGGCCGCAGCACGAACAGCGCGCAGGGGATGCACCCCACGGCCC
>CALMAQ010000028.1:0-7818 GCA_937859745.1 uncultured Verrucomicrobiota bacterium | reverse complement strand
CACACCGCGCACCTCGAGATCGGGTGCGATCTCGGCCAGCGGCAGCAGCACGAACAGCGCGCAGGTGAAGAACCCCACGGCCACGCCCTCCGCCACCGACGCCCACGACACGCCGAAGTGCAGTTCCACCGGCAGCGCGTCGTGGAAAAGCAGCGGCGCGACACTCTGGAAGCCGAGCCCCGCCGCCGCGCCGAGCAGCGAGCCCGCGACGCCCAAGGTCAGCGCCTGGATGAGATAGATCCACAGCGTCTGCGCGGACGACGCGCCCAGACAGCGCAGCACGGCCACGGTCCGCAGCTTCTGCTTGATGTGCGCGTTGATGGCGCTGGCTACCCCGATGCCGCCCAGCAGCAGCGCGACGAAGCTGACGAGGGAAAGGAAGTGGTTCACGTCCGAGAAGACGTGGCCCATCTGGCGCTGGCGATGCTCGACGGTATCGGTTTCGAGCTTGCGCTGGTGGAACTCGTCCTTGTGTTTGGCCACGAGCGCGGTCGCCTCCACCGTGGGCGGCAGCTTCAGGTAGGAGACGTAGCGCACGATGCTGCCGCGCACCGTCAGGGCGGGGGCGAGCTTGCCGCGGGGGATCAGCACGCGCGGGGCGATGGAGGCGAAGGTGTTGGCCTCGCCGGGCAGTTTCTTGACCGTGCCGAGGATCGGCAGGTCCACGTCGGCGATGCGGATGATGTCGCCGACGTGCTGGCTGTACTGGAGCAGCAGGCTCTCCTCCACGACCGCGCCCTCGCCGCGCCGGAAGGCCGCCGCCGCGCCGGGCGGATCGGTTTCCAGGGGGCCGTAGAACGGGTAGTCGCCTTCCATGGCGCGCACCTGGCAGAGCCGCGCGCCGTTGCCCCGGGGAAAGTTGGCCATGGTGGCGAGCCGGGTTTCGCCCGCCTGATCGGTCGCGCCGAGCGAGTTGATGAATTTGGCCGTGTCGGGGTCCGGCGCGTGGCGGCCCTCGATGACGAGGTCCGCGCCGACGAGCGTGCGGGCTTGTTCGGTGATGGCGCGCTGGAGGTTCCAGCCGACGCTGCCGATGGCGACGAGCGCGGCGACCCCGAGGCTCAGCGCGGTGGAGAACACGAGCAGGCGTCCGCGCGAGCGGCGGCTGTCGCGCCAAGCCATGCGCCAGACCCAGGGATCGAAGAGAGGAAAGCGGGCGGAAGGAGTGCTCATGCGGGACAGGCGGACAATGTACGCGCATTTACGGAAGGATGCAGGATGCAGGATGCAGGATGCAGGATGACGGGGGAAGTCCGCTCTGTTCTCACCTTTTTCTCTGTGGCCGTCCTTTCTCTCCGTGCCTCTGTGTTAAACTTCCGCGCTTCTTACCCTACCGCTTTCCTGCGGGCGTGGAGTGCGACCGCCATTTTCTCCCGCAAACTTCCCGCGTCGTAGCCGCGCGCCACCGGCACGCGCAGGAGCGGCACCCCGGCCCGCGCCAGCGCGGCGTCGAAGAACTCGTCCCGCCGACGGCGGGCGCGCAGTTGGTGGGAGCGGTCGTCCAGTTCGATGACCAGCGCCACCCGGAACGTGCGCAGGTCGCACAGCACGAAGTCGGCGTGCTTGGAGGAGATGCGCCCGAACGCCGCGAACCGCCGCTTGCCTTCCACGCCGTGCTCGACCTGGAGGATGTCGCCCAGCCGCACCTTGGCGAACAGGACGAAGTCGCCGCCCGCCGCCTGCCGCAACACGCCGAAGAACGCGCGCTCCGCCGGGGTGAGCAGCGCGGGCGCGGCGACGTAGGGCAGGTCGCGCCCGCGCCGCCACAGCGCCACGAGCGCGGCGAGCACCACCCCGGCGACCACCGCCCCGAGCACCACGTCCGCGGAAGAAGCCGTCAGCCGTTGGATCGTGCGCACGATTTCCGGGGGCATCGACGCGGCCATGGTTTATCTCCGGGCAGGCAGTTCGCGCGGCTATTCCTCGCCGTCGAAGTAGTCCAGGTCCTCCGAGCGCACGATCCGCCGCCCGGGCGAGCGCACCAGCCACTTGCCGCTGTCCGGGTAGTGGCAGGATTCTCCCAGCGGATTATCCGCCACCACGTAGAAGACGAGGTCCGCCGCGCCGTCGTTGATGATCTGGTGCGCCTCGCCGGGCTTGAACAGGAAGGCGTCGCCGGGTTCGACGGCGGTCGTGCCGTCCGCGTGCCGCACCGCGCCGGTGCCGGACAGGACGTGGTAGAACTCCCACTGCGCGCTGTGCGAATGGTACGGGCAGCCTGCCTTGCCCGGCGGGAGGCGCGAGATTTCCACGTCGAAGGGATGACGCTTCATCAGGTCGGTCGAGGCCGGGTCGCGTCCCAGGGCTTGCGAGACTTCCTTCCCGTAGCCGCCGAACTTTTTCTTGGGCGAGAACCAGGAAAACTCCTCCATCCGGTCGGTGTTAATTTTTTCCATGTGACTTGGCAGCCCGGTGTTTACTCGAAAAACGGCGGCAGGGAAAGCTCGCCCAGCGCGCGGAAGCCGAAGGCGATCCGCGGCTCGTGCCCGTCGGAGAGCGGCGGCAGCGCGTCAGCGGGGAAGGATGCGATCTCCGTGGCTTCGGCGGTTGGTGCGAGGGTGCCACCGGTGATCTCCGACAGGAAGAGCAGGTGGCAGAACTCGTTGTCCTTCCAGGCATAGTGGACGTACTCGTAGCGCCGGGAACTGAACACGCCCAGCAGGCGGACGGGTCGCACTTCCAGGCCGGTTTCCTCGCGGCACTCGCGCACGGCGCATTCCGCCGGAGTTTCGCCCAGGTCCTGGCAGCCGCCGGGCAGCGCCCACCGGCCATTGTCCCCGCGACGGATGAGCAGGACGCGCCCCGCGCCGTCCGGGATGAACACGTCGCAACCGACGAAAGGGGTCATGGGCCGGGGCATGGCGGAAAGCCGGGGGTGGTGCGTGTCAGGCAGGGGTTTCGTCTTCGAGCGGGACCGCCTCACGCCGCTTGCGGACGTAGTTGAGCGTCGCCAGCACGGGGATGACGGCGCTCAGGAGCGACCACACGGCCTGCTTCGCCAGCAGGTTCGGGTCGGTGAGACCGTTGCCCCACGCGATGGGTAGCGAGGCCACGCCCGGCAGGAAGATCAGCCACACGCCCAGCACCACGATGCGCTTGGGCCGTCCGTGGACGGCCTCGCGGTAGAGAAAGCCTACCAAAAGGCTGGCCCGGAGCGGGTCGGTCGAAGCGATAACGCTCAGCGGCGCGCCGCAACGCACGCAGAAGTCTGCCGCGGGCGCGTTAGTTGCGGCGCAGTGAGGGCACAGGATCGACGCGGGTGGGGAAAGTTCGTCGTTCTCCCCACCGCCGGGTGGGGTGTGCGGATCGTCGTGGCCGGAGAGCATGGCGGCTGATTGTCCCAGGATCAGAGCAGGCTGTTCTTGTTCACGGCGTTGCGCCAGAAGGTCATCGTGCGCGTGCCGATGGTGTGAGCGTGGTCCGTGTAGATGCCTTCGAGCGCCGACAGGAACGCCTCTGCCTGCGGCCGGAGCCCGAGCGTGCAAAGGCAGTCCAAAATGCGCGTGATCCGCAGCAGGTTGTGGTTGCCCAGTTCGAGCCAGTTATCCTGCCGCGCCTCGGCGTCCGTCGCCAGCGCGACGGCGGGCTGTCCCTGGTCGTCGCGGAGATTGAAACCGTAGAACCCGAGCATCTGCCGGAACGACGCGAGCAGTTCCGCGCGCAGTGCCTCGTCGGCCCGGAACCGTGCGACGATTTCATCGTTTAGGAGCGGGGCGTTCGGGTTGAACGCACTGGGCGCGCGCAAGGGAAAAAGCCACTGGATGTAATCGTGGACCACTTCCAGACGCCGGGCGTCCCAGGCGCGGATGTCACGCAGGAAGCGGCCCTCGGCGTCGGGACCTTCGCCACGGTAGAAACGGAGCAGAGGAGGATCGCTGGCGGGCATGTTCAGGGCGTGGAGGCTTCGACCATCGCGCCGTCACGCAGGCGGATCGTGCGGCCGGTGAGCGCGGCGAGTTCCGGGTTGTGCGTGACGAGCACCAGGGCCGTCCCGGACTGCGAGTTGAGCCCGAGGAGCAATTCCACGACGCGGTCGCTGGTCTCGGCGTCGAGGTTGCCGGTGGGTTCGTCGGCGAACAGGAGCCGGGGCCGGTTGATGAACGCCCGGGCGAGCGCCACGCGCTGCTGCTCGCCGCCGGAAAGCTGCGTGGGATAGTGGCCCTCGCGGCTGGCGAGCCCGACCTTTTGCAGCAGGTCGTTGGCCTCGGCGGCCAGTTCGGCGGGCTTGCGGCGCACGCCGCCGTGGCCGTTGCCCGCGCGCAGTTCGGCAGGGACCATGACGTTTTCCAGGGCGGTCAGTGTCGGCACGAGCTGGAAGTTCTGGAACACGAAGCCGGTGTGCTCGTTGCGGACCCGGGCGCGGGCATCCTCGCCGAGGTCATCCAGCGCGACGCCCGCCAGTCGCACGGAACCGCTGCTGGCGCGGTCCAGCCCAGCGCAGAGGCCCAGGAGGGTGGTCTTGCCGCTGCCGGAGGGCCCAACGATGGCGCACGTCGCCCCGGCGGCGAGGGTGAACGAGACTTCCTTGAGGACGGTCAGTTCGCGGTCCCCGCTGCGGTAGGTCTTGGTGAGGCGGGAGACTTCGAGGACGGGAGGCGGCGGGTTTTCCATGAGGCGGCAGCGCGGAAGGGAACTAGAGCACATCCAGGAGTGGGAAGCTATGGAAGGCGGAAGGCAGAGAAATGACGGATGACGGATGAGGAACAGCGGCGCTCCGGAAAGGAGTTGCTATCCGTGTCCGTCATCCGTCATCCCGCCTCCGCCTTCATTCGACGCCGACCATTCCTTGATGGATATTGGCTCCATGCCGCTCCGCTGCTCGTTGCTCCTGCTCTGCCTCGGACTGCTCGCCTTCATTCCCGCCTCCGCCCAAGACGCTGCTTCCGACGTGTCCAACCACACCATCCTCTTTTTCGGCGACAGCCTCACCGCCGGTTACGGCCTGCCTGACGCCAGCTCGCAGGCGTTTCCGGCGCTCGTCCAGGACCGTCTGCGCGAGGCGAAACTTCCCTACGCCGTCATCAACGGCGGCCTCAGCGGCGACACCAGCGCGGGCGGCCTGCACCGCATCGACTGGCTCCTGCGCCGGCCCATCGACATCCTCGTGCTCGAACTCGGCGGCAACGACGGCCTGCGCGGCCTGCCCATCGAGGCGGCCCAACGCAACCTCCAGGGCATCATCGACAAGACCCGCGCCAGGAACCCCCAGGTCCGGCTGGTCATCGCCGGGATGCGGATGCCGCCCAGCCTCGGACCGGACTACACCACGCGCTTCGAGGCCATGTACCCCGCGCTCGCCCAGGCCAACCCGGGCGCGACGCTGATCCCCTTCATCCTGGACGGTGTCGGCGGCGATCCCCGCCTCAATCAGCCCGACCAGATTCACCCGACCGCCGAAGGCCACAAGATCATCGCCGAGGTGGTGTGGAAGGCGCTCGGACCCCTCCTCAAACCCTGACCATCGCCTTCACGGCGCCGGCTTGGCCTGCGAATGGGCCGCCCCGGCAGGCTTGCCCCTGGGCGCGGCGGGCAGGTAATTGAGGAACCACAGCATCGCCATGATCAGCGCGAAGCTGAGGGCGAGGAATGCCAGCGCGAAGCGGCTCAGTGGACCGGGGGGCTGCACGGCCGGAAAATAACGCGCGTCCCTCAGCCGCCAAAAAACTTTTTGAACGAACGCAGGAACCGCTTCGGGAAGGCGTCCTGGTTTTGCTGCTGGGGCTGTTCCTCGCCGGGCGGCGTCTGGCCCGGAGCGACCTGCTGGCCGTTGGGGGTCAACGTCTCGCCCGCGTGGGCCGTGCAGGCCAATCGGGGGACGCGGCTCGCGGGCAGGTCGATGGTGTACGTCGTGCCTGCGGCCTCGCAGCCGTCCGTGGCCAGTTCGTTGGAGAACGAGCATACCCGCACGCGCTTGAGCGGTTCCGGTGGCTGGAAGTCCTTCGCAGGGTAACGCTGGGGGTTCGCCTTGGCCATCACCTGGCACCACACCGGCAGCGCCAGCGCCGCGCCGTAGCCCTTGGACATGATCGTCTCGTTGTGGTCCAGCCCTACCCAGACGCCGCACGTCAGGCTCGTCGTGTAGCCGACGAACCAGGCGTCGCGGAAATCGTTGGTCGTGCCCGTCTTGCCCGCGGCGGGCTTGTTGAAGCCCAGCTTGGCGGCCTCGGCGGCGGTGCCCTTCTGAATCACTTTCTCCATGACCGTGTGCGTCATCCACGCGGCCCCGGGCTGGAGGGTCTGGCTCGTGCCGTGCGGCGCGCGGTAGATCGTCGCGCCGTCGGCGTCGTCGATGCGCTCGATGAAGTAGCCCGGCTTGTGGACGCCGAAGTTGGGGAAGAGCGTGTACGCCTCGGTCAGCTTGCGGAGCGTCGTGTTGAACGTACCCAGGTAGATCGTGGGCGTGGCGGGCATCTCCCCGGCCAGCCCCACGTCCGCGCCGACCTTGCGGACGGTGTCCAGCCCCACCAATTCGCCCACGCGCACGCTCATCGTGTTGCGCGAGCGGATGAGACCCACCTCGGCCGGCTGCACCCCGCCGAACTGGCCGTCGGAGTTGCCGGGGCTCCAGTCGGGCGCGTCGGGCAGGTCGCCGGGGCGGATGGGGCCGTCGTCGATGCTCGCGCCCGGCAGCAGGCCGCGCTGCCACGCCGCCGTGTAGACGAAAGGCTTGAACGTCGAGCCCACTGGCCGCTCGGCCTGCGTGGCGCGGTTGTAGCCGCCGCGCTGGTAGTCGCGCCCGCCGACCACGGCGCGGATCGCCCCCTCGCGGTTGTCGATCAGAAAGAGCGCCCCTTGCAGGTAGTCCGTGCCCTTGCTCGTGTCGGCCCCGGCGTTCTGGCCCTTTTTGGGATGCTCGTAGCCGCGGGAGTTTTCGATCTTGGCGAGCTGGGTTTCCAGCGCCTGCGTCGCCAGCTTCTGCATCTCGGGGTCGATGGTCGTGTAGATCTTCAGGCCACCCTCGTCGCTCTGCTCGTCCGTCAAGAGGCTGGCCAGTTCGTTCTGCACGCCCTCGACGGCGTAGTCGTCCTGGTTGCCGAGGCCGCGGTGCCGGTTGACCTGGATCGTCTCGTGCTCCGCCCGTTCGGCCTGGGACTGGTCGATCATGCCGAGCTGCTGCATGCGCCCGAGCACGGTGTCGCGCTCGCGGTTGGCGGCGGCGAAGTTATTCAGCGGCGAGAACCGGTTGGGGCTACGGATCAAACCCGCCATCATGGCCCCTTCGGAGAGGTCCAGGTCCGCGCTGGGCTTGCCGAAGTACGTCTGGCTGGCCGTCTCGATGCCGTAGAGGCCGCCGCCGTAGTAGATGCGGTTGACGTAGAAGCCGAGCACCTGCTGCTTGGTGTAGTGCCGCTCGATCCGCACGGCGACGAACGCCTCCAGGATTTTGCGCGTGAGCGTCTTGCCGCCCAGCGGCAGGCTGTTGCGCGCGAGCTGCTGGGTGAGCGTGCTGGCCCCCTCGGCGGCGCGGCGGCGGGTGATGTTGCGGACCAGCGCCCGGGCGATGCCGCGCGGATCGATGCCGTGGTGGGAGTAGAAGCGGGCGTCCTCCCGGGCGATCAGGGCGTCCAGGAAGTGCTTGGACACCTGGTTGATGTCCACCACGATGCGCGTCTCGCCCGAGCGCAGATGGGTGTAGAGGTTGCCGTCCATGTCGTAGACGTTGGCCACCTGGGTCATGTCGCCGAGCTTGCTCAGGTCGAACGACCCGGCCCAGACCGCGAAGAAGCTGAACCCGGCCGCCCCGGGCACCAGGGCGAGCAGCACCAGCCACTACCACCAGCGCAGCCACCGCCGCCGGGGCCCCACGTCCACGGGACG
>CALMAQ010000027.1:31046-32455 GCA_937859745.1 uncultured Verrucomicrobiota bacterium | reverse complement strand
GGCTGGTGCCGTGCAGGGGAGGGATCGGACCTCCCCTGGCGCTTTCGGCTTCGGTCTAGGCGACTAGACGGAAGCTTCCGACCGGTCGTGCAGGTGCTCGCTCGTGGGCGGGGTGCCGCCGCGCAACGTGTCGGCCAAGTGCCAGAGGGCTTTGTTGAGCCGCACGTTCTCGTCCAGCCCCTTCACCGCGCGCGTCTTGCCAAAGAAGCGGCGGGGGTTCTCGGGCCGCCGGCGGCTGTAATCCCGCTGGCCGCCGTCCAGCATGTTCTCCTGCACCACGTTCAAGGTGTTCCAGAGCGTGGGCGCGGCATCGTCGCGGCGGCGGTAGGTGAGCAGCTTCTCGGCTCCAACTGGCGCTTCCTCCAGGCTGTCATACTTCAGAAGTAAAGCAGCTTCGCCAAAGGCGCGGCGCTCCAGCGGGTTCAAAGTTTTGGCCTTGTAGTCGCTGAGCAAGTCAGCGATGGCGGGCATCTCGCGCACGACCTCGAAGCTCGCCTCGATGACCTTGGCGGGCTCGAAGTTCAGGTGCGTGATGCTGATCTTGGCGAACACGGAGTCGGCCAGGATCATGCCGTTGCTGCACACGAAGCGGAAGATGCCGGCGTGGAGCTGGTATGCACTGGAGCGGTCGTGGCTGTTGACCAGGACCAGCTCGGGCCGCTCCTGCTGGGTGCGGCTCAAGTCGTCCAATCGGGCGAGCCGGATCATGTGCTTCTGAAAGCCCCGGCGGTCCTCGGTGCGAATCTTCTGCTCACCCGCCCACACGGGAGCCCAGCCTTCGCCGCGCAGTCCGTCCACCACCTCAGAGGTAGGAAGGAAGCTGTAGCGGTCGGAAACTTTGGCGTGGGCGTTGCCGGCGAACACGCTCGGCGCGAGGGCGCGGAGCTGGTGATTGTCGATCTGGTGGTGGCCTGCTAATTTGGCGTTGAACATGACTGAAGTTTGAATCCTACGGTTGTGTTTTTTGTGAGTGGCCGGGGAGAGGGTGCAACCTTTCCCCGGCCTTTTTGCTGTCTGTGAACCTGGCCTCAACCAGCTTCGATATAAATATAATCTTATCGGGTTATAATACAAGAAAAATCTTTCGTAATTTATTCTCTCCGTTGAACTAACCACTTTGCTTCTCTGCAAAATCAAAGGCGGTCAACGGCTACCTGCCTCCCCTTTCGCGCCTCAGCCCCCCCTACCTTGTCGGCAGGCTCGGCTCTGCGAGCATGGGCAAAGCGGGAAGGTTTGCCGGTGGTTTTGCCAGAGAGGGGAGGAGGTTGGAACAACCTCATTCCTCGAAGGCAAAATGATCCTGACCTCTGCGCGGCGGCCTGGCGCGGTCCACCCGGAAACCGGAATAAAGTACGGCGGTTGCCGCCGGTGGACGGCACGGCCATTTATGCCGGATTTGCGGGTGGACG
>CALMAQ010000027.1:0-31036 GCA_937859745.1 uncultured Verrucomicrobiota bacterium | reverse complement strand
TATTTTTGTGGTTTTTGGGGGGGGGTCTGGGGGTGGGGGCTCGGGGGCCGGGGGGTTGCGGGGTGTCCCCGCTAGAATGGGGAAGGGGAGACGCTCGGGGCTCCCTGCGGGGAAAGACTTTTCCCCGGCCGGTCGATAAGCCGGGATGTAGAATTATGCCCTTAACCTAAAAGCATAACTTGTCATTTCGTGCAAAACGACTATGATGCGGTGATGCAAGTGCAGCTTCCCCTGTGGATCGACCCTGAAGGCGGCGATGAAGGAGCGCCCCTTTCCCCCGGCGAGTACATCCGGCGTGAGTTGCAGAAGCGAGGCTGGAGCCAGTTGGATTTGGCTGCCGTGCTTCAGCGGCCCGTACCAACCATCAACGAAATCATCAAAGGCAAAAAGGCCGTCACCTCTGAGATGGCGGTCAGCTTAGGTAGAGCGTTCAACACCTCGGCCGAGTTGTGGGCACACCGTGAGGCCGCGTACCGGCTTTCCCTGGTCGGCAGTGTCGACGGCGACACCGAAAAGAAGGCCCGGCTCTTTGAGGTGGCTCCCATCAAAGATTTGCAGCGGCGCGGCTGGATCAACCCGCAAGCGCAGTCCGCAGACGAGATCGAGGCGGAACTCACACGCTTCATGGGTGAAGACCCGCTGTCCGGCACGAATTCACTGCCTGCCGCCTTGGCCAAACAAACGGTTCCAGCGGCCGAATTCTCGACGGCGCAACGCGCCTGGTTGTTGCAGGCCGCCCACGTCGCGCGGCAGATCAACGCCCGGCCCTTCCAGGTGGATCAACTGCTCGGCGCGCTGCCCAAGTTCAAAAAGTTCGCCACCAAACCCGAGTCTGCTGCCAAGGTCCCGATTGCGTTGGCGGAAGCAGGTCTGCGCCTGGTGGTGATCGAGGATTTGCCGCGCACCCGGATCGATGGCGCGGCCTTCTTCCTGGACAACGATCCCAAGCTGCCGGTCGTCGCTGTCTCTCTGCGCATTGACCGGATGGATGCGTTCTGGCACACCCTCGGACACGAACTGCGCCACATCGTCAACCACGATCCGCTTTCCTTGGACACCAATATGGTGGGCGAGGACCGCGAGATGCAGGTCAGCGAGATGGAGTTGCGGGCCGACGCCGAAGCAGCCAACTGGTTGATCCCGGAGCGGGAAATCGAAAGCTTCCGCCTGCGGGCCAAGCCGTGGTACGGCGAGGACGCCGTTGTCCGCTTCGCCAGTCGCATGGGTGTCCATCCGTCCATCGTGACCGGCCAGTTGCAGCACCTCGGCGCGCTCGGCTGGGACCGCCACGCCGCCCTGCGGGCCAAGATTCGTGAGCACGTCTTGGCGGTTGCCTCCTGCGACGGCTACGGCAAGCGCCTCTAAAAACCCTTTTACCCACCACTCTCACAGACCCGATGAACTACGAAGAGCAACTCATCAAGGCTTTGGTCGAACCGTACCAAAGGGCCAACCCGAACGGAGAGTTTTCCAAGCAGGACGTGGCGGCCTGGGCCATCCACCACGGCCTCTGGAAACCGTCCATGAAGTCGATGGTCGCACTGCTCTCCGACGAGTTGAGCCACGCCATGCAGGCGCAACGCCGGGAGTACAAGGGGCGGAAGATCCGCGAGTACCACTGCATCGAACGGACGTTGGACGATGGCTACAAACAACTCGTCTGGGCGCACATTGACGTGGCCACGCCGGAGTTCATGGAACAGAGTGTCGCGCGGCGTCGGCACAGCTTGGCCTCCAAAGCGTACCAGCTCCACTGTGATATCCTTTATTGGAACGAGCAGAAGAACAACGGCGCTCCTTTGGAAGTGCTTTTCGACTTCCGCGACGACAACGCTGACCGCGACCACGAGTTGAACTCGGGTGATGACTCGCTCGACAACTAGCGAGGCTTAAAACTTGGTCGCCTCCTGACTATCCAGTGCCAAAACTGGCTATGTTTGCTCCGTGTTTGGCTGATGGCCGGTCACTCCTGAATATCCACATCCTGGAAAGCCGGGAGCTTGCTCCCGGCCTGTTGGTCCAACCGCGTCCGCTTTAGCGGCTATTTTCCAAGGCGTGCGCAGCCTGCGGAGCAAAGCCGTCGTGGGGGCAACCGTAGGTTGCCTTGGTTTCGGACCGCCCGGCGCCGGGGAACCAGCGCCATGGAAAAGTTTCAAGCTGGCAGTGGAGACCCGGATCAAGCACTTCCTGCCACGTCCACCCTTCCGGTGAAAAGGTTGTTTCCGGCGACCATCGTTTTGACGTTGCGGCAACGTCAATCGGCCAAGCTCTGTCCTTCGGGCTTGGCCGACCACTTCGGGCGCATCCGCGCCTTTCGCCAGAACAACCTTCGCACCGGTGAACTGGTCGACGAACCGTGCGCTAGCGAGCACTTAAAACATGCTCAGCGGTGCTCTATCCAGGAGTTTCCGAGGGGGCTGATTGGTCTCCCGAGGCCTGCCGTTCCCATCTCCGAGAAAACTCGCCGAGACGATGACGTTCCACGTACGCGGACACGGACGCTAGCTCGTCCGTCTCCTGCGCCTGACGACTCTCATCTTCGCTCAACGCAAAATCTTCGAGCGAAGGCTCGGTCAACAGACAACCTCGCAACTCGAAATGCGGCACCTTCCGGCCTGCGTGGATGCGTTCCAGCACCCTTCTTTGCACGCGGTGAAGAGGAACAGGCGTTTGCCAGCCGAAATGCATCAGCCGCGCGAAGGCTTTGAGCTGCAACCGGCAGGGAAGGTAGCTCCAATCCCAGGCGTCGCGGTAGACGCGATAGCGGCAAACTTCCTTATCGCCGAGGCTGCCGATGGACTCAACAACGACGAGCGCGAGCGGTTGCTCCTGCTGCGAGGTGTAATCCAGTTCCCCACAGCAAAGTGCTCGGACCGCGAAGGTCTGGGGCTTGATCTGCCAGCGAGCGAGATCCTCGAAGAAGTAACGTGGCGCTTTGTAGCAGGACAGGTTCTCGTAAACTTGTTCGTCGATTCCCTCCAGCCACTCGCGCCGCACGCCAAAGAGCGTGGCGGCTTGATCCAAGGTCTCGTTGGTAAGCACAGCACCGAGTCGGTCGGGCGATAGGTGCTCCAGAGTGACCTGCGGCAAGAAGCGTTGGATCTGCGCCGGGGCCACGCCGTGCTCTTGGAAGAGTTCCAGAAAGCGTTGCGCTACACGAGACGCCGGCGGAAGCTCCCGGCGCAGGCGGCGCCAGAGTTCGTTGACGTTGACGGTGATACCCAATAGCTTGGGTTTGATCTCGATGATTTCGGTTGCCATGGTCTGGAGTTGAAAGCGGGCGATGGTCAGGTTTTTTGCCGTGCAGTTTTCAGGGGTCTGAGTTGGCTGCCGCCGTCGAAGAGGTAAACGGAAAAGCGCGAGGTCAACCGCGAGTAGATGAGCGTGATCGGCGTGCGGGTCGTCGATCCGGCAAAGCCGCTCATCACCTTCATTGCCTTGTAGTCCGGACCGCTCGGCTTGGTCGAGACGCAAGGGTGGCAATGCCAATCTCCCACATAATCCACCAAGCCACCGGATTTCGTAGATTCTGCGTCGCAGAATTCTTTCGCGAAGGCTCCGTCGATTTCCACGCTGAACATCCGCCGAACTGCTTTGGGGCCGGGGCCAGACGCAGCGGTGACATAAACCGCATCGCCCGCAAAATAGCCGACGAGCGCGCCACCTGTCTCTTTCAGACGCACTGCGCGGATTTCTTGGCGAATTTGCACCAGCGCCTCCTTGGCAATCACCGCCCGCGCGAACTTACCAACCATTGCAAAAAGGGCAGTCAGGACGTTGGAGAATCGGCAATCCATCCACTTTCAACAAGGGCAGGCCATTTGTGTCACGTCCCATCCAACAGACATATGGGTGAGGATACTGCAACGTTGGAGTGGCAGTTCCCAACAAACCCTCCGTCGCGACCGCACACGCCAGGTTGGCGACAACCCCGGTTTCAAAGGTGCTCCCGGTGAAACTGGGTTGGTCACAACCCGGAGGATAGATGGCTTCTGCCTGGTCACCCGGTGGCTGACGGTCATCGTACTGATGATTCCAGCACGCCCAACACGCTTTGCCCGGCGCGATGCGGACGATCTCGCCGCTCCATGCACCATTGGTGACGGACACGTACATTGCAGCTACCCCATGCTCTGTGCAGACATGGTTGACCCACCGGCTCACACCGTGCATACCGGTCGCGTCGATGACGAGGTCAGCGCTGGCGAGATGATCGACGACAGCCTGCTCATCCGATGCCTTATTGATCGCACCGACACCGTATTGCAGATCAACGACCTGTCCAAAAGTCGCCGGATTCAGGTCGAACAGACGCTTCTTCAAGGCTTTGACCTTCGGTACACCGAACGCAGAAACCCCGACCTCATGACGGACAGAGTTGTACGGCTCGATGTGGTCCTTGTCGATCAACACGAACTTCGCCGCACCCGACGCCGCGAGCCCGACGGTGATCTTCGAACCCAGACAGCCGCAGCCCACCACGACGATCTTGAATCGATCCAACCCAGCCAGATTTGGAACCCGCGCGTCGCGCTCGTTCTGCGCATAGGCGAAGGCCCGGATCATGTCGAGTTTGGCTTCTTTTGTGATCCTTGCGAACATCCAGCCGAGACGCTGGCGATGCACATCGCCCGATTGTTCCGGGAACACGATGCCGACAAATAAATTAGCCCGGCGCTTCGTCGACGGCAGTTGTTTGAAGTAGTCAACGGCGGCGGCTTGAACCGCTTCCGCGTCCGGTTGACCAGGGAGATAGAGCAGCCGCGCTTCGGTCCTCCGCGCCACCGGGCCGCACAACGTGTGGTACTGCGCCGGCGCCTCCAACGTCCGCGAACCCAGCGTCGCCTTGACGACCACGCCGCGGCTCCCGCCGTCCTCCGCCTCGCTGAACACCAGGTTGCAAGCCCCGACAGCCGCCGAAGTGTCCACCCCCTCCAACGTCGAGATCGGCGGGGGCACGAAGATGGAGGTGCTGCTGCACCAGATCAGCGCGCTCACCGGTTCGGGCACGGTGTCGGCCGCCGGGACCGGGGTGCCGCGAGCGTAGTTGGTGATGTGGTCCTCGACCTCGTCGAGCGCGGCTTCGACGTTCGACTTCGCCGACCAGCGTGCGTTGCCCGGTCCAAATAGGCAAAACTGGCGCGAACTCGGTACGTGGTGGCGCGTCAGTGGCAGCTTGTCGCCCGTGTCGAAGACCTGGGGCGGGAACGAAGGGAATGTGTTGGGATATTTGACGATCAATCGCCGGTCGGGCTCGACGCGGCTGGTTCCCTCGAACTGCACGATACCATCCCGCGCCAAGACCTCTTCGTTCAAGACGAAGCCGCGCGCGGACAGCCGCGCGGCTTCCTGCTTGTAACGTTCCTGCTCCGTGTCGTACCACATATTTGGAGCCTCACTTCTACAGACGCTTAGGCGTGACGGCGGTTGGGCTGCGGTTCGCGGTCGTCCTGATCTTTACGGCGCGGGCAGTGCCGGAGTTTTTCCAGGTTGTTGTCTTCCACGTGGTCAGGCTTCGTGCGGATGTGCCGACCGCCGCAGCGGTGACAATGGTACGCTTCGACCTCGGCGACCTTCCCGCTGGTTTCGCCCAGCGTGAAAAACTGCTCGTGCCGGTCGAGCGCGTCGAGGACCTCCTGCAAGGTCCACCGTCGCGCGATCCCACTGGCGTGCGAACCCGTGCCGACTTCGCTGATGTGCGTGTGACCATGATGACCATGCGTTTCCGCATGCACCACACAGAGAACATGGTGTTTGGACATAATTTATTTGTGTAACTGGCTGATGTGTCGCGAGCGGGGTACATGCCCGCCCTGTTCGCCATACACGATAAATTCTCGCTTTGAACGCTGTCAACTACCTTTTTTGCGAGAAATATTCGACTTGCACGTACCTTGCATTTTCTCCATCGTGGCCAGCATGTCACCAAGCACATCCTTCCCTTCCCGCCCATGAACACCGTTGGCGAGCGGATCAAGCAGCGTCGGCAGGCACTCGGCTACACCCAAGACCGCTTGGCTACCCAGGCAAGCATCAGCAAAGGCTTTCTCAGCGATGTGGAAACTGGCACCCGCAACCCGAGCGCGGAATATTTACTTCGCATCGGCGACGCGCTCGAAGTAAGTCTCGATTACTTGATGAAGGGGGGACCACTGCCCTCGTCGGAGCCACCTGACCGTAAGGTATCGATCCCAGCTTCCCTGGCTCAATTTGCCATGAAGCGCGATTTACCGTTCGGCGTGGTCAAGGCCATCCTCGAAGCGAAGTTACAGTTCGTAGCAAATCGCAGGGACACGGTCGATGACGACCTAGAGAAGTTCGATTGGGCTGGGTTTTATGACGCGATCAAGGAGTACCTGTGATGAACCCGTTGAACAAACAGCCTAAAATCGTGGCCATGGCCAACGCCCTTGGCCTGCGTGGCGAGAACCGCGTGGAAGCCATCATGGCACATTGCCGCCGGCAGGTACGTTGGCTGTTTGAGCACTTCGGCCCGATCACCAGCATCCAAGACGTGGAAAGGATTGTCTCCAGGGAGATGTGCATCGAGACAATCGAAGTTCGGAGCGACGAGGATATTGCAGCGGTGAAAGAAAAGTACGGGCGACAAGAAAAAGACCCCGCGTTTGGCGCAGTCGACCGCGAGCTGACCCACGACACCTTCGCCACTTTGATTCGCCGCAAATGCCAGCCGGGACAGACAAAGGACCGGTATGTTGCGGTCGTTGACTGTCGTGGCGAGAAAGGAGCGCGACGTTATTTTAGCCGTTGGCACGAAATTGCGCACGTTCTGACGATGTTCGAGCAATTACAGCTGCCTCTGCATCGCTCGACCAAGAACAAGGATGCCGTGGAGCAGTTGATGGATTTGATCGCGGGAGACATCGGCTTCTTCGAGCCACTGTTTTCCCCCTTGCTTGAGGCAAAAGTCACGGAAGAAGGAAGATTGACCTTCGCTGTCGTTGAAAAGGTCCGGCAACAGTTTGCGCCGAGCGCGAGTTTGGAAGCGACGCTCAATGCTTGCGCTAACCGGACTGGTACGCCTGTGGTGCTTGTGCAGGCAACGCTGGCGTTTCGCAAGAGCGATGAGCAGGCAATTCGTGACGGCCAAAAGGATCTTTTTAGTGCCGACTCCCCAAAACCAGATTTGAGGGTGGTGCAGGTCACCTCCAACGATGCAGCGCGCCAGCAAAAGGTTTACATCCCAAAGAAGATGCGCGTACCGGCGGACTCCGTGATCTCACACGTGTTTCATGACGGGGTAGAGCACGAGCGGGGGGCTTCTGATGAAAACTTGGCGTGGTGGAGCACCTCCGACGGCGACTCATTATCTGAGCTGCCGGTGTACGTCGATGCGATGAAGGTGCGCGACCAAGTCTGGGCAATTATCTCGCAACGTGCATAGGCGAAGAGCTTTTCGCGAGGGTTAGTTTGCCGTATGTAGCACGGCGATTGGAAATTGGGAGAGGTGCGGGCAAACTGCCTGAGTTCTGGTTGAGGATCGCCTCAACTTCCTGGAGATGGCTGCCAAGACGCCGTCGAAAACTCGGTGATGCTAATAGCGCATTAAGGAATTCCACGCTTGCGCCGCCACCATTTTTTAGGATTCGAAACAGGCGAACCAAATACTCCGGTTTCGTGCGACGCAGTCGACCACGTTGGTGTCGCAAGTCCTCGTCAACGTCGGGAATCCACTTCGCGCCATGTCCGACCATGTGGTCGATGAGCTTGAAGAGCGATTCTATACGCTCAGCGTCGACCCAGCCAAGGAAGCCTTCTGACGCACAATCCAGTGAGCCGATCAGGTGCTCAAGAAGAGTGGACCCGCCATTTGGTCGGTCGTTCAACGGCGCGCCAAGGCTCAGTAGATAATCAACCATCTCTTGGGATGCACGTGGCCAGATTTCCTCCATCATCCCTTTGAGGATGTCAGGAAAGCGCTCGGGCTTCAGCTTCTTCAAAATCTCAAGCTGTCCAGCGCCGGCAGCTGCCTCCAGAGGTGTGGTCAAGGTTGGCGGGTCTGTGATGTATGTCGTGCTCGGTACGCGAGCATCTGCACGCGCGCCAGCCCACAACAGCAGGCAAACGTTGCGGAGTTTTCCGTTCAAAGCATGTTCTGCCAAAGCCATCTCGGCCTGTCGTTGAAGGTCAGGGAAGCGGTCTTTGTGATCTTTCAGCAAGGAAAGATGTGGACGCACGTGGCTGCAAAGGGCGTGGTAGAACGCGAGTTCTTCCGATGGATCAAAGCCGTACTTCATCAGGAGTCTGACGGCATCCATGCCCGCAGAAAAAGCGGTGTAACCCGACACTCTAGACGCAGATACGCCATGATCGAGAAACAGCTGGGCGATGTCCAACTGCCGAGAACCAACGGCGTAGGAAAGCAGCCCTTCGTCGGCGACAGCACCACCTTCGACCAACAATTCGGCAAGTGAGTAAAAGCCTTTCTCAATGGCAATTTCCATTGGTGAGGAGCGTCGACTGCCCCGCCCGGAAAATGGAGGCACCTCCAAAGGAAGACCGGCTTCAATCCACCTTCCAACGTCCCTGAGCTTACCAGCTTGGCAGGATTGCAGAAGAGGCAAAATCTCTTCCGATGAACGTGCAACCCGGGGCGACTTTCCTTCAACCATACTGCAATCAGGATTTAGCACAAAGCCACAACTGGCAATGTCTTAAGAAGGTGTAGTTACCCATCATGTACTTGACACTCCATCTCAGCCGAGGCTGATGGCGGATTCACGTTTCGTCGAGAAGTGCCGCCCCGGGCCGAAGCCTGGCTTGGTCTGACCTTCTCTCCACGCGCTTTGACGGTCTGTCCGACCGCAGTGAACTCACAAATATTTTTCGCGGCGTTCACTTCGCGGTCGTGAACCACGCCGCATTTCTCGCAAGCAAACTTGCGCGTGTCCACGCGCAACGTCGGGTGAACGTGGCCGCACGCACTACACCGTTTGCTGCTCGGGAAGAACCGGTCCGCGACGCGGACTTCCTTCCCGTACCACCGCGCCTTGTATTCGACCATCGTGCGGAAGGTACCCAAACCCGCGTCGCTGACGGTGCGAGCAAAGCGGCGGTCGCGCACCATGCTTCGCACGTGGAGGTCCTTCAACGCAATCACGTCGAAGCGGCGCACGAGGTCGGTGGTCACCTTGTCCAGATGGTCCTTCCGGGCATCCGCGATCCTGGCGTGGCAACGGGCCACCTTCTGGCGCTGGCGCTGCCAGCGCCCGCTGCCATCCTTGCGCCGGGCAAGCACCCGCTGGAGGCGCGCAAGCTTCTGCGCGCGCCGGTTGGTGTGCCGAGGGTTGGCAATGCGCTCCCCGGTGCTGAGGGTGGCCAGATGGATGACGCCGAGGTCGATCCCCACTTCATCTCCGGTCTTGGGCAGTGCTTGAACGACTTCGTCCAGGCAAAGCGTCACGAAGTAGCGTCCACTCGGGTCCTTGGTGATCGTGACCGTGGTGGGATGGCTCGTGAACTCCCGGGACCAGCGCACATCCAGCCGTCCAAGTTTGGCGATGGTCAGGCTTTTGTCCTCTGGCTTCCACCGGAAACCTCCGGCTGTAAATTCAGCCGCCTGCCCGCCGTGCTTACGCTTGAAAGCCGGGTAGGCCGCCCGCTTGGCGAAGAAGTTGGTGAACGCCGTTTGCAGATGCCGCAACGACTGTTGCAGCGGCACACAGGAAACCTCGTTGAGAAAAGCTTTCTCCGGCGTCTTTTTGAGGGCCGTCAACGCCCGCGAGGAAGCGTTGTAGTTGACGGACACGCCTGCCTTGAAGCTGTCCGTGCGCAGTTGCAACATCTCGTTGTAAACCAGCCGCACGCACCCGAACGTCCGCGCCAGCATCTCCTTTTGCAGCTCGTCCGGATAAAAGCGAAATTTCAGGCTGACTTTCATCTTCGCAGAGAAACATTCTGTCCTCGTTAGGCCGTGTCAATTTGAGGCACGGCGCTTTGGTCGGGTGGACCTTCAGCCTGCTTCTGCTAATTCCCCGCCACCCGGTCGTTTAGCTGCATCGCAGATTTGATGAAGTTTCACGCGGAGTGCCGCCAACTCGGCGGGAGGCAGGGCATGGAAGTCGCGCATAATGCCGGCGGCCTGCGTCTCGCCGGGCCATTCGCGCTCGATGTAATCGACGCAACCGCACAGCAGCGAACCATCTGGCCCCTCGTTCACGATACGGCGCAGTTGCCGCAAAGAAGTGGGCTGATTACCCATCATGAGCAGCCGCGTCCCTTCATGCAGCACTGCGACGGCTTGCTCAGTCAAAGGATCTCTCATCCAGGTTCGTCCTCTCCAAGGATTGTGTTGGCGGCGTGGTGTTGCAACCGGCCGCTAGTGACCACTCAAAGTCTTCAGGACGCCTAGCGCGGTGCCGACTGCCCGAGCTGCGTCGGGGGTGTTGTGGTAGGGGGTACGATCCTCCGCGCCGCTGCGACAGGCAACCGTCACCGTGGTGCGGGTCTGCCGGATCACGCGGTTGCCGACGAGGTCGGCCACCATGCCGGGATGCGCGCCCTGGAAGCGCGGCTCGACGATGACGGTCATATTGGTGGCGAGGTCCAAGCCGAGGGCAGTGGTGTCGTTGCAAAACGTCACCCGGATGCGCCCGGAATACTCCTTGGGCGCGGGTGGCGGCGTCGGCTTGGCAGCCGCTTGGGTAGTGGCGACGGAAGCGGGCGCTTTCGAGGGTGCGGGCGTGCCGGAGATTTGCCTGGCTGCGACGGCGGGTGGAGTGGTGGCCGCAGGCAGGACGATTTCCGGTGCAGCCGTTGGTGCAGGGACTGGCGCTGTCGGAGCCGCGACGGTGGGGGCAACGGACGCCAGCGGAGCGGCCTTCGGCGTCGGCGTCGGCGTGGCCAGGTCGATCACTTGCTGGGCGGCGGCGACGTTGACGCCAAGGAAGAAGAAAGCGGCGGCAAGCTTCGTGGGTTTCATGGGTTCAAAGGACGGACCAAAGACTTCAGGGATGCGGCACGCGGTCGATCAGCTCCAGGGGTGATTTGGAGCGAACCTGCAACGCGAAGGTTTCGTTGTAGACCAGGCCTCGGCCCGGCGTGGCGTTGGTGCGCCGGTCGGTGTTGACGATGGTGATGGGGCCGGTCGGATTCTGCTGCGAGTCGAGCAGCTCGCCCGCAATCCGGCCGTCGTTCACGCTCAGCACCTTTACGACAAAATGCGTGGACACGTAGTCACCGACCTGGGCAGCGTCCAGGGACGTGTGCTTGGCGGTGGGCAGCAAGGCCTGGGCGGGCAGCACGGTCGTGGTGTCGGCCACGCCGGGCAGGGCAGGCGTCTGGGCGATGGCGGCCACCGTCACGTTGCCCGGGCAGATGGCGTGCAACAGGGTGCTTTCGCCCGTACCGGTGGCATCGAGGACCACGAGCGGATGCTCGGGGGCGAAGGTCAAATCCGCGGTGACATCGCTGCCTCCACCAAAGTCGGGCGCGGCGTTGATCGTCTCGCTGGTCACCGCCGTCACGACCGCGCGGGCCTCGCTGGAACGGTCGATCCACTGCTGGCGGGACATGGCCACCCGGACGGCGGGCGCGGCCAAATACAACACGACGTGGAAGGGCGCGGCGTCGGACTTCAACTGCTTGTCCTTGCACGCCAGCAAAATGGCGGCTCCTTCAAAAGGCGCGGTGACGGGGGTGATGTCCACGACGTGGAAGCTGCCCGCCAAGGTCTTCACCGACGCGGGATATTCTCCGCGCAAGATGGCCTCCGGCTGAAAGCCTTTGTCGGCCAAGAGAGCGGGCACGGTGGCCGCCGTGTAGAGCTGCCCGGCTTTGGAGCCGTTGTCGCCAAAGGCGTACACATTGCCGCTCTTGCCTTTGGTCCAGGTGGCAACCTCGGCCGCCAGCGCCTGGTGCTCCGGCAGAGACAGCGTAGGACCGGGCACGGTCTGACCATCGTGTGTCGCGGCGGTGGCAGGCATGGCGGCGGCGCTCTGGTGATGCGTGGCCAACACCAGGCTCCAGAAGATGAGCAGCGCGAACGCTGCGATGTAGATGGCTTGGATGTGGGTTTTCATGAGGATCGAGAAAGAGGGATGGTGCGAGAGATTTTTAGAGGATGGCGGCGGTTTGGTAGTTGGGACGGCCGGTTTGCGGGTTGATCATCGGCGCGGAAATCAACTCCTCGTACCGGGCGCGGTTCTGGGAGAGCATCCACGGGTCGGTCAGCGTGTAGTCGTCCGCCGACATGGCTTCCGCGTCACTCTTGCTGACGAGCCGCCGCAGGCTCGCGTGGAGCACGAGCAGGCTCTCGGCGCTGATTGCCAGCCCCGTCCAAAGGAGCAGCTTGCCAGCGAGGCTCCAGCCCTGGGCCAGTGCGAGCAAACCTGCCGCGACGAAGGGCGCAGGCAAGACCGTGGCCGCCCACAACCAGGTGGGCGCGATGCCCCACGGCCAGACGCCCGCGAACGTGCTGGGCACCCCGAAGGTTTTCCAGCGACGGAAGTGCCGGTTCCGGTTGAACAGGAACGCGGCAAAGCTCAACAGCAGCAATCCCTGGCACCACGCGGCGAAGTGGGCGGGCAGCGTTTCACCGCGCAGCAGCCAACCGGAAAATTGCGGCAGCAGCATGATCACGGCTGCCACCAGGAAATCCCAAGTGACGTAGTAGCCGCCGACGTAAGGACGAAAACAGGCGATGAGAAGCGCTGGGAACAGCAACATGGCGCGGACCAAACGCAGCAGCAAAACGGTGAGACCTTGGAGGTTTGCCGAGCTAGCTGGCGGGGCGGATGAGGAAGATTCTTCTAGCATGGGATGGGTCGGGGTTAGCGGATCAAGTTTGGGGTAGGGTGGCGGTGAGGAAATGCTGGCCGTTGGACCAGCGTGCGCCGCTGCGGAAGACGACGGCCTCGCAGAGCAAAGCGTTTTCGTGGCCGCCGGTGCGCAGGCTCAAGAAAGCGTTGGGCGGCACGTCGTAGTCCCGCTGCTCGCTGGCACCTGCGCTCCACTGCGCCGTGCCGCTGGAACTGAACGAGCGGCGCTGTTGGAGGCTTTGGCCGATGGTCTGCGCGGCCCACTCGTTGGTGGATTTCTCGTCGTTGCAGTGAAAAATCTTGGTCGCCAGATTGCCCAACAGGCTGTGAGCTTGATGTGGGTCACCCAACTCCTTGATGACATTGGGCAGGTTCTGCGTGAGGTACACGGCGGCGGTGCGGGAGCCGCGCGCCGTCGTCTGGAACTGCACGTCCTCGCGGGTGAGGAAAAACTGGCACTCGTCGGAAAAGAGCATGAGTGGACGCACTTGCTCGGGCTGCAAACCCACCTGCACGGCGGCTTTCATGCGCCGCTCGGCCCAACGCTGCACCACGAGCTTCCAGGCGAGCTGCGCCAACTGGCCGCTTTCCTGGTGCTCCTTCACGTTGTAGTCGAGCACGACGATCTTGCCGTCTCCCAGCAGGTCCGGCGTCAGTTCGGAGCCGCCGCAAAACCGGTCCCGCATCCAGCCACGCGCGAACGGTGCCAGCGTGGCGTTAGTGGTCATCTCGATGCTGGAGCGCGTGCGGTCCGCCATGCTCGGCAGTTCTTCGAGCCAATAGTGCGAACACACCTCCAGGTCTTTCTCCTGGCTGTCGGTCAACTCGCCTCGCGTCGCGCGCGCCACCGCCTCACGCAACAGGGCCGCGAGCGGCGAGCGGCTTTGCCATTCGGCACCCTGCGCGGCGCTCCGAGAAAGCGGCGCGTGCTTGGCGAAGATCGCCAGCGCCTCCATCGTGAGCGGCTTTCCGGCGAGTCGTAGCGTGTCCAGGGCGTTGAGGAGCCATTCACGCATGGCCTTGGCCCAGATATCGTCGGCCTCGGCCCGCCCGTTGCGGCTGGCGGCCTGCGCCAAGGTCATGAGCAGCTCGACGAGCTGCCGGGTGTCGGAACCCTGGGTGGCCTGGTAGGACAGGAAATTGAACTCGCCTCTTTCCGGGGTGACCAGCACGAGGTCAGCCGCCCGACCCATCTGGGTCGCCCACGCGCGGACTTCGTCGGCGTCGGTCGGCTTGGTGGTCGTGCACAAGATCCCGTAGCCCGCCTTCGCCGCCGCGCTAAAAGCCATGCGCCCGGTCGTGCTGGTTTTGCCGCTGCCGCTCCGTCCGGACACGAAGAGGCCCTCGAAGGAATTGCCGATGGAAAATGTGTCGGCAGGCTGGCCGTTGCGGTAGCGGGTCCACGCCACGAGCGGGGTCTCCGTGCGCCACTCACGCTGGCGCGACGCCGCGCCCGCCAACTGGCCGAGCGGATCGGCGTCGGTCGGCTGGGTGGCGGTCGGGCCGGATAGCCAGCGTTTGAAGGTCCCCAACATCGGTTTAGAACAGGTGGTGAAAGAGCAAGGTGCCAGCGATGCCGATGAGGATGCCTGCTCCCAGATAGGTGCGTTTGGCGGTCGTCTGGCTGCGCTGCTGGATGGATTCAACCTGCTTGCCGGCGGCTGCCGCGAGCTGCGCCAAGGCCTCCACCCTGCGCACGCCCTCGTCGAACGCCTGGCCGTGCCGCTGCACGAGCGTGCCGAAGGTTTTCTGAGCGGCGTCGACAATCCCCTTGAGCTCGTCGGCATGGTGCTTGTTCGTGGTCGTGATTTTGTCCTGAGCGGCAGCCGCGTCGCTCTGCGCCTTGGCAGCTTTACCGAACGCGATCTCCAGTCCGGTCATTTGTTCCTGCGCCTTGGCGGTCAGGGTCTGGTCCGCTTCGACCACCTTTTCTCCGGTCGTGCGGACGAACTCCGCGAGGCTGTAGTGAATGAGAGCCCACTGCGCGGGCAGGCTCTCAGGGTCGGCCAGCACGTGTCTGTGCCAGGCGTCCACCAGGGCCGCCCGGGTCTCGGGCGGGCAGGCCTGAATCAGGACGGCAATCGCCGAGGCGACTTCGGGCGCAGGCCCGGGTGCGGTGTCCATCCTAGCCGAAAGGATCGAACTCGTTCACGGCGTGTGTGGCCACCGGCACGACCGGGGTGACACGCTTCTTGAGCAGACCCGCGTCCGGCACCAGCAAAGAGGCGAGGTCGTCCTCCTGCACCTGGGCGCGCACGGTGTTGATCCACGATTCCAGCTCGATGCGGCAGAGCGAAGGCAGGTGCGGTGCCGCGTCGGCCAACGGCACGTTGCGCTTTTGGCTGGCCGCGTACTGGCGCACGGCGTCCAGGGTCGGCGCGGTGAGCACCGGCAGGCGCAATTCTTTGGCTCCCATGTCGCTCAGCCTGCCCTGCATCTTGGAACCGTCGAAGCTGGCGGTGGTGAAGCGCGCCGGGTTTTTGATGAGCAGGTAATCGACCTGCGAGCCGAGCGCCGCGACCACTTGCGCCATGGATTGCTGCGCGGTGCGGTCGTCGGCGGGGAAGAGCAGCACGGTAGTCTTCACACCTTCCGCCGCCAGCGTTTTGAAGGCGGAAACCGCCGCGATGCGCTCCAAGAGGAAGGACGTGGCCTGCGCGGGAAAGTCGGCGAAGATGGCGTCTCCTGGTCGGGAGGCGACTTCCTGCAAAAACTCCATGAACGCCGAAGCGTCTTTGGACGCGGCCTCGAAGAGCGTCACGTCAGGAAACGCCTTGGAAAGCGTCTGGTGCTCGCCGTCGGCGTCCAAGGCGACGGCGTCGATCCCGGCCCACAAGGCCCACGAGTAGAGCGATTCGATGGCCGTGGACTTGCCCACGCGGCCCGTGCTTTGGAGCGGCAGAGTCAGCCGGGAGGTTTTTGAGGACTGCGGCTGCGGATGATCGGGGCTGATGTCGGTCAGGGAATCTCTCTTGGCCATAGGGCTTTAAGTCGGCTTTTTCTTGCTGGGAAATAGGGTCGGTCTGGACGGACGGAATTCGTGCTCGGCTGAAAACTCACTCTCCTGAACTGCCTGCTCGGGCTGCGCGGCTGGCTGCTGCTCGCTCTCTGCCTGCCTGTCACCTGCTGCTGCCGGTCCAACCGACTTTGGCGGGAAGCCAAAGGGCACCTTGGAAGCAGCGTGCCGTTTGGCGAACCGGGCGACCTGGGAGGTGTCGGTCTTGGTGCCTTGGGCGGTGATGTACTGGGCAATTTCTTGCCAAGTCTTCCGCTCCAGGCGGGCTTGGGTGATGTATTCGATGAAGGGGTTTAACGAGGAACGAAAAGGCTGTCCAGGCATGGAAACGGAGTGTGATTGGCACCTCCGCCGGCTGTCAACTCCGCGCCACTTCAATCGCAGTCTTCACCAGTGTTGTCAAACTTTGACCACTTTTGGTTCCTAAGTGCTTCCTACTGTGGTCATCAATGGACAATTCTGTTCAGAACACGTCTAGTGCCTTCACTTGCAACGCAAGTGAGATATTGCGTCTTGTATTTAGCCATTGGGAGCGCCTAAGCTCCCAATGTGTGGACCAAGGTGACCATGAAGAACGCTGGCCAGTATGCCAGCAACCACCTGTCTATGCCGGACTATTACGACGAGGGTGCCCAAATCCAGGGGGCCTGGCAGGGCAAACTCGCCGAACACATGGGGCTTGCCGGTACGGTTGCACAGGCGGACTTCAAAGCTTTGGCAGACGGTAACCATCCGGGAACCGACCAGGCTCTCTACGGCAACCGGAAGCCAGAAAGCGTGGCCTGCGAGGATTGGCAATGCTCCGCTCCCAAGTCGGTCTCGGTCATGGCCGTGATGGTCGATGCCCGGCTCAAGCAGGCGCACCAGGATGCCGTGTCCGTCGCCTTCGCCGAACTCGAAGCCCGCGCGGGCGTTCGTTCCGGCCTAGATCGGCACACAGAAACCACCGGCAACCTGCTTTGCGCCCGGTACGAACACGACGCCAGCCGCTCGCTTGATCCCCAGCTCCACAGCCACTGCGTGATTTTCAACGTCACCCGGAAGGAAGATGGCTCCCTGCGCGGGTTGACCAACGCCGACATGGTCCAGGACATCCGCTTTGCAGGGAAGACGTACCAGAATGCGCTCGCCCGGAACTGCCGGGACCTCGGCTACGAGCTGGACATGGTCCAGGACGCCAAGGGACAAACCACAGGCTTTGAAATCCGGGGCATTTCCGCGGGAGTGCTGGCGAAGTTTTCCAAACGCAGCACGGACATCGAGGCGCAAGCCGCGCTCTTTGAAAAGGAGCACCACCGGCCTCCCTCCAAGGCGGAGCGCGACATCATCACCCGGGAGACGCGCGACCGGAAGCTGACGGAGATTACCACCTCCGAGGTGCTGGCGCGCCAGTGGCAGGAGTTGACGCCAGAGGAAGCGAGGTCGCTGCGGGACACGCGCGGCCAAGCCCACGCGCGCGGCGCGGCGGTGCAGCCGTCCACGGACGCGCAAGCGGCGCTGAAGTGGGCCATCGAGCACCATTCCGAACGCCAACAGGCGTTTCGCGGCTCGGCGGTCATGGCCGACGCGCTCAACCAGAACCTGGGAGGCTTGGATCTCCAGGCCATCAAGGCGGCTGCGTCGGCTTCCGATGAGCTGGTGCAGGTGGACGGTCTGCGCCTGGTGACCACGCGCACGGCCATCGCCCGGGAGCGAAAGCTCGTGGAATCCGTCAACGCGGCCCGGGGCGGGTCCGAGGCGCTCGCGCCGGATTTTGCCGCCTTCAACGGCCAGACGGACGCCGGCTGGAACGAACAGCGTGCTGCGGTGCAAGGCATCCTGCGCAGCCAAGACCGGATCGTGGCGCTGCGCGGTGCTCCGGGTGCCGGCAAAACCACGGCCATGCAGGAACTCGATCATGGCCTGCGCAGCAACGCCCGCTCGGCGGCCTGGCTGGGCACGACGGCCAAGTCCGTCGAAGCGCTGCAATCTTCCGGGAGCATCAAAGGACAAACCCTCGAAAGCTGGCTCAACCAGGCGGAGCGCGGCGCGGTGCGGCGCAGCTCGGTGGTCGTGGTGGACGAGGCGGGCATGATGGGTGCCAAGGATGGCAACCGGCTCTTCGCCGCCGCCGAGAAGATGGGTGCGCGCGTGGTCCTGGTTGGCGACAGCAAGCAGCTCGCCGCCGTCAGCGCCGGCGACACCCTGGCCACCCTGGAAAAGCACAGCCGTTTGCAGACCTTCGAGCTGAACACCATTCGCCGCCAGCAAAGGGAGCACGAACTCCAGGCGGCCAAGGCTTTCGCCAAACACGACGTGCAGGCGGGTGTCGAGGCTTTGGACAAAGGCGGCAGCCTGCGGGTAGACGTGGACTACATCGGCACGGCGGCAGCCAGCTACCTGCAACACCGACGCGGCCTGGCGGCGCAAAGTGCGGCGGATGGCAAAGCACGCGAGGTCATCGGCAGCGCGCCGACGTGGCGTGAGGTCGACCAGTTCAACCGGATCGTGCGCGCGGAGTTGACGGCTGGCGGCACCCTGGGCCAAGAGGAACGTCAGTTTAGCGCCGTGCGCTCCCACAACCTCACGGCCGCGCAGAAGCGCAAAAGCGAGAGCTACCGTCCCGGCTCCGTGGTGTGGCTACCGGGTGGCCAAGAGGCCGGTGCCGTCCGGTGCGGCCAGTTCTACGAGGTCGCGGCCCACCAGCCGCACGCGGGCCGGGTGGTGCTGACGACCGAAGGGGGAAAAATGTCAGTTTTCAGCCCGCACAAAGACGGCGCGAAGGTGGAAATAGGCGAAAGCTACCAGCTCGGCGTGCGCGTCGGCGAGGAGCTGCGGCTGCGCGCCAATGATCGCAAGCTGGGCGTCATCAACGGCGACAAGGTGCGCGTGGTCGGCTTTGAAAGCGGAAACCTTGTGGCGCAGAAACCGGGCAGCGAAAAGAAGATCGTCCTCGATGCGACCCGCTACCGCTCCCTCGTCCCGGCCTACGCTTCCACGGTGCACGGCGTCCAGGGCGAGACCGCTGCCCACTCGGTCTGCTTCGGGGCGCAGTGGAGCAAGCGCGGGCTGACGGTCGGCGCGACGCGCGGCAAGCAGGGCAACGAGTTGCACACACCCAGCCGCGAACGCCTCGAAGCGGTCGCTGCCCAAGCAGGTGCAAAGATGGGCGCGCTGGACGCGCTTGCCGAAAAGAACTTCCGAACGGCGGTGGCCGCCAGCAGCGTGCGGGTCGCGGCGCTCGAAGCAAGGCAGGCTCCGGCGCGGACGGCCCCAAAGGTCGTCGCGGCAAAAGGGACGCGGGAGACGAACCGCCAAGCCGGTGCGAGGATCGCGCCGGTGGCCACCCCGCCACGCCAGAAAACCAAAGGACTCGAACGATGAACGAACCAAAAGACAAGCAGGCCGAGCGTAACCGGATGCTCCATGCCCGGCAGGTTGCCGCACAGGCAGTCAAGCAATCGCACCAGGCTGCTCTTCCCGACCGGCAGCCGGAGGAGAAGTCGGCCAAGGCGGTCAGCCGTGGCAGGCCATCCGGCCAGACGAACACGCCGGAAGCCGGTCGAAAAGCGAAGGAGAAGGGAGCGGAGCGGTGAGTGCCTTGGACATGCTCAAGGCCAAGGGCTGGGACTGCGGCGAGGGGCCGCCCCGGCTGCGCTTCGTGCTCTCTGCCATGGTGTGCTCGGTCCCGTGGGGGCACGTCGAATGGATCGAGTGCATCGACTACGAGGGGGAGAAGCTGGTTTCCCTCCAGGCGGGCAAGCGGACGTTTTCGGTCCGGGTTGGCAAGGAGTCGGCCGCCGCGCTCCTGGATGATCTGGACGCGCACCGGGTGGTTTGCGTGCGGGTCGAGGGTGCCATCAAGGCCGTCGAAATGTTTGAGGAAGAGGAAGATTAGATGTTGCTAGAGCTTGACACAGTGCATGCACGCATGTTTGCATGCAGTCATGCCAGCAGCTAATCTCGGCTCTGAGGTAATCGAGAAAAAGTCCCGTGTTCGCAGCGGCGTTGGGAAAGAACCGTTGCAGGTGCGGATCCCTACTTATATAAAGCGCGCCTTCAAATCCCACGCTGCTTTGCGCGGCATCCATCCAAACGTCCTCTTTGTCGAGGTGTGGGAGCACTACAACCGTACTGGACGGAACATTGAGGCAGAGCACACCAAAACGTTATGAATACCGGCCAGCTATCAGCTTCGGATGTAATTTCCGACTTTCGCAAGTCTCTTGGCGATAGAAAGTTCTCTACTGTGCTAGCCGATCCGCCGTGGCAATTTGTAAATCGTACGGGCAAGGTCGCGCCCGAACATCGCCGGCTCAATCGCTACAGCACCATGACGCTGGAAGAGATTTGCGCGTTGCCCGTGAAAGAAGCCCTAGCACCTACGGCTCACCTTTATCTGTGGGTTCCTAATGCGCTCCTCCCCGAGGGACTTCAGGTCCTAAAAGCTTGGGGGTTCAACTACAAAAGTAATCTCATCTGGCACAAGCTCCGCAAAGACGGCGGCTCGGATGGTCGGGGTGTGGGCTTCTACTTCCGCAATGTCACAGAGATCTTACTGTTCGGTGTGCGTGGAAAGAATGCGCGGACATTGAATCCAGGACGAACTCAGGTCAATTACATGGGCACGCGCAAGCGTGAGCATAGTCGCAAACCCGACGAGCAATATCCTTTGATTGAGGCATGTAGCCCTGGCCCGCACTTGGAAATGTTTTCGCGGGGTACCCGCAAAGGATGGAGCGTATGGGGCAAGCAAGCTGATGAGGCTTACGAGCCTACGTGGGAGACGTACGCTCACAATTCTGCTACCCAGCGCCGTGATGTGGTCACCGCTGAATAGACCTATTCCTCGCCTTCGCTCTCGCCGTCTTCAGTTAATTCGCTCACGTCTATTCCTTTGCTGATGACGGGGTTCTCTGACTTCCATTGTTCAAAGTCGGCGATGGCACCTGGCTTGATGCCGATAGCTAGCACCGGACACCCACCGCCCCGACCAGCATCAAGCCGGTAGAGCAGTTTACCCATCCACGTTGTACTGGCACCATATTTGGCTTTGAAGTCACTCATCTTCACCCGACTGCCAATCTCTGCGAAGATCGGTCCCAAAGATTTTGAGCGTGTCAACAGCACACCAGCATCCACGATTCCGCATTCGTAAAAGGTGCGTACTGCATACAAGTCGCGGTCGAAGGTTTGATCCTTGCTGTTCCACTCCATGTCGAAGGCCACACGGTTCTTCACGAAATCGATTTTGTGCCCGTCGATGAAGTTGTCTATTTTGTAGCGCTTCTCGACAATCTCGGTCTTCTTTTCGCTTCGCGTTTTCCCTGCCTGGGGATTTGGAACGACCGTCCGCTTCCTCACAATCAAGTCCCCCTGAATCCGACTCTCATACCATCCCTTGGGGAATAACAGCTTGTCCATACTCTTAGCAATGAGGGACTTGTTTCCTCCAGGAGTGACGATATCTACCGTTCTAATTTGAAACTGAGTCAGGGTATCAACCAATTCCTTCAGCTCGTCGGCACAAGCAGAGGCTAAAATGCGACTCGCATTTCTGTAGCTATGCACTTCGTATCGCTCCAGGAACTCAGGAGTAAAAATGTCACTCAGAACGCTGTCTTTGGCTGACAACTTCTCGAAATCTTCGGATATCGCGTCTGGCAGGGACATTGGGCACTATTTCATCCCAAGATCGGCCTTGTGGCTACATCTAAATGACCGGCAGCATCGCTGGCACTTTCTACCGCCGCTACTACACCCTGACAATATTGCATGTAGCGAGTCGTGTCACGAACTCAACTCAAAGCGCGTGTTTGGCACGTTGATTTGTGAGACGAGTTTTTGGCACACCCGCGCTCCTCCTGCGCCAGCAACTTTCCCATTTGGTATTTCCTGGTGCCAAGAATGGGAGGTTTCTTGAGGCAGACCTGCTCTGTAAAACAAGCTCTCTATACCCAGTAGTAGAGAGCGCTTTGTTCTCAGTTACCCAGCCTTGCGTTTAAATAGGAGGTGAGCGCCAGTTTGTACTCTTTCACCAGTGCGCGCCGCTCGTCGGCGCTCGACTGCGTCCAGAGCCGGTTCATGCTCTTGAGGATTTGAAAGGTCACGTTGGCCACCCGCGAAGCTTCCTTAAGCGACAGCCCGGGCTGTTTCGCACGGAACAACAAGGCGAAATGTTCGCGCAACCGGTTCCTGGCCACCGGGTCACGGCGGTTGTCCACCGTGATGTCCAGCAACTGGAGATAGGCAGGAAACTCTGCCAGGAACCCCAGCATCACCGCGAACAGGCGTTCCACCAAGTCCGCGATGCCAAGCCGGGCGGCTTCTGCCACCAGCGGCGTCCAACGTGCCGCCATCTCGTCCCCGTACTGGACTCGCAACGCCTGCGCCACCGCTTCCTTATTGGGAAAATACTGGTACAGGGTGCCGATCGAAGCTCCGGCCCGTGCGGCGACCTCGGTCAGCGTGGCGGCCTCGTAGCCCACTTCCACGATGAGCGCTGCCGCCGCTTGGAGGATGGCAGCCACCCGACGCGCGCCCCGGTCCTGACGCGGTAGGCGCCGTCGTGCGTTTGACAAATCTGAGGATATGCTCATCTTCTTTCCAGGAATCTGAGGATACCCTCATATCATTCATATGGCCATGGAAACTTCTTCTCTATTTGCTTCGAAATCGACTGCGCTGGTGCTCATCGACCTGCAAAACAGCAACGTGGCCCGCACGCTTGTCCCCCACGCCGCCAACGACGTGGTTGGCCGCAGCCTGGAACTTGCCGATGCGCTGCGTCAAGCGGGAGGCACCATCGTCTTCGTGCGCGTGTTGGTAAATGAGTTGGTCCCGTGCGAGGCGGACACTCCTTTGCCCAGGCCGCCCGCGCCACTCCCACCAAGCGCATCGGAATTTGCGTCGGAGGTGCAGAGGCAGATCCAGGAGGGGGATGTGCTCATCGCCAAGAGGCAGTGGGGCGCTTTCCAGGGCACCGCGCTCGACCAGATCTTGCGGCGGCGATCTATTCGGACGGTCGTGTTCGCGGGGATCGCCACCAACTTCGGCGTGGAGTCGAGTGCGCGGGCGGCCATGGATCTCGGTTACGACCTAGTCTTCGCGGAGGATGCCATGTCGAGCGTCAGCGAGGAGATGCACCGGTTCGGCGTCCAGGTTCTCTTCCCGAAGATCGGCCGCGTGCGCAGCACCCGGGAACTTCTCGCCTCGTGCAAGCTGTGACCGGTGAAATGCTGAAACGGGAAGAAAACTTTTCGTACTCCGAGCTGCCATCTCAAAAAACGGTGGTTTCGCGCCCCTGTGGGCCATCCGAAAACCGGCGTCTCACCAACGGAGGTCTAGTGGCTCGGAGAATGCTTTCCTCTAAACTGCCAAGTGAATTTGTAGACGGTCCAGGGCAAAGTGCCCTCCAACAAAAAGGGCGGCGGATGCGTTACACACTCGCCGCCCTCGCAAGTTAAGCCGACGCTTGTTGGTGGTGGCGCTTACTTTGTGGTCAGCTTCTCGTCGATCTCCTTAGCCTTCTTGAGGTGCTCGGCCACGGTGGTTTCGGCTCCTTCGATGTACTCCGTGAGCAGGTGGTCCTTCGTCTCGCCTTTGGCCTTCTTGAGCGCGACCAACTCGTTGCTGTGCGCCTTGACCATGGCGCCCATGTACACCTTGTCGTACTCGGTCCCCTTCATGGCCAGCATCGGCTGGCTCGCCTTGTAGGCGGCCGCCGGCGGGGCGGGCGGGAAGTCGATGTTGTGGTCCTTGGCGACCGCCAACAACTGGTCGTTGGCTTTGCAGTGGGCGTCGATCATCATCTGGGCATACGCCTTCACGTCTGGGTTCTGCGAGTTCTTGAGGGTGAGTTCGCCCAAGCGGATCATGCCCACGTTACCCGAGCCGAACATGATGACCTCCAGAGTGTCCTGTGCCGTGATCTTGACCGGGCCACCGGGTTCAGCCTGGTTGAGTTCACCGGTTTGTGACTCGATGGGATCGGTGGCTTGGCTTTGGGAAGCGGTGTAGACGGCCGGGTCCGTGCCTTGGGCAAAGGCCGCGAGCGGTGAAAGGGCGAGCACGCAGCCGACGCTGACGGTCGGCCAGAAGGATGAGGCGAGCTTGAACGGGGTAGTTTTCATGGATGGGATGAGTTTTGTATGAACTGTCGGTGTCTAGTACGGTGAGCTTGTCGTGAGCGGTTCGGAATATGTCGCGGCCACTGTTACTGACTGGTTCCGCGCTTGTGGCCACCGCTCGGGGAATGTTGTTTTCCTTTCGTTGTCTTGGGCACCAGCAGGATAGTTGGTTTTATGCCTTCAACTCGCCGGAGATGCGCTTGGTGATGGCGACGTGCTCCTTGAAGGTCGCCAGCGCTAAGGTGGCGAGATGCTGGGTTTGCTGCTCCGCCTTGCTGTCTTTGCTGCCCTCGGTGCGCTTCAGGTAATCTGCTGCGGTGTCCCGCAGAAACTCGTGGTTTTCGAGCTGGGCCGTGATGTACGCCTCGTCGAAAGCCACGCCCTTGTCGGCGGACTTGAGCTTCTCCAGCGTGGCTTTCGCCTTGGCGTCTGGGGCTGGCACCGGGGTGCCGAGTTCCTTGAGGACGCTGGTGACGGCGATGGCTTCAGTGAGTTCAAAGCCGGCAAACTCTTTGGTGTTCTTGTTCGTCGCTTTTTCCACGGCGAGCTGGCTGGTGACGAGCGAAAGCTCGGCGGGTCCGATGATGGCGAGGCGAAGCAATTCTTCGCTGGTCACGGGCTCCTTGTCATTGGGCTTGGACACCGCGTCCTGGTCGGCGGCCCGTGCGCTCGTCAAAAGGCCGAGGGAGGAGACGCCGATGCCCAGCGCTACCGTGCCTTTGATGGTATCCTTGAGAAATTCTCTGCGGTCTGTGTTTTTCATAGACAACCGCTAGTCGAGGCAGCAGACCCCTGCCAATACCTCGTGGCTGAGGCTGCTATAACGCCAAAGTGATGCTGCTCCTCAGGAATTTGAGGATGAACGTGCGTGCAAACACGAAGAGAAGTCTGTGCCTAGCGTCCCCTTCCGCCAAGTCCCCAGCCCACTCATCGAGATCCGTCACCTGCACTACTTCGTGACGGTGGCCGAGGAGCTCAGCGTGACGCGTGCTGCCCTCAAGCTCCGACTTGCCCAACCCTCGCTCACCCGCCAGATCAGAAACCTGGAAAGGCAGCTCAACGTGCCACTCTTCACCCGGGCAGCCAACAAACTCTCGTTGACGGAGGCAGGGTGTTTCTTTTTGGAACGCACCCGACGGCTGCTCACCCAGGCAAGCGCCGACGTGCAGGATGTCCGTCGGCTCAGCCTGGGGGAAAACGGCTCGCTGAACATCGGCTACATCGCCGACATGCACTACGACCTTCTGCCAACCACCCTAGGTGGCTTTCGCAAAGTGTGGCCGGACGTGTCGCTCAACCTCTTCGACCTGTCTGTGACCGAGCAGTTCAAGGCGCTCACGGATAATACAATCGACTTGTGCTTTGTCGGGGAAGCCCAGTTGCCGACCGACACCGGGTGGCAGAGCGAAGTGGTGCTGCACGGCAACGCCATGGCCGTGATCCCGCAAAGCAGTCCGTTGGCGGGAGTGCCCACGCTCCAACTCAAGGACCTGGCCCCGCTGCCCTTCATCACCATGGGCGAGACGTTTTACCCCGGCTCCCGCGCGTGGCTCCAGCGGGTGTGTGGGACGGCGGGTTTCATCCCGAAGATCTCCCACGAGGTTGACCGTGCGCCGACCATGATCGGCTTGGTTTCGTTGGGCATGGGCGTGACCCTGCTGCCGGAAACCTGCATGAAACTACCGCACGAGGGGGCGGTGTTCCGCCCGCTGGCAGAGCCGGTGCGAACCCGCATCGAGATCGTCTGGAGAGAACACAACCTCTCCCGTCCGCTCCAGCACTTTATTGAGATCGTGCGGGAACGTTTTGCCGCTAGTCAGTGAGCCAGAACACCCCATCCAGGCAGTCGGCGGTGCGATGGACGACGTGCGAATGCCTTCTTTCTAGCGTTGAGAGGGCATTTCACCGTAAGGGCTTCTAGCCAAACAAATTTATGAGACCGTCCGGGAAGAAAAACTCGAACCTGAGCCTACCATGAACGCTATCGCCGAAAACCTTTGGACCATGCAGTACCCGCTCACCATGCTGGGTGTGCACATCAACCGCACCGTGACCCTCATCAAGCTGCGTTCCGGGGAACTGGTTATCCATTCCACGGCGCCCTTCTCCCCGGAAGACGTGGCATCCATCAGTGCGCTAGGCCAACCCGCCTACCTGGTGGAGGCGCTCAACGCCCACGACACCTTTGCCAAGGAAGGACACGCGGCCTTCCCGAACATCCCGTACCTTGCACCGGAAGGATTTTCCGAGATTGCGGAGGTGCCAACCCAGCCGCTCAGTTCACCACCCGCCGCCTGGGGAGATGAACTTGCCGTGCTCGAACTGGCGGGCAAGTCCGAGGCCAAGCGTGAATACGTGATGCTGCACCGACCGAGTCGCACGCTGATCGTGGCCGATCTGGTGTTCCACGTCACCGACGAGGCGGGGTTGGGCCAGCGGATGTTCGCTGCGGTCGGCCTCATCGGTGGCCAAGATCAGGATACGGCCATGCCGCACGTCGAGAAACTCGGCATCGACGACAAGGCGGCCTTCGAACGCTCGCTGGAGACCCTGAGCCGATGGGACTTCGAGCGTGTGATCGTCGGCCACGGCGACGTGGTGGAAACCGGCAAAGTTGCCCTCATCGAAGCCTTGCGAGAAGCTGGCTTCCTGTTCGGGCAGGCCGGTTGAGCACGGACGAATCGAAACTCGTAACTGTGCTCTTGCCGCAGGCGCGCTTCCTATCCGGTAAATTTTCATCGCCGAAAAACGGTGGTTTCGGGGACGAGCGATGTGCCCACCTACGCTCGGGCAAGAATCCTTTTAACCTGGGTCGGGTGCCACTTAGCCGCTCTTCGTGGCCGTAGTGCCGGGTCCAGCTCGGCCCGCGTGTTGAGTTCGGCGGCGATGGCAGCCAAACTCAATCGCTCGCCACCGATAGGCTTGCGTCGAAGCCTCTTTATCAAATCTACCACGGCGCTTTCGCGCTCGGCGTGGGCCTGGTGCTCGCCGTAGCGTTTGCGCCCTTCGCACTGGCCTGCCTTCTGCCGCTTAGCCTCGCGGGCCTTCCGTAGTTTGATGACCAACCGTTCTTTTTCGAGCTGGTTGAACACCCCCTGGATTTGGAGCAGCGCCTTCCTGGTCGGATCGGAGAGAAAAGCCTCGCACACGTTCTCGCCCGTGTTGGCGGCAAAGAGCAACACGCCAGCATCGATGCAGCGTTTGATGAGCACGGACTGGATGATCACGTCGCGCGCCAGACGATCGAGCGACTCGATGACAACCACAGCGGTGGCAGGCCGGATCGGTGCGTCGGTTCCGGCTTTAGTGCTTCCAACCTCCTCCCCTCCCCTGCCCTGGTTGACGCTCTGGCCGATGTCCAGGATCAACCGCTCCCACTCGGGTCGATCTGCCTCGGTGCCGGTGTGTGCATCCCGGTAGACGGCCGAGACCGCACGCCGGTGTTCCTTGGCCCACGCACGGCAGGCGGCTTCCTGGCGCTCGAAGCCGTGGCGGTGTTCCAAAGCCTGTCCCTGGCTGGAAACCCGCAAGTACGCGACGGCAACCGCGTTCGCAGGTGGCTTCCCGGAGGTTCCTTTCCCACTCACCTGCTTATTATGAGCAGGTTATTCACTGGATTGCACACAAATTCTAGAGAATTTGTGTGCAAGCAATTCCCCTCAAAACTGAGGAATTGACCATAACTTCCAAGTTCCGAGCCGAGGTTGTGTGTGGTGGATGCAGCCGAGAGAAAACGTCAGAGGTTGAAGGCGGGACTTGTACGCTATGTCTCCTTGGTTGCCCGCCCAGTGAGACGTGCGAACCATGGGATGCCAAAGATTGCTTCGTTTTCATCTATTCACTTCGTCGGCGGAGCCGACCTTCCCCGCGCGTAGCGGGGTGGCGCGAAGCGCCGGGGGCGCGTCCGGTTTGTAGCTTGCGGAGAACCGGGCTTTTTGCTGCGGTGTTTGCACCGCCTCAATGTTTCTTTGGCGATATGGAGCCGTAGGCGCAGTATCGCCTCGTTTGGGGCAACCTCCGGTTGCCTATTTAGCTTGGTTAAAGGACTAGAGAAGGAGGCTAGGCCCGGTTTACTATCGATGTAACCATCTGAATTACAGTGTATTGCAATTTTGATTTCCCTTACTTTCGCGCTTCAAAACCACCGCCTTTCGCGCTTCAAAACCACTTGGCCGATTTTGGCTAAACCCTTTCGCGCTTCAAAACCACTTGGCCAGAGAACGGTAACGGCTTCAAGAGGGGGCTTCCGCGCTTCAAAACCACGGCAGCCAGCTCTTTCGCGCTTCAAAACCACTTGGTCATTTACCCTTCCGCGCTTCAAAACCACCTGTCTGCACACCCGGCAATTCAGCTAGGCGTCCGCCTTGCCGGTTCCTCTTGGCAATGTTGCCCTCAATGATCTCACGGGCAAAACGGTCGCTGGGATATAACTCCCATTCGGCGGCATTGATCCGCGGCCGGCCTGTGGTTCTTTCGTGCTTCAAGGTTTCGATCCGATCTAGGGACATTCCCATGTCCAAGAAGCCAATTTTTCGCAGTTCCTCTATCGCGTCTCGTACCCTCTGGATGTTGTCCCGAATGCGTGGTTCCGGGCGCATCCCGCTATCTGTAAGCACCCTCTTTAACGTGAGCCGGAAGCTGCGTTTCTTCTCTGCAATGCCACGCGTGGCGTACCGGAAACGCACGTTGAGCAGATTGGTTATCCATCGAGCAAGCGGCTGGGAAAGCGCCATGACCCTCGCGTAATTGATCGGGTGGTAAAGCTCCCCCATGATCGCGGCTGAGGCGAGAGGGTGAAAGCTCGCTCGGTAGAGCGAGCGTTCGCCGTCCTCGTCGTTTGGGTCAACGATGGTTTCCAGGTCGCCAAGGATCGGTCCAGACTTCCGGTGGATGAGTGTGTCTTTCGGGCACTCCACCCGCACGTTGCAGAGGTGCATCACCTCTAAAGATTCTCGGATGTCAGACAGCCTGAATTCGTGGCCGCTGCTCTCCAGCTCCTTCCGTAGCTGATGAAGTGAAAAAGTGATGCCGACCTCAATCGTGCCGTTTCCAGCTCGCTGCTGAATCTCGCTGTCCGCCAGCTTGTGGACGGCCATTTTTCTGAGCACACGTTCAACCAACTCTTCGCGGACGCCGGGAAAGAGCACCCTCGTTTCGGCTGAGTTTGGCAGCGGTGCCAGGATCGCGGGAGTGAGATGCACAGAGACTTCGCGGCTATCGTCGATTTTCACGCCGTCGAAGGTGATTACCTCGGGGTTTCTGCCTTTACGCTGGTGGGAAATCAGATGCCAAGGAATTACGTCCCAGAAGGCAAGAGTACGGGAATGCTCCGTTTCGGTTGGCGCGGCAAACCAGCTATCGAAAAGCTCGATCTGCTGCAACAAAGCTGCTGGCTTGGCTGGGCTGCTCATGGATACAGAATTCTATCGGTACGTTTTTGAAGCCTTCGCAGCCCGGGCCTGCTTACGGCCCCACCCGCCTTTCTCAATTTACACTTTCTCGGTTGGGTGCTCAGAACATCAGAGTAAGGGAAACACCATTCAGGCGTCGAGCCTGCGGTGACTCCCTTCTGTGCGTCATCAGGGCTTGCATGTAAAAGTGCATCATGTATCATAAAATCCATAAACAAATAAAAATATAATCTATAATTTATAGATTATATTTTCTATACATCAACCTCAATCAGTTCTCATGATAATTTCAGTCTGCAACGGCAAAGGCGGATCAGGCAAAACCACGGTAGCAATGCTGATTGCTCTGGCTTGGCAAGGTTCATCGAAGCGACGCGTCGGCCTGCTCGACCTTGATCCTCAGCAGACAGCAACTCAGTGGGTTGGCGTGACGGGTGCGCCGGTGGCCATCGCAAAGAGCGGCGAGTCGTTCGATGTGCTGCTCATCGATACCCCTCCTCGGCTCGAAAGCCGAGAACTCATCGATGCCGTCAAGCGAGCGGACCGCGTCGTGCTAGTCACGTCACCCAGCCCGACCGATCTGTTTACGTCCCGCACGACCGCCGAGGCAATCAAACGCGAGGGAGCTGCCGAGAAGGCCCGCATCCTGTTCAACAAGGTCAAGCCTCGCACACGCCTCAGCCGCGACTTGGATGATCTGGCAGAGCGCATCGGTCTCCCCTCGCTCAAGTCTTATCTACATGACCGCCAAGCTTATCAGCATGCCGCGCTCGATGGCTGGTCAGCTTTGACGCCGGAGATGGAACGCGAGGTCTTCGCGGTTGCCATGGAATTAAACGGATAATTTATTGATTTATAGATATATATTTTATACAAATATAGAATTATAGATTTATGGCTGACAAAAAAAGCAGTCGCGCGACGGCTCGGGAAGAGGCTGATGCCCTCAAGGCAAAGATGTCTGCGGCGCTCGAAAAATCCTTACCTCCACCAGCCGTCGAGCCCGAACGCTCGCCAGTACCTAGCAAGTTCGTGGTAGAAACATCACGTTCAAAGGCTACCACGGTGGCCGTCCCGGTCGATGAATTGGCGCAGGCTGACGAGTTCGTCTCGTGGCTGCGACAGCAGTCTGGAAAACGGACTATCGGATCTTCGACTTTGGTGCGTGTGCTACTCCGAACTCCCCGAAAGGACGAGGCGACCCTTCAGGCATTGCGGGAAGTGATTGCTTTGGACGGTCGCGGGCGACGCGAGCGAGGTGCATCCACTTGAGTAACGGTCACACAGGGGAACGAGCTTCCAGCAATTCGAGAATCTTCAGCGTGTTCGGTCCGTTGGGGATGCGGCTGCCACACTCGTAGCCCTTCAACGTGTTGACGCTTATGCTAAGGCGCTCAGCCGTTTGAGGCTGCGTCCACCCCTGGCTTTCCCGATAGGCAATCAGACGGGCCACGAGGGGACTTGGCACCAGGTCATTACTCTTGGGTCGGCCACGGCGTCGGGACGTGTCTTCTGCCTTACCAGATTCTTTGCTGCTCATGGGCAGCGATAATAATGCGCTCGTCTGAAAACTCCAAGACGGCACGAGGGAGGACGTTGCTTTTGGCATGGGCATGGAACGGGAGCCTCCCCGCCGCGAAGCGGCGCGGCGTTTTTGGCCGGGGGAGGGGGCTGGTGCCGTGCAGGGGTGGGGTCGGGCCTGCCCTGGCGCGTTCGGGTTAG
>CALMAQ010000026.1 GCA_937859745.1 uncultured Verrucomicrobiota bacterium | reverse complement strand
ACCCTGGAGACCCTGCTCATCCACCACGGCTTCGCGCAGATCATCACGCGCACCGGCCTCGGCAGCCCCGTGGGCGGTGCCGCGGGCGGCATGGTGCTCCTGGCCCGTCCCCACGACGCGCCCGCCCGCCCGAAGCTCTCGCTCGTCGTGCCCGCCTTCAACGAGGCCGGGACCTTCGTGCACAACTTCGAAAAGCTCCTGGCCAAAACGGTCGAGGGCCTGGACATCGAGATCGTCGTCGTCGAGAGCAACTCCACGGACGGCACCCGCGACCTCGTGCGCCGCTACGAGCACCATCCGCGCGTCACCGTTGTCTGGGAGGACCGCCCGCAGGGCAAGGGCCACGCCGTGCGCGGCGGCCTGGAGCGCATCACCGGCGACTACGTGCTCATCCAGGACGCCGACCTGGAATACGACCTGGAGGACTACGAGGCCCTGTTGGAGCCGCTCGTGCAGGGCCGCGCGGCGTTCGTGCTCGGCGCGCGCCACGGCGGCAGCGCGTGGAAGATGCGCTCGTTCTCGGGCCAGCCGGTCATCAGCGCGATCCTCAACCTCGCGCACTGGTTCTTTACCATGCTCGTCAACGTCGGCTTCCACGCGCGGCTCAAGGACCCCTTCACGATGTACAAGGTGTTCCGGCGCGACTGCCTCTACGGGCTGCACTTCGAGTGCAACCGCTTCGACTTCGACTTCGAGTTGGTCATCAAGCTGCTCCGCAAGGGCTACCAGCCGCTGGAAATCCCCGTCAACTACCGCTCGCGCTCGTTCGCGGAAGGCAAGAAGGTGTCGTTCTTCGGCGACCCGGTGACGTGGCTGCGTGCATTGTGGAAATTCCGCCTTGAGCCCATGGACCCGCTGGAAAACATCGTCCGCGACCGCCGCCACGACGAGGCGGTCAGGGCCGGGACGCGCCCCGCCGTCTGACGGCCGGACCCGCCGCCACGACCCGTTTATGGAACCACCCGCTTCACTCCCGCGCTTCGCCATCGTCGGCTGCGGCCTCATCGGCCGCAAACGCCTGGCCAGCCTCGCCCCCGGCCAGCTCGCCGTCGCCTGCGACCTGGACCTGGCCCGCGCCGAATCGCTCGCCCGCGGCGCGCCCGCCGACGGGGTCCGCGTCACCACCAGCGTCGAGGACGCCGTCAACGATCCCGCCGTGGACGCCGTCATCGTGGCGACGCTCAACGGTTCGCTCGCGGAAATCACCGGGCACGCGGTGCGCGCGGGCAAGCACGTCATCGTCGAGAAGCCCGCCGCGATCTCGCTGGCGGAGGTGGACGCCGCCATCGCCGCCGCGCGGGAGACCGGCGCGCTGGTGCGCGTGGGCTACAACCACCGTTTCCACCCCGCGCTGCTCAAGGCGCGCGAACTGGTGGACGCCGGGGCCGTGGGTCCGCTGATGTTCATCCGCGCGCGCTACGGCCACGGGGGCCGCGTCGGCTACGACCGCGAGTGGCGCGCCGACGCCAAACTGAGCGGCGGCGGCGAGTTGATCGACCAAGGCGTCCACCTCATCGACCTGGCGGGCTGGTTCCTGGGCGAGTTCACGAACGTGGAGGGCCACTCGGCGACCTATTTCTGGGACATGCAGGTGGACGACAACGCCTTCCTGAACCTCCGCACCGCGGGCGGACAGACGGCGTGGTTGCAGGTCAGTTGCACGGAATGGAAGAACCTGTTCTCCTTCGAGCTGTACGGCCGCACGGGCAAGCTGCACGTCGAAGGGTTGGGTGGCAGCTACGGGGTCGAACGCCTGAGTTATTACCGCATGCTGCCCGAGATGGGCCCGCCCGAGACGACCGTCTGGGAGTATCCGCGCGGCGACGAATCGTGGAAGGTGGAGATGCGCGAGTTCCTGGCCGATATCGCCGCGAAGCGCACGCCCGTCCCGGGCTTGAAGGAGGCGCGCGCCGCGCTGGAGGTGGTGGAGCAAATCTACCGCCGCAGCGGCTACGTCTGAACCGCCTCAATCCTTGAGCGTCGCTTCCGTCACCGGGTAGTCCGGCCCCGTGATCGCGTTGATCGCCGCCGTGTAAAACCCCGTGCCGGGCCCCCCGGTGGAGAAATAGAAATGGCACACCAGCACCGCGCGCCCGTGGTTGGGCAGGAACACGGGCGAACCGCTGTCGCCGACCCGCGCCACGCCCGGCGTGGTCCACGGCACCCGGCCCGGCGCGGTGGCCGGCTGGAGCACGACCGCCGCCCCCGCGCCGCTGACGCACTCGCCCACGCTCGCCCACTTCTCCTGGCCCGTGTAGATCAACGGAATCCCCCTGGGCAGCCCCTTGTTCTGGTCGAAGGGGAACAACTGCGCCGGGGTGATCGCCGCGGGCAGGTCGCGGTCCAGCGTGCCGATGAGGAGGTCGGTGTTCTTGACCTGCGTGAGCTTGCTGATCGTCCGGGTATAGACCGTATTGTCTCTGGCGACGAACTGGATCGTGGTGACGCCGGGAGTCATCGGCGGCGTGCCGGTGACGGGATTCGAGAAATGGTTGGCCAGCAGGACGTGGCGGCGCGTGATGAGCGTGCCGCCCTGGAGGTTGTGCTCGGTGCTGTTCCAGGGGGAAAAGCAGGTGAGGTCCAGGTCCTTGCACCACAGGTTAGGGTTACGCACCCAGTCCTTGCCGTTGACGTAGTCCCCGGAGGCGAAGATGGGCCGGGAAACGCCCGGCTCCTTGCCCGCGAGGTGGCCGTCCACGTAGGCGCTCGCCTGGGCGCGCCCGGTGGTCGCCCCCAGACCGAGGCAAAGGGCCAGCAGCGCACCGCGCAGGAGCAAGGACTTCATCCCTTTCCATACGGCGGATCGGGGCCGCGCGCCAACCCGCCGCGCGATTTCGTTTACTCGGTCCGCTGGTAGACCAGCGTGACGATGCCGCCGCCCCCGCCCGAGGGCGCGTCGTTGACGATGGTCAACTGGTTCCGGCGAGTGCGAAGGTGCGCTTCTGGCCGGCACCCATCCAGTTCGGGAAAGTGCTGGCGTCGAGGTGGCAGGTCATATTCTTGCCCGTGCCGCTCGCCGTGTAGGTGCCGAAGTAGGCCAGGGAACCCTGCACGGCCGGGAAGCAAGGACAGCCAGCTTGCGGAAACGGGTTCTACCACGGCTTTTCCGGGGACGGATCCTTCGGACCCTTGTATTTCTCGGCGGCCAGGTTGGTGAGCAACAGCAGAAAACTGCCGAGGATGGAGGCCGTGAAGCCCACGAGACGCCCCCGTTTTTGCTTCGCGTCGTTGGCCCGTAGGTCGGCTTCCGTGGCGAACACCTCGGCGACCAGTTTTCCGGCGCGCTCCTGTCCCTGTTGGATGATGGTTTTCTCGGCACCCTTGAGGGCTCGAAAGTTCTCCAGCGTGAACTCGGCCCGGGTCAGGTCGTTCTGCTTTTTGTAGGCATCGTAGGTCTGGCGATAGTCCAACTGCCCGGCGAGCGCCAGTTCGGCGATCATGTTGCGGACGGGCGTGTCGCGGTCGAGCAGGTTGGCGGCCCGGATTTGCGCCGCGATGTCCTTGCGGGCGTCGTCCTGCTGCGAGACGATGAAGATCATGTCTCCTTGCTGGTTGGCCAGGAAATATTCGGAGGCGTTGACCTTCAGGTGGTCGATCTGCCGCATCAGGTCGGCGCGGTGTTCGGCCAACCCGCGGGACTTGCCGTCCAGGTTGCTGGCCACGAGAAACGACCACGCGATGCCGACCAGGGTGAAGAAAAAACCTCCGATCAGTGACGTGGCTTTGCCGTGGCTCGACCAGAATTGAGACATAAACGTTTGTCCCGAAAGGTATAACGGCGTTGCGCCGCCAGAACAATCCGCGATTGAACCCCCGGCAAGGGCCGCTCCGCCGCTCAGCGCAACGGGGCAAGGATCTCCGCCGCGTACTCGTCCCACGTCTTGAGCGGGCGTTGCGTGGCGGCGAGCGCGAGGGCGTGGCGAAGGGTAGGGGATTCCGCCAGCGACACCATGGCGTGCGCCAGCGCCTGCGGGTCGCGCACGTCCACGGGCAGGCAGCCGCCCCCGGCGGCGTTCTCGGCCATCACGCCGAAGTTCGCGCACACGCACGGTCGGCCGAACCAGAGGCTCTCGATGATCGGCAGCCCGAAGCCTTCCAGCACCGAGGGGTACACCGTGAAATCCGCCTCCTCGTACAAACGCCGCAGCAGGCTGTACTCGATCTGCTGGTGCCACGTCACGCGGCCCGCGTGCCGGTCCACGCACCGCCGCACGTCCCCGGCGATGTCCGGCGCGCCGTCGTAGGGCGCGCCGACGAGGCTCAACTCCAACCCAAGATCGGGCCGGTCCGCCGCTGCCAGTTCGTAGGCGGCCAGCAGCGCGCGGTGATTCTTGCGCGGTTCCAGCGTCGAGATGCACAACAAGCGGACAGGCTTTCCCGCGGTCGCCGTGGGCGGCGGAAGCTCCTCCGCGCGCACGCGC
>CALMAQ010000025.1 GCA_937859745.1 uncultured Verrucomicrobiota bacterium | reverse complement strand
CGCCCCCTCCTTCCGCGAACCCGGGCTTCGTGCCCACCGGTCCCGGGCCGGGCCAGGAGCCGGTGCCCTCCTCGCAACCCGCCGCGCCGCGCCCGGAGACGACCCCGCCACCCGTGCCCGAAGGCGAGCAACCCGCGCTGCCCGCGCAGTAGGTCCCTGCCGCTTCCGGCCTGATTTCCGTCCGTCCTTTTTCCATGCGCCGCCTGCCGGACCCCGCGTTTCGTGTCCGGTGGCTGGCGGCGCTGCTCGGTGCCTGCCTGCCGCTGCTCGGCATGGGTTGCGCGGGGTATCACGTCGGCCCGGCCAAACCCGCCTTCCTCAAGGACGTGCATACGCTGGCGATCCCGGCGTTCCGCAACGAGAGCTTGATCCCGCGCATGGAAGGCCTGCTGACGGACACGGTGATCAAGCAGTTCCAGCAGGACGGCACCTACCAGATCACCGATGCTTCCCAGGCGGACGTGATCCTGCAAGGCACGTTGTTCCGGGTGACGCGCACGCCGGAGCGGTCCGTGACGGGCAACGTGCTGCTGACCAACGAGTACGACCTGAGCTTGAGCGTGCGCTACCAGCTCGTCGAGCGCGCGACGGGCAAGATCCTGGATTCCGGCCGCACCGATGGGACGACAAACTTCTTCGTGGGCAACGACGTGCAGCAGGATGAGTTGCAGGCGTTGCCCATCGTCGCCGAGCAGGTGGCGGTGCGGCTGGTCAGCGCGGTTGCGGAGGGATTCTGAGGAAGGCGGCAGGTCCGTCATCCGTCATCCGTCACCCCGTTGCCCTTCCGCCTTTCGCCTTCGTCCCATGCTTTACATCGTCGGCACCCCCATCGGCAACCTGACGGACATCACCCTGCGCGCTCTGGAAACCCTCCGCACGGTGGATCTCATCGCTTGCGAGGACACCCGGCACTCGCTGCGCCTGCTCGGGCGGCACGACATCCACAAGCCCCTCGTCAGCTTCCACGAACACAACGAGGCCCGGCGCACCCAGGAACTCGTCGTCCGCCTGCGCGAGGGGGCTAGCGTGGCGCTCATCACCGACGCCGGGCTGCCCTCCATCTCCGACCCCGGTGCGCGGCTGGTCCGCGCCTGCCTGGAGGCCGGGCTGCCGTACACCGTGATCCCCGGCCCCTCGGCCGTGCCGACGGCGCTGATCGGCTCCGGGCTGGCGGCGGACGCCTTCTACTACGGCGGCTTCCTGCCCCCGAAAAGCGGGGGGCGCGAGCGGGAGTTGCAGCGGGCCGTGGAGCGCGAGGAAACCAGCGTGTTCTTCGAGTCGCCCCACCGCCTGGAACGCACCCTGGAAGTCCTCACGCGCCTGGCTCCCGAGCGGCCTCTGTGCGTCGCGCGGGAATTGACCAAGCAGTTCGAGGAGTTCCGCCGCGGCAACGCCGGGGAACTGCTCGCCCATTACCGGGCGCACCCGCCCAGAGGCGAGATCACGTTTGTGGTCGCCGGGAGCGGCGAGCGCGTCCGTCCGCCCACGGCGGAATGACCGGCGGGCGCGGCTCTTACAGGTCCGTGGGGACGTTGTGCAGCTTGTCCTCCCAGCGGGTCAGCAGGTGCAGGACGATATTCGTGCTGAACTTGTAGCTGTCCACCACCGGCTTGAGGTCCGAGTTGCGGAAGAAGATGTCCTTGCGGTTCCAGAGCAAATCGTCCATCACCACGAAGGTGTCGTGCTCGTCCCGGCGCAGGTCGAACTCGACCTTTTCGTCCACGGCGAAGCGCATCATGTCGCAATGGTCGTCGGCCGTGTAGAGCACGCTGATCTCCCCGAAGTTCTTCAGGACATACACCGACTCCTGGTAGTAGTTCAGGCCGGAAGGGACCGTCGCGATCTCCTGGTAGTACGTCTTGGTAAAAATCGGGTGGTTGGGTGGCAGTGTTTCCCCGTTAATGTCCTGGTCCGGCAGGATGCGCTTCATCTCGCGCCGGAAGGCGATGTCGAAGCGCGAGCGGTTGCCGGGCAGGGAACTGTCGCCCCAGATGCAGCCGCCGCATTGGAGGTGCTTGCGGAGGTTCTCGACCTCCTGGTCCGTGAGCGTGGAGTCCCGGTGCCCCGTGAAGAGGATGAAGGGCGGCTTCTTGGCGAAAATCTCGTCGCTGGCGAGGTTGAGCCGCTGGGGGTCGGGCTCGGCGTCGATCTTGTCGCGCGACCACTTCTTCATGAGATAAAGCAGGTCGGGCAGGCTGCTCTTGTCGATCTTGTTGCCAGTCGTCTTGATCGTCGAATCACATTCGCTGTTCTGGTACCGGGCCAAGAGGGCGGTGAATTTGAACGAGCGGCTCTCCTTGGGTGACAGATTGGTTGGTGAAGTTCTTGCTCGGCGCGGGCACGTCGATTGCGCTGGCGGCCAGGAAATAGGCGGCGTTCGTGGTGGACACCGAGGTGATGGCGGCCAAGGCTAGCGGCCGACGGGTTGACGGCCTCGGTGATCGTGGGATCGGCGGGCTGCGCGAGCGGCTGGACCTGCGGCGCGTCCACCTGGGCCGCCTGGGCGACCAGCGGGCCGTCGGAGTCGGTCGTCACGTCCTTGGGCGGGCCCGCTTGCCGGAGGAGCACCACGCTGCCACCGGAGGGCACGAGCACGAAGTGCGGTGCCACCGAGATGACGAAGAAGCGCGAGCGACCCAACTGGCCGGTAAACCGGGTAAAACGCCCGGCGTGCGAATCCGAAAAAGAAAAGGCGGCCGTAAAGGGGGACTGCATCGTACTGTGGCAGGCGCAGCCAGGGCTGACAAGCACCGACTTTCCCGCGATGGGGGCGCATTGACTCGCACCAAAATTGGCATAACCTGAACCTTGTGAATTATTTCACAAAGCCCCTGTCCGCCGTCCGCCAAAACCTGGGGGCGGTGGCCGAAATCAAGCAAATCTTCGCGCTGATCCAGCCGGAGATGGACGAGGTCGAAGCGACGGTGCTGCGGCAGGCGGACGCCTTCGACCCGGCCGTGCGCGGCTACGTGGCCTACGCCTGCGCGACCAGCGGCAAGCGACTGCGGCCCGCCCTGGCGCTGCTGGCGGGCGGGGCCACGGGCGGCTCGGGGGAGACGCACCGCCTGCTGGCGGTCATCATCGAGTTGATCCATCTGGCGACGCTCATCCACGACGACGTGCTCGACGGGGCCGAGAAGCGCCGCGACCAGCCCACGGCCAACGTCCGCTGGGGCAACCATCTCAGCGTCCTGCTGGGCGACTGCCTGTTTGCCCACGCGCTGGACCTCGCCACGAACTTCGAGGACGCCGAGATCAGCCGCACCATCGCCCGGGCGGCCACGGCGGTGTGCACGGGGGAAATTTTGCAGACCCAACGCCGGTTCGACCTGAACCTGAGCACGCCGGACTACTACCGGATCATCGAGATGAAGACGGCGGCGCTGTTCGCGGCGGCGGCCGGGGTGGGTGCGGCGCTCAACAAGACCCGACCCGAGGTGGCCGGGGCGCTCCGGAACTACGGCCTGAAGGTGGGCACGGCGTACCAGGTGTACGACGACCTGCTCGACTTGGCGGGCGACGAGGCCGCGGCGGGCAAGACGCTCGGCACGGACCTGCGCAAGGGCAAGCTGACGCTGCCCATCCTCAACCTGCTCGGGGCGTCGGCCAACGGCCAGCGCGAGGCGCTGACCCAGGCGATCCTGCGCGGCAGCGAGGACGACCTGCTGGCGCTGGCCGAGCGGGCGCGCCACACCGGGGCCCTGGCGGCGGCGGCGCAGGCCGGGCGGGGAGTGATCGCCGAAGGGCTGGCGGAGTTGGAGGTGCTGGCCCCGAGCCCCTACCGGGACGCGCTGGCGCAGGTCGGGCAGCGGCTCGACGGCACGATGGCCCAATACGCGGAATAATCCGGATTAATCCCCGGAAAAATCCGATTTTAGTCGCCGGTTGTGCCGGATGTGCCGGTTGTTCCGGAAACGCGCATTTTGCCTCTGTACTTGCGCGGGAAAGCTCTTTTAGGGTTTTGGGCGCATGGAATCCCCCGAGTTTTTCCGCATCCAGGAAGCGTTGGAGGCCGACGAACCCCGCCAGCGGCTGGCGGCGCTCGGCGCGCACACCCTCAGCCACACCGACCTCATCACCATCCTGCTCGACGACGCCCTGGACGGCCCCGCCGAACGCCCTCCGGGCCAGCCGCGGCGCGACGCGGGCGAGGTGACCCGCCGCCTGCTCACGGTGTTCCGCTCCCTGCGGACCCTGGCCCGGTGCGACCCGCGCGAGCTGGCGGAGGTCGAGGGCCTGGGCTACGGCCAGGCCATCCGGCTCTCGGCCGCCTTTGAACTCGGCCGCCGCACGGCGCGCGAGACCATCGCCAAGCTGCGCGTGGACAGCCCGGAGATCGTCTGCCAGCTCCTCGCCCAGGACCTGCGCGCCCTTACCCGCGAGTCCCTGCGCGCCCTGCTGCTCGACACCAAGTACCAGCTCATCCGCATCGAGGAAATCTCCCTGGGCAGCCTCAACGAGAGCATCGCCCACCCGCGCGAGATCTTCCGGCCCGCGCTGGTCCATTCGGCCTACGCGCTCATCATGGTCCACAACCATCCCTCGGGCGACCCCACGCCCAGCGACGCCGACCGCAAGCTCACCAAGCGGCTCGTGGAGGTCGGCGGCCTGCTGCAAATCCAGGTCGTGGACCACATCATCATCGGCGGCATGCAGGCGGGCAAGCCGTCGTACTTCTCGTTCAAGGAGGCGGGAGTCATCCCGTGAAGGCGGAAGGCGGAAGGACTGACATGAGCGCGACGAACATTCATCCCACCGCCGTCGTTGACCCCGCCGCCCGGCTGGGCGAGGGCGTGCGGCTGGGGGCCTACGCGGTCGTCGAGGGCCCGGCCGAGGTCGGCGACGGGTGCGTGCTGGAGGCCCACTCGGTCCTGACGGGCCGCGTGCAGCTGGGA
>CALMAQ010000024.1 GCA_937859745.1 uncultured Verrucomicrobiota bacterium | reverse complement strand
CCGCGCCTCCAGGACCGCGCGGATGATCTCGGACACGGCCAGTTCGCCCACGTTGGCCTCCTGCAAGCGCACGCCGCCCGTGTCCAGCAGGAGCAGCACCGCGCGGGCGCCCCGGGGATTGTCCCGCGCGTGGCGCAGCAGGCCGACCAGCTTCGCGCCGTGGACCTCGCCGAACGTCCCGCCCATGAAGCGGCCTTCCTGCGCGGCCACCAGCACGGCCTGACCCTTGACCGTACCACGTCCGACGACGATCCCATCGTCGAAGGCTTCCGGCAGGTCGAACAGCGCCAGGTGCGGGCTGGTCTGCCGCTCGGTCGGCCCGAGGAATTCCTGGAAACTCCCCGTGTCCAGCAGCCCGGCCACGCGCTCGCGCGCCGTCGCCTCGTACCAACTGGCCGTGCGGTATCTGGTCAGCGCGTCCTTCATTCGGTGGCCTCCATCAGGCGGACCCCCTGGGCCAGCCGCAGCGAAACGGTGTCGGGCCGCGCGCCGCCGTCGTTGACCGAAATCCGCAGCCCGCCCGGCGACTGGCGCTCGATGAAATCGGCCACCACCGCGCGCCACACGGCGTCAAAGCCGCCGATGGGCGTGCGGACGTTCACCTCGCACCGTGCGCCCGGCAGCACCCGTTCGAGCAACACTTCCAAGTTGCCCGAGGCGACCACGCCGGTGATGGCGGACGGCTTCTCCCCACCCGCGCGCCGGGGAGCGTCCTGATGAATTTGCAGCGTCTCCATAGGTTGAACGGATTGCTCCTACCAGTTACGAAATTTGCCCGGCGGCCGGTACAGGCCGCCCGACCAGCCGACGAGGTCCCGGACCGAGCGCGCCGCGAGCAGGTGGCGGTTCGCGTCCAGGGGATTGATGCCCAGGTCCTCGGCCCTTTGCACCACGCCGCGCTGGCGTAACGCCTCCACCTGCTTGCGGTCGCGCGCGCGGCCCACGTCCGTGAAACCGGCCACGCCGCGGATGGCCTGCTCGCGCTCCTCCGGCGTGCGGCAGAGCAGCAGGTTGGCAATCCCTTCCTCCGTGACGACGTGCGTCACGTCGTCGCCGTAGATCATGACGGGCACGAGGTCGAGCTTCATCTTCTCGGCGAACCGCACGCTGGCCAGTTCCTCGACGAACGTCGGCGCGTTCTTGTCGCCGAAGGTTTCGAGCAACTGCACCACCAGCTTGCGCCCCCGGGTCATGGCAGGCGGCGTGTCGCTGCCTTCTCGGCCCGCTTTGAGCCACGAGTCCGAGGGGTGGCGGCGTCCGTGGGCGTCCGCGCCCATGTTGGGCGCGCCGCCGAAGCCCGGGATGCGCTCGGGCGTCACGGTGGAACTGTTGCCCTGCAGGTCGATCTGCAAGGTCGAGCCGATGAACATGTCGCAGGCGTACAGGCCCGCCAACTGGCAGAAGGCGCGGTTGGAACGCAGCGAGCCGTCCGCCCCGGTGAAGAAGATGTCCGGCCGCGCGCGCATGTAGCCGTCCATGCCGACCTCCGAGCCGAAGCAATGGATTTGCTGCACCCAGCCCGATTCGATGGCAGGGATCAGCGTCGGGTGCGGGTTCAGCGCCCAGTGCGTCGCCACCTTGCCCTTGAGGCCCAGGCTCTCGCCGTAGGTGGGCAGGAGCAGTTCGATGGCCGCCGTGCCGAAGCCGATGCCATGGTTGAGCCGCCGGACGCCGTAGGGCGCGTAGATGCCCCTGAGCGCCATCATGCCCATGAGGATCTGGGTGTCCGTGACCTGCGCCGGGTCGCGCGTGAACAGCGGCTCGACGAAGAACGGCCTGGGGGCCTGGATCACGTAGTCCACGCGGTCGCCCGGGATGTCCACGCGCGGCACGCGGTCCACGATCTCGTTGACCTGCGCCACGACGATGCCGCTCTTGAAGGCGGTCGCCTCCACGATAGTGGGCGTGTCCTCGGTGTTCGGGCCGGTGTAGAGGTTGCCGTCCCGGTCGGCGCTGACGGCGGCGATCAGCGCGACGTGCGGCGTCAGGTCCATGAAGTACCGCGCGAACAGTTCGATGTAGGTGTGAATGGCCCCGAGCTGAATTTTGCCGGAGTAGAGCGCGCGCGCGATGGCCCCGCTCTGCGGCCCGGAGTAGGAGAAATCCAGCCGGGAAGCGATGCCGCGGGCGAAGAGGTCCAGGTGCGCGGGCAGGACGACGCCGGACTGGACGATGTGCAGGCCGTGCAGCCGGGCGGTGTCGGCCTGCGCCAGCGCCTCGGCGAGGTGGTCGGCCTGCTTCTGGTTGTCGCCCTCCAGGCAGACGCGGTCGTCCGGGCGGATGACGGCTTCCAGCAGGGCCCTGGTGTCCGTGGAAGCGACCAGCTTGCCCTGGGCGAACCGGCCGCCGGCTTCCAGCCGGGTTTGCCGCTCTTGTTTCTGTGTTTGCCAATCGGACATGGTGAGAGGGGAAGCCGCCGGGCAGCGTCCGGCGCGGGGCGGGTGCTGTCCAGTGAGAATGTGAACGCGCTCTCGCCCCGCCGCGCGAAAGGTGCTGACATCCGTCCTGGCCGCTGCTCAAATCGGCGTTCGGTCCGGCCCATTCGTCCCATGCTCATCCGTCGTCTCCGCGAGTTCCATCCTTTCACGCTCCTCGGTGCCGGCGTGGCCGCCGGGGCGGCGGGCACCCTGTTCGCCCGCAACTTCATCCCCAACGAGAAGAAGATCAGCCACCGGATCGAACTGCCCTACGGCGTCGGCGACCCGCAGTTCGACCGCTCCCTGGGCCAGCTCCTCGGTCCGCCGCTCGTCGATGGCAACCGGGTCCGCGCCTTGCAGAACGGCGACGAAATTTTCCCCGCGATGCTCGCGGCCATCGAAAGCGCGCGGCACACCATCACCCTGGAAAGCTTCATCTACTGGCAGGGCCAGGTCGCGGAACAATTTTCCCAGGCCCTGTGCGCCCGCGCGCGGGCCGGGGTGCGTGTCCACGTCCTGCTCGACGGCCTGGGCTGCGACTGCATCCGGGGCGAGCTGGTGCGGGAGATGCAGCGCGCGGGCGTGGAGGTCCAGATCTACAACATCGTCGAGTTCTACGACCTGGACCGCATCAACAACCGCACGCACCGCAAGCTGCTCGTCGTCGATGGCCGGATCGGCTTCACGGGCGGGGTGGGCATCGCCGACGACTGGAGCGGCCACGCGCAATCCCCCGACCACTGGCGCGACATGCACTTCCAGGTCGAGGGGCCCGTCGTCGCGCAGATGCAGAGCGCGTTCGCGGACAACTGGATGAAGATGGCGGCGGCCGTCATCCACGGCGACGACTACTTTCCCGCGCTGACGCCCGTGGGCACGCAGCGCGCCCACCTCTTCAAGAGCGCGCCGCACGAGGGCAGCGATTCCCTGCGCCTGATGTTCCTCTTTTCCATCGCCGCCGCGCGCCGGACGATCCACCTGGCCAACGCCTACTTCATGCCCGACGACCTGACGATCCAGACGATGATCGAGGCCCTGGGTCGCGGCGTGAAGATCGAAATCCTCGTGCCCGGCGCGCACATCGACAAGCAGTACGTGCGCGACGCCTCGCGGGCGCGCTGGGGCGGGCTGTTCGCCGCCGGGGCGCGCTTCTACGAGTACGGGCCGACGATGTACCACTCCAAACTGATGGTGGTGGACAGCCAATGGACCAGCGTGGGCAGCGCGAACTTCGACAACCGCTCCTTCCGGCTCAACGACGAGGCGAACCTCAACATCCTCGACGCCCAATTCGGCGCGGAGCAGGTCGCGGTGTTCGCGGCGGACAAGCGGCGCTCGCGCGAGGTGACGTTCACGGAGTGGCGCGGACGCTCGGGGACGCAGAAATTCATCGACCGCACGGCGTCCCTGCTGCGCTCGCAGATGTGAGGGGGCGTATCTCCGATGTCCCGCCTGCGGCGGGGTATCAGAGCCTGCTGAACCGGCATTCCCGCAGCCCGCTGCCGAACAGCCCGTGGATGTTGCGGTCGGGGTCGAACCCCATGATCTGGAAGCAATCGTGCGCCCAGCTCTGGATGATGTGCTGGTGCGCGTCCAGGCCCTCGCCGACGCCCAGGGTCAGCGTGTACGCCTGCGGCTTGAGCGGCGGCCAGTCGAAGTCCATGGAGACGTGCCAGTCGCCCGGCTCGGACAGATCGATGTGCAGCCGCTCGCCGTCGGCGCGGCGCAGGACGTGCGAGTTCTGCCCGCACACCTGCTGGCCGGTGCCGTCGCGCAGCAGGTAGCCGAAAAGCAGGTCGTCGCGCGGCTGGACCACCCGCACGAGCATGTGCACGACCAGCCGCTGGCCGGGCGAGCGCGCCTGCACGGGCCGCCCGTCCTCGTCGGTCACGGCGATCTTCATGATCCGCAGCGCGTCGCGCCCGCTGACCTGATCCCCGGCCAGCGTGATCCAGCCGAGGTCGGCGGGCGGCGCGCCTTCCGGCCGCGCGGGATCGGCGGAGACCGTGGCCGCCCCGGACCGCGCGCCCTCGTTGTGGAGCGATTTCAGGTAGCGTTCGATCCCCGGCCCGATGGGCCCGTCGTAGTCGAGCCGCCCCCGGTCGAGGATCAGCAGGCGCGAGCAGAACGCGCTGAGCTGGCCGGGATCGTGGCTGACGATGATCTTCGTGGCGTCGGCCAGCGCGCCGCGCATGAAGTCGTAGCAGCGTTGCTGGAAGAAGATGTCGCCGACGGCCATCGCCTCGTCGATGATGAGGATGTCGGGCTTGACGAGCAAAAACGCCGCGAACGCCAGGCGCATGACCATGCCCGTCGAGTAGTGCTTGACCGGCCGGTCCATGTATTCGCCGATCTCGGCGAACGCGGCGATCTCGGCGTGCCGGCGGCGGATTTCCCGCCCGTCGATGCCCAGCATCGCGGCGTAGAGCACGATGTTCTCGCGGCCCGTGAACTCCGGGTTGAAGCCCGTGCCCAGTTCCAGCATGGATTCGATGCGCCCGTGCGTCGTGACGACCCCCGTCGTCGGGCGCAGCACGCCCACGACGGTCTTGAGCAGCGTGCTCTTGCCGCTGCCGTTGCGCCCGATCAGGCCGACGCACTCGCCCGGGTGGACCTGGAGGGAGACGTTGTCCAAGGCAGTCACCGGGGCACGGTCCACGCGGGCGGCGCGGCCCATGAGCCGCCGGAGCAGGCCCGTGCCCGCCGCGCGCATCGTCAGGTGCATCGGACGATACACCTTGGACACCCCTGCGAGCTGGATCGCCGGGGCGGGAGCGGCCTCGCGGTGCATGTCGGTCGTTAGCGCGCCTGCAACTTCGCCGCCACGCCCGGCGGAAGCTGGGCCAGGAAGCCCTTCTTCCAGAAGGCGTGGTCGTAGGCATGGCGGAGGCTGGCCGGATCGACCAATCGCTGCCACCAGCCGGGCGGCTGGGCCAGCGGGCGTGTCGGGCTGTCGCCGCCGAAGCTGTCCCGCGCCCGCAGGGCCCCGATCTGCTGCGCCTCCGCGAGCGTCGGCTGCCGCAGGGCGCGCTCCAGGACGCCGTCGAGGTATGGCAGCCCCGTGCCGGGCCATTCCAGGAAGGAGGCTTCCCGCGCCCCCGCCTCGGGGATGAGCGCCGCCACGTCCCGCACGAAGTCCACCGCCCGCGAGCGCATCCGGTCCAGCCGCGCCAGGGTCGCCTCGTCGCCGTGCTCGCAGCGTCCGTAGACCGGCTCGACCCGGCCCTCGGGCGTTTCCCGCAGGCCGATGATCGTCGCGTGGGGCGCGCCGAAGAACAGTTCGATCACCTCGACGGATTCGGCGACGAGGTTGCGCCGCGCCGCCGGGTTGTCGAGGTGGAAGTAGAACGACGAGAGGCGGCAGCCCGCCTCCACGGTGGGCCGCGCGAAGTGCCAGGTGCCGAAGTAGAACGCGCGCAGCCGCTGGGCGTGGGTGCCGTTGGGGCGGTGGTCGCCGTGACCGTTGGCCTTCGACGGCGGCCGGGCGTGGGCGTCGGGCAGGTTGAGCAGGTTCTGCAAGGCCCGGGCGGAAGACGCCTGCCAGCCGACATCGACCACGGCACTCCGGTGGCTGGCGTCGGAGAAGCCGATCTGGCGGAAATACGTCAGCAGCCGGGCGCGCTCCCCGGCGGCCTGGCGCAGGATGCTGCCTTCGAGCTTGCGGAACAACGCCCGCATCGCGTGGTGGTCGGACTCGCGCCGGAAGACGCCCTGGGGCGAGGTGATGATCTCGTCCGCCGAGGCCCACCCGGCGCGGCGGATCTCGTCCGCGTAGGCGTCGGGATCAAGGCCGAGGCGGCTCAGGAAATGCCGGACGGACAGGTTCGGGTTGGGGGTCAGCAGGAACCCCAGGGTAGCCGCGTCCAGGCTCGTCACCTGCGGCAGGTTGAGCAACCGGCGCGAGGCGGCCATGTAGACGGACTGGATGTCCAGCCCCGCGCGGCGGCAGAGCAGTTCGCTGGCCTCGCGCAGGTAATGGCCGTCGCGCGCCAGAAAATAGAGCCGTTCGATCCCCTCGGCCTTCGCCTGGACCAGAATCCAGCGCAGGAACAGCAGGTACAACGGGCCACCCACCTCGTAGCCCAGGCGGTCCCACAGGTCGTCGCCCGCACGTTCCGGCGCGGTGATCGCGGGGGGCGTCGAACCGTTCGTGGAGGGCGCGGGCAGTGCCGGGGCGGGAGCGCCCGCCGCTGTCTCGTGGAAGGCTGATGCCGAACGCAGGAGGCGTCGGCGGACCGCGCCCACGCACAGGCTCGCCAGCAGGTCGTCCTCGGCGAAGGCGGCCGTCGCGTTCTGCTCGACGAGAGGAAGCGCCTCTGCTCCCGCCGCTCCCTCCCAGTGGACGGCCTGGAGCCCGCGGGTGCGCGCCTGCTGGCAGTCCGAGTGCAGGTTGTCGCCGACGTGCACGATCTCTCCCGGCGCGCAGTCCAGCGCGTCGAGCATCTGGTCGTAGAGGTCGCCGACGTGCTTGCTCGCCCCGCGCTCGGCGGACAGGAACAAGGCCGTGGCGTCGTCCACGGCGTAGCCGTGGTGGTGCAACGCATCCAGGATGAACTCCCGGGGCAGGTACATGTCGGAGGCGAACACGACGCGCACCCCCGCCCGGGCGGCGGCCCGCGCGGCGGCGAGCACCGGCGGGTTGGCGTAGAGCAGCCGCCGCTCCGCGTCCAATTCCAACTGCATCAGGCTTTCCTGGTATTTTCTGGGGTCCACGCGGGCCAGTTCGCAGAACACCCGGTGGATCTCCGCGAACGTGACTTCCTCGTGGCCCATGGCCGCCGCCTGCCGGCCGCGGGCGATCTTTTCGGCCGTGATCCGCATCGACGCGACGGGCAGTTCGGGCTGGCCCAGCAGCCGCCGCACGGACGCCTCCATGTACAGGAACGCGTCGGTGGGACGGCGGACCTTTCGCAGCAGGGCGGTGTCGAACACGTCCAGCGAGAGCACCTTGCAGCGGCCTGCGCCGGGGGCAAGCAGGGCGGCCAGCCGTTCCGCGCTGCCACGGCCCGGGGACCCGGTCCGGCGCGTCGTCAGGAGGGGCGGGGTTTGCTTCGGCGGCGCGGCGGCAGGCCCTCGCGGCGAGGCCGGGCGCAGCTTCGGGTTGCGCGTGAAGAACCATTCCCAGCGCCGCAGCCGCGCGTTCACCTTGGACACCTCGTGCGAACTCTGGTCCACCTGGTGGCGCAGGTCCCAGAGCAGCGAGGAATTGCCGCGCAGGGTCTTGGACAGGTTGAGCAGATAGCCCAGGCCCGCCTTGCCTTCCTGGAGGTCCTGCCGCAGGTAGTGGTTGCGCAGCTCGGTGGTCTTCTGGAAGTGCACGTCTAGGGCGTCCGTCACGGTGTTGGCGTACACCGAGCCGCCGGAGCGATGTCGCCAGTGGTAGTTGGCCAGCCGCTGCTCAATGATCCCGATCTCGTACAGCCGCAGGAAGCGCAGGTTGAAGTCCCAGTCGCCCAGGACGGAGAAACGCTCGTCGAACAGCCCGACCCGCGCGTGGACCGCGCGCCGGTAGACGAACGCGATGGGCGCGAAGGGGTTCTCCGAGCCCGCCGCGAAGAGGTCGATGGTCTTGCAGGGGAGGTATTCCTCGCGCGAGAATTCCTCGATGCCCCCGTCCGCGTTGATTTCTTCGAGCACGCGGGTCGTGTGCGTGATGACGCCCTGCACCGGGCTGGCTTCGCCCTGCTCATCGAGGAAATCCACGCACGCGCGCAGGAAGTCGGGCTGCCAGCTATCGTCGTCGTCGTGGATGACCAGGTAATCCCCGGCGGCCTCGCGGATGCCGAGGTTCGAGGCGTTCTGCATGCCGACGTTGGCGGCGTTGTGGATGACCTGGACCCGTCCCCGGTAGCGTGCGGCGTGCTCGGCCACCAGCAGATCGACGAGCTGCGGGTTGCCGCCGTCGTTGACGATGACGTGCAGCCACTCGGGGAACGACTGGCCGAGCACCGAGGCCATGCAGCGCCGCAGCATCAACGGCCGTTCCCGGGTCCGCGTGATGATCGTCACCCGGGCGTGCCGCCGGGCGTCGGCCAGGGCCGCGTGCCCGTCCGCGCCGTTCTGGCCGGCGCTCAGCGGCGGGGCGACCTCCCGCGGGAGGCTGCCCGGAGATGAGGTGGAGACTTCGATGGAAGAGCTTAGC
>CALMAQ010000023.1 GCA_937859745.1 uncultured Verrucomicrobiota bacterium | reverse complement strand
CACCGTCGCCGCCACCTGCGAGTCCGGCCCCTGGTTGACCTGACTGTAGAACTCCCCGTACACCTGGAACTTCTTGTCCAGGAAGTTGTAGCCGACGAACAGGATGTTCGTGAACGCCACCTCGTAGCGCGTGTTGCTGTCGTTGCGGAGCGCGTCGATCTCCGTGGACACGCCCGCCTCGAAGTTGGCGGGCAGGTTGATGCTCAGCGGCAACAGCACGCCGCCCTCGACGTAGCGGTTGCCCAGCCCGGCGGTGTTCGCGGGCAGCTTGAGGATCGGGATGATGCCGAGGGCGAACGTGCCGCCGTCGTTGCCGAAGAAGTTGTACTTGAACTGCAACGTCACGTCCCCGAAGCCCGACTGCGTGCGCGTGATGCCCGCGTCGCGGTCACGCGTGCGCAGGTTGAGGTAGCCGTCGTAGAGGATGTCCAGTTCGGTGCGCTGGGTCAGGCCGACGCGCAGGTCGAAGGGCGCGGGGTTCCACTGGTCCACGTCCACGTGGGCGCGTTCGGGGTTGTGCCGGTCGTAGACGTAGTTGACCGCGTCCATCTCCAACTGGAAGTGGCCCGCGTCCACGGTCTGCGGGCTGGTGTAGAGGCTCGGGCGGTCCGGGTTGAAGTCGCGCAGCTTGTCCGCCGGCACGGGGTGGAACAGGTCGTAGCCGTCGGCGTGGTCGAGCGTGCCACCGCCCTGGCCGGGATCGCCCGCCCGCGCCGCGCTGCCTGTCCACGCAAGCGCCGCGCCACAAACCAAGGCCGCGAAGTGTTCCTTCATCACATGCCGATGATCTGGTAGCCGCCGTCCACGTAGAGCGTCTGCCCGGTGATGGACGCCGCGCCGTCGCTGGCCAGGAACACGCCCATGGCCCCGAGTTCTTCCATCGTGCAGGAGCGCCCGATGGGGGCGCGTTGCTGGTAGTGCTTGAGCATCAGGTTGAACCCGCTGATGCCGCGCGCGGCGAGCGTGTTCATGGGTCCGGCGCTGATGCAGTTCACGCGCACCTGCTGCTTGCCCAGGTCGTAGGCGAGGTAGCGCGCGGTGGCCTCCAGGCTGGCCTTGGCCACACCCATGACGTTGTACTTGGGGATCACTTTTTCCGCGCCGTAGTAGGTCATGGCGACGATGCTGCCGCCGCCCGTCATCAGCGGGGCCGCCTCGCGCGCCAGGCCCAGCAGGGAATACGCGCTGATGTCGTGCGCCATGCGGTAGGCCTCGCGGCTGGTGGAGAGGAAGTCGCCTTCCAGGGCTTCCTTGGGCGCGAAGGCCACCGAGTGCAGCAGCATGTCCACGCGGTCGGTGTGCTTGCGCGCGTTGGCGAAGAACTCTGCGATGTCCTCGTCGCGCGTCACGTCGCAGGGATAGAAGGGCGTGTCCGCGCCGAGGTCTTCGACCAGCTCCTCGACGTTGCCCTTGATGCGCTCGCCCTGGTAGCTGAAGATCAGCCGCGCGCCTTCCCTGGCCCAGGCCTGGGCAATGCCCCAGGCGATGCTGCGTTTGTTGGCCACGCCAAAGACGAGGCCGACCTTGCCTGCGAGAGTTCCGGTGCTCATATGGAAACGAAAATGTGGGGGTGCGGGCTGCCCGGTGGGGTTCAATCAGGGCAAATGCGGCGGCCCGGCGGATAGCTTGGACGAGGTGCCGGACGCGGTCGAACCCTTTTTTTGCTTCGGCCCGTGGCGGAAGGCCGTCGGGCAGATGTCCTTGAGTTCGCAGCCGTGGCAGTCCGGGTTGCGCGCCGTGCAGCGGGCGCGGCCGTGCGCGATGAGCCAGTGGCTCCACAGCGTCCAGTGCTCGCGCGGGACGAGCCGCATCAGGCCGTGCTCGATCTTCTCGGGGTCGGCGTGGGTGGTCAGCTTCAGGCGCTCGGAAAGGCGCGCGACGTGCGTGTCGACGACCACGCCCTCGTCGATGCCGAAGGCGTTGCCGAGCACGACGTTGGCCGTCTTGCGCCCGACGCCCGGCAGCGCGCGCAGGGCTTCCATGTCGCGCGGCACCTCGCCGCCGTGTTGCTCGACCAGGGCCGCGGCCATGCCGCGCAGGCTGCGCGCCTTGGCGCGGTAGAAGCCCGTGGAGCGGACGAGGGTTTCGAGTTCCTCGGGCGGGATCTCCGCGAGGTCCCGGGCGGTCGGGCAGCGCGCGAACAGCGCGGGCGTGGTCAGGTTGACGCGCACGTCCGTGCATTGCGCGGAGAGGATCGTCGCGGCGAGCAGTTCGAGCGCGTTGGAGAAGGAAAGTTCGCAGTGGGCGTCCGGGTAGATCGCGGGCAGGCGGCGGACAAGTTCGGCGACACGTTCAGGGCGGGTCATGGGAAAGGCGGAAGGCGGAAGGATGCGGGCAGCTTGATTTCGCGCCGGGCGACGGGCATCATTCTAACATTACAGCGGTAGATGGAGGATTTGAGGGAAAAACGCTGCTTTTTGAACCGTTTTGGACCCGCGAACGCTGCCTCTGCGTCTCATCTGCCAGGAAGCACCACGGTAATACCAGCATGGCTTCCGCAGGCTGGCGAGCGCATCTGGCGAAGGCGGGAGGCGGAAGGGATGCGGGATGGCGGAGGAAAACTTTGCGGACAGCCTTGTTGCCGCCGTTGATTTTGTGCTGTCCCGTTTGTAAAGCGTAGGACGCGGTTCACCGTTATCTGGCATCCTGCATCCTGCATCCTGCATCCTGCATCCTGCATCCTGCATCCCTCCGCCCTTCCGCCTTCCGCCTTCGATGAGTAGTCCGTCCGACCGCCCACCTGTTTCCGAGACGCCGCCCGCGGCCCCGCCCGTCCCCACCGCCCTGCGCCGGGACGGCACCGAGCCGCGCTCCCTGGCCGAACGCCTGCGCATGCTCCTGACGCTGATTGCCATCAGCCTCTCGGTGGCCATCCCGATCCTGCTCCTTACGACCTTCTTCGGCCAGCACCCCAAGCCAAAGCCCACGCCGGACACGGGCGGCAACCTGCGCCAGATGCTCGAACACAGCGCGGACAACCTGCTGCCCGCACCCGCCGCGCTGATGCCCGAGCCGATCACGGTCCCCGTCCGGCCCGACCACCTGGCCGCCCGTGCGGAGAAGGTCGCGCGGCAGGCGGCCCAATTCGGCGGCGTGGCGACCGAGGGCATCGCGGGAGACAAGGAGCGGCACCTGTACGTGGACTTGCCCGCCGGGACCGCCGCCGCGTTCCGGCAGGCCGTGACGAGCAACGCGCCCCTCGGTGGCGCGGCCAGTCC
>CALMAQ010000022.1 GCA_937859745.1 uncultured Verrucomicrobiota bacterium | reverse complement strand
CCATCCGCCAGCCTACCCAAGAAACATGGCTTACTCAACCGAGCAACGCTCTAGTCGGGTACACGGGCAGCGGCAAAAGCTCCATCATCAACCTGGTGACCAAGTTCTACCTGCCGATGGCGGGCGAGGTGCGCGTGGACGGGCGCGAGAGCCGGCAGATCGCCACGGAAAGCCTGCGTTCCCAACTGGCCATCGTCAGCCAGAAGAACTTCCTGTTTAACGAAACGCTCGCCCACAACATCCGCTTCGGCCATCCGGGCGTGAGCGACGAGCAGGTGCGCGCGGTCTGCGAGCGGCTGGACTGCCTGGACATCTTCGAGGCCCTGCCGCTGGACCTGGACACACCCGTGGGCGAAGGCGGTGGCGGCCTGAGCGGCGGCCAGCGCCAGTTGGCGTGCTTCGCGCGCACGATGCTGGCGGACCCGCGCATCCTGATCCTCAACGAAGCGACCGGCGCCATCGACGCGCTGACCGAGGCGCGGCTCCAGATGGCGTTGTGGCACCTCGTCGCGGGCCGGACCAGCTTCGTCGTGGCGCACCGGCTGTCCACCATCCGCAACGCCAACCAGGTCCTCGTGTTGGACGCGGGCCGGATCGTCGAACGCGGCATCCACCTCGAACTGCTCCGGGCCGGGGACATCTATGCGGGGTTGTACCGCGAGTTCGTGCGGGAAGCGGCATGAACGGGTCGGGGACGTAAGATGGCTGCATAAACCCCCGACATTCCCACGAAGATCCCCCCGTTTGTCGTTCGCCCATCGCTGCGGTTGCTTGCCGTCGGCCTGCTGTGTTGCGCCGCGTCGCCAGTCCTCGCGCACCCCCTCGCAACTCTACGCCGCCGTCACCCAGTCCTATCAGGACGGGGATCTGGAAAGCGCCAAGCGCAAGCTCCAACTCGCCCTTCAGATCGACAAGGACGTCCGCCCGTCGTCCGAGATGCTCAAGCAGATCGGACTAGCGCCGCAGCAGGCGAAGTCGGGTGGGAGCACCGGCAGTGCGCCCGTCTCCATCAAGACGCTGGCGCGAATGATCTTCCCGGTGGAGTTCAAGGACACATCGCTACAGAGCGCCCTGGAATACATCTGAACGCAGACCGAGGAAAGAACCGGTGGCTGGGCGCTGGTCAATTTCGTCCTGTAACTGTCGCCCGGGTTGGCGGACAAGAAAATTACCTTGCGGCTGAACCACGTCCCCGTGACCGAAATGCTGCACTACATCGGCGACCTCGCTGGGGTGAAATTCCAGACCCAGCAGTACGCCATCGTGGTCTTACCCGCCGGGTCGGCCGCAGCCGGGCCGGGCGCGGCGGGCCTGCCGCCGCATCCGTGAGGGTCAGTGCGCCCCGTCCGTCTCCCCGTAAAGCACCCGGAGGAGGTACAGACCTTCCGCCGGGGCGGCGAAGCTGGATTTTACCTCGCGGGCCAGCAGTTGGTCGATCCATCCTTCGTCCGCCCGGCCCTGCGCGCAGCGGGCCAGCGATCCCGTGAGCAGACGCACCATCTTGTAGAGGAAGCCGTTGCCTGCGTAGTCCAGGGTCAGCAGCGAGCCCGATTGCCGCAGGTCGATCCGGTGGATCGTGCGGACGGTGGACTCCGCCGGGAAGCCGCGATTGGCCGCGAAAGACGCAAAATCGTGCGTTCCCACCAGTTTCCCGGCGGTCCGTTGCAGCCGCGTCATGTCCAGCGGGGCGGGAACGTGCCAGGCTCGACCGGAGCGAAAGGGACTCAGGACGGGAGCGTTCCAGATCAGGTAACGGTAGATCTTCCCCCGGGCCGAATAGCGGGCGTGGAAGTCCGGGGGTGCGAACCGCACCCTGCGGACCCGGATCGTCGGAGGCAGATGGGCGTTGAGAGCGTCGCGCCACCGGGCGGGGGGCAGGCGTGCGCGTCCGGGCACGTCCGCATGCGCGACCTGTCCCCGCGCGTGGACTCCGGCGTCAGTGCGTCCCGAACCATGGACCGCCACCCGCCACCCGCCGCACAGGGCCGAGAACGCCGCTTCCAGCTGGTCTTGCACCGTGTCGCGGTGTGCCTGGCTCTGCCAGCCCTGGAAAGGGCCGCCGTCGTAGGCCACCAGCAGCCGGAGGCGCCCCGTGCCAGAGCCATCGTCGGGGCGGTTGGTCACGGCTCCTCCGGCGGGACGGCCCGGCGCAGCGCCTCGCCGTCGAGGTAGGTCTGGAGGATCATCTGCGCTGCTACCTGATCGATAATCGCACGTCCCTGTTTGACGTTCCGGCCCGCTGCGTGCAGCGCCTTCTGCGCGGCGACTGTCGTGAGCCGTTCGTCGAGCAGTCGCACGTCGCATCGGGTTTCCTTCCGCAGCCGCTCCGCGAAGGCTCGTGCCTTGGCCGCGGCCGGGCCCTCGGTGCCGTCCATGTTGCGCGGCAGGCCCAGGGCGATCACGGCGACCATTTCCTGATGCACGATTTCCTTGATGCGCGCGAACGCCTTCTTCTCGCCACCCCCGTTCTTGGGGCCAACGCGGACGGTCTCACGCGGGTGGGCGAACATCCCCAGACCGTCGGAGAGCGCGATGCCGATGCGCGCCTCGCCCAGGTCGATGCCCATGGCGCGCGGCGGCGGGGTTTCGGGAGGCGGCATGGCGGTGGGACCGGGCTATTGCAATTCGGCGGCGACCTTGCCCGTTAGTTGCTTGATCCGTTCGGCCTCGTGACGGTGGCAGATCAGGGTGGCGTCGGCCGTCTGCACCACGATCAGGTCGCTCACGCCCAGCAGCGCGATGTTCCCGGGCCGGTCGCTGAAGACGATGTTCTCGCGCGCGTCGAGCGTCGTCAGCGGGCAGTTGGCGGCGTTGTCGTGCTCGTCCTTGGACAGGTAGCCGGCCACGGCGATCCAGCTTCCCACGTCGTCCCAGTCGAAGCCCGCTTCGAGCATGATGACCCGGGCGGCGTTCTCCATGATAGCGTAGTCGATGGAGATTTTCGGCAGGTGAGGGAAGGTCTCGTTGAGGATCGCGGTGAAGTCCGGGGCACTCCGCACCTGCGCGACGAAATCCGCCAGGGCGGGGAGTTGCGCGCTGAGTTCCCGCAGCACGGCGGGCAGGCTCCAGGCGAACATCCCGGCGTTCCAGCGGTAGTTCCCGCTGTCGAAGAACACCAGCGCCAGCTCGGGCGCGGGCTTCTCGCGGAAGCGGCGGACGTTGTACACGCCCTCCGAGACCGCCTCGCCCATCTCGATGTAGCCGTAGCCGGGGCACGCCCAGGTCGGCTTGATGCCGATGGTGACGAGCGCCCCGGTTTCCTCGGCGGCGGCGGCGGCGGCGGCGAGATCGCGCTGGAAAGCGGCGGTGTCGCGGATGACGTGGTCGGCAGGGAGGACCAGCATCGTCGCCGAGGGGTCGCGCCGCGCCACCCAGCCCACGGCCAGGGCGATGGCGGCGGCGGTGTCGCGCTTGGCCGGTTCGGCCACGATGTTCTCGGGCGGCAGCCATTGGATGGTCTCGCGCACGGCGGCCTCCTGGTCCTGGTTGGTCAGGATCAGGATGCGCTCTGGTGGGATGAAGCCTTCGAGGCGGTCCAGGGTTTCTTCGAGCAGCGTGCGTGCGGACAGCAGCTTGAGGAGCTGTTTCGGGCGGGCCCGGCGGCTCAGGGGCCAGAAACGCTCGCCGCTGCCGCCGGCGAGCACGAGAACGAAGGGAGGGTTGGACATGGGCATGAGAGATGCAGTAAGAAAAAGTGTACCACCTCCCGACGAACCGGGCGGCTCCGGGAAGATCAAACACGGGGCGGTCCGTTTTTCGAGATGTATTTTGGATCCACGGATGATAGTCTCCCTCTGACCCGCGTTCTATGAGTCCTGTCTCTTCCAAGGCTTTCGACAGCTATCCCGCGCTCGGCGTGCTGGCCGTGACCCGCGCCGCGCTCGGCTGCGGCATCGGCATGATGGTGGCGGGCAAGTTCCAGCGGCCTTCCACGCGGCGCACCACAGCCATCACGCTCCTGTCGTTGGGCGTGCTTGGCTCGATGCCTTGGCTGGTGCGCTCGGTCCTGCACATCATCAACCGGCCGGAGTCCGAGCGGGCCATGCGGCGCCGCTTGGCGTCCATCCGCGAGAACGTCGGCTACGAGGACGGCGTCGGGATGTTTTAACGTCCCCGGCCCCGCGTCGCGGGATGACTTACTTGGGTTTCCACCTGTTGTTCAACCTGCCCGCGTTGCTCGTGCTGGGCTGGCTGGCGCGGCACCGCTTAACGGCAACGCACGCGCGGTGCATCGCCGCGCTCTGCGGCATCGTCCTGCTCGCCACCACCCCGTGGGATAACTGGGCGGTGTACCGCCGCATCTGGGATTTTGACTGGCAGCGGGTCCACGCGGTCACGGTGCCGCTCGGGGGCGTGGACTGGCGGCTGCCCGCCGAGGAATACGTCTTCTTCCTCCTCGAGACGATCATCGTGTCCCTGCTGACAATCCTGCTGCTCCCCGTGCGCGACCCGGGTTTGAGAAAACGCGGGGTGGAGAACCGCCCGGGATGAAGTGGCATTATCTTTTGCACCTGACCCTCTGGGCCGTCCCGCTGCTGGGATTGCAGTGGCTGGTCGGGTGGCGTGTGTTCGCGCGCAATCTCCGGGCGGTGTTCGTCCCCGCGCTGGCGGGCACGCTGTTTTTCAGCGCGATCGACACGGTGGCAGTCCGGGACGGCCTCTGGTTCTTTGACCCCTCCCAGATCGTCGGCTGGCGGGTGGGTCCCCTGCCGTTCGAGGAAGTGCTGTTCTTTTTTCTGACGGGCCTGCTCGTCACACAAAGCCTGTTGCTGCTATTGCCCGTGCGGTTGCGGCGTTGAACCCGCGCCTCAAGGAGCCGGTGGCGGCTGGTTTTCCTCGTAGAGCGCCCGCCAGTGGGCGAGCCGTTCGCCGATGCGCTTCTCCATGCCGCGCTCGCTCGGTTCGTAGTAGCGGCGGCCCTCAGGCAGGTACGCCTGCGGCACATAGGCGTCCTCGTGGTCGTGGCTGTACTGGTAGTCCGCGCCGTGGCCGAGACGTTTCGCACCCTGGTAGGCGGTGCTCCGCAGGTGCAGCGGCACGGCGAGCGTGACGCCCTCGCGTACTTCTTCCGCCGCTTTTTCGACGGCGGCGTAGGCCCGGTTGCTCTTGGGGGCGGTGGCGATGTAGACCGCCGCCTCGGCCAGCGGGATGCGCGCCTCGGGCATCCCGACAAGTTCCGCCGCCTGCTGCGCGGCCACGGCGACGACCAGCGCCTGCGGATCGGCCAGCCCCACGTCCTCCGCCGCGCAGATGACGATCCGCCGCGCGATGAAGCGGATGTCCTCGCCCGCGTAGAGCATCTTGGCCAGCCAGTAGACGGCGGCGTCGGGATCGGACCCGCGCATGCTCTTGATGAACGCGCTGATCGTGTCGTAGTGCCCCTCCCCGGTAGGATCGTAGACCACGGCCTTGCGCTGGATGCTTTCCTCCGCCACCTGCCGCGTAAAGTGAACCGCGCCGTCCGCATCCAGCGGCGTCGTCAGCACGCCGATTTCCAGCGCGTTGAGGCACTTGCGCGCGTCGCCGTCGCTGGTCGTCGCCAGGTGGTCGGCGGCGTCGGGGTCCAGGCGGACGTGGAAGCGGCCCAGGCCGCGCTCGCGGTCCGCCAGCGCTTGCTCCAGCAAGCCGACCAGGTGGAAGGGCTGGAGCGGTTCGAGCTGGAAGATCTGCGAGCGGCTGACGAGCGGACCGTTGACCGAGAAGAACGGGTTCTCGGTCGTGGCACCGAGCAGGCGGATGGTGCCGCGCTCCACGTCAGGCAGGAGGGCATCCTGTTGCGCGCGGCTGAAGCGGTGGATCTCGTCGATGAATAGGATGGTGCGCGCCTCCGAGTTGAGCCGTTGCCGGTTCTCGGCGGCGGCGATGACCTTGCGGATGTCGCCCACAGTGCTCTCAACCCCGTTGAGCCGCTCGAAACGTGCGCGCGTGGCCCGCGCGATCACCTCGGCGAGGCTGGTCTTGCCCGTGCCGGGCGGACCGTGGAAGAGCGCCGAGTAGAGCCGGTCGGATTCAATCGCCCGGCGCAGGAGCTTGCCGGGCGCGAGGAGGTGTTCCTGGCCGACGTACTCGTTGAGGGTGCGCGGGCGCATCCGCGTCGCCAGAGGAGATTGCCTCGCGGCAGCAGCCTCCGACGCGACGGGCTCGCTGCCTGCAAAGAGATCGTCAGTGTCCACGGAGAACCAGGATAACTTGGCGGGCGGGATGCGTCCAGCCTTCAGGAACCGGGGAGTGATCCGGGAGCCCGCAACGACCCCGGTTCCACCCCCGCCGTGCGGAGCGCGCGGAGGCTGTGTGCGCCCGCACGTTTCGCGAGGCGGGTTCCGTCGGGGCTCGTGACGAGCGGGCAGTGGTAGAAAGCCGGAGGTTCCAGGTCAAGCGCGCGGTAAAGCAATAACTGCTGGGCGGTGGAGGGGAGCAGGTCGGCTCCCCGGACTACCTCCGTGATCTCCATGGCCGCATCATCGACCACGACGGCGAGCTGATAAGCCGGGGAACCGTCCTTGCGCCAGACGATAAAATCCCCGAAAGCGCGCCCGGCCACAAACGCCTGCGGTCCGGCACAGCCGTCCGCAAACGCGATCCGCTCCTCTGCGGGGGTGCGGAAACGCCAGTTGACACCAGCCGGGAGGCTGGCGCTTCGCTGAGCCGGGGAGTGCGGGCGGCAGGGATCATGCGGGGCGGCGGGCACATCCCCGGCGTGGGGCGCGCCGAGCGCCGATTGGGTATCCCGGCGCGTGCAGCGGCACGGATAGATCGCTCCCTGGCTGGCGAGGCGTCTCAGCGCAGCCTCGTACAAAGGTACCCGCCCGCTCTGCCGGTACGGGGCGTGCGGTCCGCCCACGTCCGGACCCTCGTCCCAAGCCAAGCCGTACCAGCGCATGTCCTCCAGGAGCGCGGAAGCGTACTCTGGTTTGCAGCGTTCCCGGTCCAAATCCTCCACCCGCAGGATCATCCGGCCACCGCGCGTGCGGGCGCGGTCTTGGGCAGCCTGGAAAGTCTGGGCGTGGCCTAGGTGCAGATAGCCAGTCGGGGACGGGGCGAATCGACCCCGGTACGGTCGCGCCACGGCAGCCACGCGGCCGATCCCTTCGGGTTTATCGCGCCGGCAGCAGGAACGCGATCTCGCGGCTGCCCGTCTTGCGGACGTTGGGCCCGTAGGTCCTCTGCGGCCAGTTGTCGAAGTCATCGTCGCGCCCGTGGCCGCTGAAGAGTACCACCCCGTCCACCTTGACCACGGCCGCTGTCACGATGGGATCATCGTCCCATTCCACGATGTTGAAGACGAACCGTCCCCCGCCGTCGAACGGCACGACCACGTGCCAGGGATTGTCGGCGGTGACTTTGTGGGCCCCATCGGAGGTTTTGTCGCGGCTGGCGATTTTCGTGACCGTCGCCGTGCTGGGCAGCTTAATGTTGAGTTGCAAGCCACCAATTTCCGCCTTCTCACCGCGCGACGCCTGCCCGAAATACGCCTGGACCGATCCGCGGGACACCGCCAGCTCGATCTCCACGACGTGTTGGCCTGGCTGCGGCACGATGACCGGTGTCGGCTGGACGGTCGTGGTCGTGGTTTCCACCGTCTGCGTCTGTACCTCAGGCGCAGGGGTCGGGGAAGGTAAAACCGTCGTCGTGGTCGTGGTGGTCGTATCCTGGGCCGACGAGGATGCAGGTGCGTGGACGGCTAACAGCACCGCGAGCGTCAAGGAAGAGAGGGGAGCAAGAAACCTTTTCATCGAAGGCGAAATCGTCTGGCGGACGGTGGTTGCTCGGATGCGCCGCTTTTTTCCTCACGGTCCGCCGACGGCCGGCTTTACAGTGGCGTAAGCGATGAACAGCTTTTCTTCCTTCCCGAACCGGCAATGGATCGTCAACTTGGAGTAGAGGAAACGGTCGGTCTGCCGGGGCGTCACCGTCAGCGTATAGCGGCGGCCCTTGACGAGCGGGGCCAGCTCCATGTTGACGTTCGGGCTGGTGCTTTCCACCTGGATGTCGTCTAACGGGGCGTCCTGCAAGAGTTCCAGCGTTATGCTCTTGGGGGCAGTGTGCTCGTTGTGCGACCAGGTGACGAAACCCGGGGTGATCCGCAAAATTACCGGGATCTGCGCCTCCAGCGTCAACGTGACCGGCGCACTGCCGTCGTCGGTGGACACGAGCAACGTTTTGCGCTGGACCCCCGTGTGCGCGCCGACCGTGTAGTGGGCGATGATCTCCCCGCTTTCCTGCGGTTTGAACACGCGCTTTTCGAGTTGCGTCGTGGTGCAGCCGCAACTGCTTTCGACCTGTCGGATTTCCACCGGGCTGCTGCCCACGTTGGTGAAGCGGAAGTGGGCGTCAAGGATCGGCGTGGTCGCGTCCCCTGTCACCTGTACGGTCCGCTGCGGCCAGTTCAACTCAGCGCGGGCGACCTGGCTGCCGCCGTATAGGCACAGCAGGGCGAGGCCGAGGCGTTGCCAGACTGGCGGTAGGCAGCGGGAGCGTCGATTCTTGTCCATGGTATTGATGGAATGTGCAGCAGCAAATCGTGGACCCGCCCGACAAAAGGCAGGGTGCAAACACCCGCCCGGACCATTCCCTTCGATGCTATGCTACGCTCGATGAACCCGCGTACCATGTTGTCCGTCCTCGCCGCCGCGCTGGCGATGACCATTACCCCGAATTCCCTTATGGCTCAAACTGCTCTCGAAAAAGGCGACACTTATCTGGCGCAAAACGCCAAAAAACCCGGCGTGCACACTACGCCCAGCGGCTTGCAATATGAGGTCCTCCGGGAAGGGACGGGACGTTCCCCCAAGGCCACCGATAAGGTCCAGGTCCACTACAAGGGCACGCTGCTCGATGGCACCGAGTTCGATAGTTCGTACAAACGCAACGCTCCCATCGACTTCCCGCTCAATCACGTCATCGCCGGCTGGACGGAGGGCGTTCAGTTGATGAAAGAGGGGGCCAAGTACCGCTTCGTCATTCCCTCGAAGCTCGCCTACGGACAGCGGGGCGCGCCCGGGGCCATCGGGCCGGACGAGACGCTGATCTTCGAGGTCGAACTGCTCAAGGTCTACTGACCTCACCCGGCCGTGATGGCGGCGCGGGCGTCGTTAAGCAGGCCGGACTTCTCTAGGTAGTAGTCGTATCCACCGACGTAGGATGCAACCTGCCCGGCGTTGACGTGGAGCACCTTGTTCGCCAAGTGGCGGATGAAGTGTACGTCGTGCGAGATGAACACGAGCGAACCTTCGTAGCGTTCCAGGGCGATCATCAAGGATTCCACGCTCAGGATGTCGAGGTGGGTCGTGGGCTCGTCCATCAGGAGTAGGTTGGGCGGATCGACCAGGAACTTGATGAGGTTCAACCGGCTCTTCTCGCCGCCGCTGAGCACCAGCGTCTTCTTGTAGATCTCGTCCTTGCGGAACAGGAACGAGCCTAGGATGCCCCGGGCTTCGTCCTCCCGGATTTCAGGCGCACTGGCGAGCACCTCCTCCAGCACCGTGTGCTCGGCGTTGAGCGTCTCGGAGCGGTGCTGGCTGAAATAACCGATCTTGCTGTTGGTGCCGACCTTGCGCTCCCCCTTCTGGAAGGGAACGGCCCCAGCGAGGATTTTCAACAACGTGGATTTGCCCGCGCCGTTGGGGCCAACGAGGGCGGTGCGCTCGCCGCGTTCGACCGTCAGGTCAAGGCCCTGGTAAACCGGGTGGCTGCCGTAGGCCATGTGGATGCCTTCCAGCGTGACGGCGCGCTGGCCCCCGCGGGGCGGCTGCGGGATCTGGAAGCGGAACGGCTTGCGCGGCGGGACAGGTTTTTCGACCAGTTCCATGCGTTCGATCTGCTTGAGCTTGCTCTGGGCCTGCGCCGCCTTGGAAGACACCGAGCGGAAACGGTCCGCGAACTCCCGCAGGGCGGTGATTTCCTTCTGCTGGTTCTTGTAGGCGGCCTGTTGATGTTCGTAGTTCTGCTCACGCTGCTTGAGGAACTCGGAATAGTTTCCCCGGTACGAAGTCAGCCGTTGCTCGGCGATGTCGTAGACAGATTCGACGATCTCGTCCATGAACTGCCGGTCGTGCGAGATCATGAGCACCGCGCCGGAATACGTCTTGAGGTACTCCTGCAACCAGAGCAGCGAGAGCAGGTCGAGGTGGTTGGTGGGCTCGTCGAGGAGCAGCAGGTCGGGCTCCATCACCAGCAGCCGCGCTAGGTGGGCACGCATGATCCAACCACCACTCATCTCGCGTGCGGGCCGGGAAAAATCCGCCTCGCGGTAGCCCAGGCCGCGCAGCATCCGCTTGGCCTTGGCTTCGATCTGGGGGTTGCTCAGAGCATCGTGCTTGGCGCTGGCCTCTAGGTATTCCGGCGAGTCCACGGAGCCGGTTTCCTCCAGCGCGCGGAGGGTTTTTTCCAGGGCGGGCAGTTCATCCAGGCGGCCGGTGGCCACGTCCAGCACCAGTTCGCCGCCGACCGATTCGCTTTCCTGGGGCAGGTAGCCGATCATCGTCCAGGCGTCGCGGTCGATGGTGCCCGCGTCGGGTTCATCCTGCTTGAGGATCAGCGAAAACAGCGTGGATTTGCCCGCGCCGTTGGGTCCCACGAGCGCGACGCGCTCGCCGTAGTTGACCTGCATGGACGCCTCTTCAAACAGCGTGCGTCCCCCGAGGGACTTGCGGAGATCGCGGATGGTCAGCATATGGGCGTGGGTTGGTGCAGAGTCCTGGTAACGGCAAGTGGCTTTCTTACAACCGATCCGCCCTGTTTTCAACGTTTGAGGCGGCGTCGGGCAGCGCGGAAACGGCGCGCGGGAAAAAAGAGGACCCCCGCGGCGTCCGCCCCGGTCGATTCAATCAGCGAAGCTATTTGCCGTTTGACATCCCCGTACTCGACCGCTTTAGAAGCTACCCATCATGCAAGCACCTGTTCCCCGCTCCTCCCGACTAGGCATTCTCGCGCTGGCTGTCCTTGTCGGCTGCACGCTGGCGGCTTGCGACAAGCATTCCGCCACCGAGGCACCGGAAAGTTATGGGCACGGCTCCGCGCACAAGAAGAGCTACACCGACCACCAGATCGATGGCGCGCCCAGCCATTACTCGGACACCCAAGGCACCGACAACGAGAAGACGCCGAACGCGCCGAACGTCAAACCGTCTCCGGCGGGCACCCCGGGCGGCCACTTCTTCTAGCATCCGTTCCGGTAGGCGCGTGCTAAGGCGATGCGACCCGCGCCATGCTCTCGCAGCTGAAGCTCAACGATTTCCGCTGCTTTGAAAGCCTGGAACTGGAGGCAGTTCCCGGGGCGCAGTTTTTCATCGGTGACAACGCCCAAGGCAAGACTTCGATCTTGGAAGCGGTTTGCGTGCTCCTCCGGCTGGCGACGCCGCGGGCCGCGACCTTGGTGCCACTGATCCGCACCCAATCGCGCGGCTTCGCGGTGCAGGGCCAATTCGGCACCAGCCGGATGCAGTTCTACTTCAGTCCGGAGCGCAAAAAGCTCGTGCTGGATGGGCAGGAGCAATCCGGGACCTCGCGCTACCTGAAGGTGGCGCGAATGGTCTACTTCGGAAACACAGACCTGGACCTGATCCGCGGCGGTGCCGAGGGCCGCCGCAAGTTCCTGGATTTTCTGGGTGGCCAGATCGAGCCGCTTTATCGCGGCACCCTGCGCGCCTACGAACGGGCGCTGCGGTCGCGCAATCGGCTGCTCAAGGCGGTGCCGGTCCGCCGCCAGGAAGTGGAGGCCTACGACGCGCCGTTGATCGAGACCGGCGAGACGCTGACCCGGCTGCGCCGGGAACTCGTCGCCGAGCTTTCCCCGTGGGTGGACCGCTCGCATCAGAGCATCCGCGCGGACACGGGGGACATCCCGGAGATGCTCGGCCTGGCTTACGAGCCGGGGGCAGGAAAAGATTTCGCCGGGAAGCTGGCCGCCACGCGCGAGGAGGAAATGCGTTTACGGCAAACGCTGGCCGGCCCGCACCGCGACGACATGGCAATCTTGCTCGACGGGCACGCCGCCGCGGTCTACGCCTCCGAAGGGCAGCAGCGGACGTTGGCGCTGTCGCTGCGGCTCGCGCAGGCGGGACTGCTCGACGCCATTTGGAAGACGCCGCCCGTGCTCCTGCTCGACGATACGTTCGGCGAACTGGACCCCCAACGGCGCAACGCCCTCATCGCGGCGCTGCCGACAGGTTCGCAGCAGTTCATCGCCACGACGCGCCTGGATTGGCTCCAAACGCAGCCCGCCGGGCCGGTGTGGCGGCTGAACGAGCGGCGGCTGGAAGCAATAAAAACGTGACCGGGACCAGATTGCCGCTTGCCTTCCCGGCCAGATCACGCCATTTATTCGCACCCACAGCCGGCTGGATAGCTCAGTTGGTAGAGCAGAGGACTGAAAATCCTCGTGTCGGGGGTTCGATTCCCTCTCCAGCCATCTTCTTCCTTTTTTTCCGGCGTTTTTACTTCGCCGTCAGTTCCGCCGCGAGCGCGTCCACATGGTAGACGTGCTGCAAGGCTTCGATGATGCCCCTCGAATCGACTGACACGGCGCGCGCCTGCTTTTCGGAATAACCGTAATCGCCCGAGAGCGACTGGATGTTGCCGTCGAAGATGATGCCGACGAACTCGCCCGCCCGGTTGATAGTCGGGCTACCCGAGTTGCCGCCGATGATATCCGCCGTACACACGAAGTTGAAAGGCGTGTCCATCTTCAACTCGTCTTTGTGCTCCTGCCAGCGCGGCGGCAGGTCAAAGGGCACAGCCCCGCCGTGTTTCGCCGCGCGCTCGTAGATCCCGCCGATTTCGGTGAAGGCAGGGACAGCGTGGCCCATTTCCTGGTAGCCCTCCACCGTGCCATAGGAGAGCCGGAGGGTGAAGGTGGCATCGGGATAGCTGTTGGTGCCCTCCAGCGCGAAGCGCGCGCGGGCGATGGCCGCATAAGCCTGCTGCTCGGCCTCGTCCTGCTCCTCGTATTGTTTGCGAATGTCGCGCGCCATTGGATCGACGGTCCGGGCGAGGTCGAGCATGGGATCGGAGAACGTCTTGAGCGCCTCCGCGCCTCCCTCGTAGAGCCGGTGGCGCACCGCGACATCCTTGAGCTTGCAGCCGAGCACCAGTTCGGCGGCGCGGTCCGCCGGACTCTTGCCCGCCAACACCTGTCGCACTAAAGGATGATCCGTGCCGAACTCACCTGCGAGGTCGGTGAGGGAATCGGTGAGGTTGGCGATTTCGAGGTCGTCGTAGATCGGTTCTTCCGAGAACAGGCGGAGTTCCAAGCTAGGGAGGCTGGAATCGCGGAAGTCCGGCAAGCGGGCCGAGTTCGATGTCGTCTTCTCGGCGGCGGCGCGGACCAGGGTGCGCGCGATGCGAAACAGCGTGCTGCGGAACGCCGTGGGCGCGCGGCGGCCTTCGAGCGCGTCGTAGGTCATGCCGATCTTGGCGATGTTCGCCTGCGCCTCGCCAATCTTCGCGTAGGCGGCGGTGGCATCGGGGAAGTAGGCCGCGTTGATCCGGCTGCGGAGGTTGGCCTCGCGGGAAGCGAAGGCGGCGAAGAACTCCGGGTCGAGCAGACCGGCCAAGCGTCCATCGTAGCCCTTGCGACCGTTCTGCACGCCAAAAAGCTCGCCGCGTGCGCGGCGGGCGTTCTCCGGGCTGCGGGCTCCGTAGGTCAGCAGCGTTTTTTCGCGGCGGTAGGATTGGGCAAGCGCGTGGGGCACCGAGCGGTCGCGTGCGTCGCGCAGCGCATCCAGAGTGACTTCCCGGCTGGTGGAACCGGGGTGTCCGCTCACGAACACGAGGTCGTGTTCCTGCGCGCCTCCGGCGCTCCACCGGAGGTATTGCTCCGGATGAACGGGCTGGCCGTTTTCGTAAGCGCGGAAGATGCAGATGTCGAGGTCGTAGCGGGGATACTCGAAATTGTCCGGGTCGCCGCCGTAAAAGGCGATCTGCTGCTCGGGCGCGAACACGAGGCGCACGTCCGTGTACCGCTTGTAGCGGTAGAGGTGGTACGCACCACCCTCGTAGAGCGTCACCACGTCCGAGCGCAGGCCGGTTTTGTCCTTGGATTCTTTTTCGATCTCGGCGATGACCGCCCGGCGCGCCTGCATTGCCTGTACTGCCAGCCCCGTCTGGTTGCCGCCGGCAACCGCCGCGTTCACGCGGGCCGTCACGTCCTCGATGCTCACGAGCACGTTCAGTTCGAGGTCGAGGCAGCGTTTTTCCTCCGCGGCGGAAGCGGCGTAGAACCCATCCCGCAGATAGTTATGCTGGGCGTCGCCGAACTTCTGGAGCGCATCGGAGCCAACGTGATGGTTGGTGATGACCAGTCCGTTGCCCGACACGAACGAGCCGCTGCCGCCGCTGTTGAAGCGCACGCTGGCTTTTTGGAGGTGGCCCAACCATTCCGCCGTCGGCTCGAAGCCGTACTTCTCCCTGAGTTGCGAGTTTGGCGGCGCGGTGAAGAGCCACATTCCCTCGTCGGCTAGGCTGGAGGACGGCAGCAGAGCCACCGTGAGCAGAAGAGCGGCGAGCAAGGGGGAAGCGGGACGCAGTTTCACAAAGCATCAATCGCGTGGCGGTTGGCATCCGATTGTCAGGCCGTCCGTGCAAACTTCGCCGCCGCGGCAGTTTTCTGTGCTCGACATCGGGGCGGGGACACCGGAAAACAAAACGGACTCCGGCCCCGCCTTTCTCCTCGTGACGCCAGACCATGCTCTCCACGACCACCGGCTCGACGAAATGGTCGAACGCGTGGTCATGCGGACACCCGTCTACGACATCCACACGCACCTCTACGCCCCGGCGTTCGGCAGCCTGCTGCGGTGGGGCATCGACGACCTGCTGGTCTACCACTCCCTCGTCGCGGAAGGATTCCGGCACTGGGAGCTGCCGTACGAGAAGTTCTGGTCGCAAGACAAATCCACGCAGGCGGAACTGATCTGGACCTCGCTGTTCGTCCAGAGTTCACCGGTCTCGGAGGCCTGCCGAGGAGTCCTCACCACGCTCCATGCGCTGGGCCTCGACGTGCGCCCGCGCGACCTGCCCGTCATCCGGCAATGGTACGCGGGCCACAAGGTCGAGGGCCACCTGATGCGCGTGATGGACCTGGCGGGCGTGCGGACGATCTGCATGACGAACTCTCCCTTCGACGACCAGGAACGCGCCGTGTGGCAGAGCGGCTGGAGCCGCGACGCCCGCTTCACCTCGGCCTTGCGGATCGACCCGCTCCTGCTCGATTGGCCCGCCGCCCGGCGGCACCTGGCGGCCAGCGGCTATCAGGTCAGCGAGGCTCCCGACGCACGGACCCTGGGCGAGGTGCGGCGCTTCCTGAGCGACTGGAGCCACCACCTGCGCCCGCTCTACTTGATGATATCCCTGCCGCCCGACTTCGCGTACCCGGGCGACCCCACGACCACCCGGCTCATCGAGGAGGCGATCCTGCCGTTCTGCGAGGCGCACAACCTGCCCTTCGCGTTGATGCCCGGGGTCAAGCGCGCGGTGAACCCGGCGTTGCGTGAGGCGGGCGACGGCGTCGGGCGGGCGGACCTCGCCGCGTACGAGCGGCTGTTCGCGGCTTTCCCGCGCAATAAATTCCTCGTCACGGCGCTGCCCCGCGAGAACCAGCACGACCTCTGCGTCGTGGCCCGGAAGTTCCGCAACGTCCACCTGTTTGGTTGTTGGTGGTTCACCAACGTGCCTTCGATGGTGGACGAGATCACGCGAATGCGCCTGGAATTGCTCGGCCTGAGCTTCACCGCGCAGCACTCCGATGCACAGGTCCTGGATCAGCTCATCTACAAGTGGCAGCACTCCCGCCGCGTCGTCGCCGGGGTGCTCAAGGACAAATACCGCGACCTCGCCGCCACCGGATGGCAGGTCTCCGAAGCCGAGATTTCGCGCGATGTGGAGGCGCTCTCCGGCGGGGCGTTCGAGGCGTTCCTCCTGCGGCGCTTCTAAAGAAAAACCGGGGCGAAGGGCCGGGATTGTGCCATCGTCTCGGTGCTATGACCCAGGAATCTTACCTCCAGGATTTGTTCGCGGACCGCATCGGCGGCCAACGCTTCGGCAAGGACACGGCCATCTACAAGTTCGAGAGGATCAAACGCGCCAAGCGCGCCGCCCAAATGGCGAATCCCGGCGCGGAGTTGTTCGACCTCGGGGTGGGGGAGCCGGATGAAATGGCGTTCCCGGAGGTCGTGGAAGTCCTGTGCGCCGAGGCCAGCAAGCCGGAAAACCGCGGCTACTCCGACAACGGCGGGGAGCCGTTGAAGGCCGCGGCGGCGCGCTACCTGCGCGAGGTCTGCGGCGTGGCGATAGAAGCCGAGACGCAGGTCATCCATTCCATCGGCAGCAAGCCCGCGCTGGCCATGCTGGCCGCCACGCTGATCAACCCGGGCGACGTGGCCCTGATGACCATTCCGGGCTATCCCGTTTTCGGCACCCACGCGCGTTACTACGGAGGCGAGGTGCACAACCTCAAGCTGACGCCGGAGAACAGCTTTTTGCCTGACCTGGATGCCATCCCCGCCGATATCCTCGCGCGCAGCAAGGTCCTCGTGCTCAACTATCCGAACAACCCGACGGGCGCGAGCGCCACGCCGGAGTTCTTCGAGCGGGTCGTCGCCTTCGCGCAGCGCCATCGGCTCGCCGTGATCCACGATTTCGCCTACGCGGCGCTGGTGTTTGAGGGCAAGCCGCTGAGCTTCCTGGCCACGCCGGGCGCGCTGGAAGTCGGGGTCGAACTCCACTCGGCGAGCAAGAACTTCAACATGACAGGCTGGCGTTGCGGGTTCGTGGCGGGCAACGAGCGGCTGGTCAAGGCCTATGGGGCGGTGAAGGACAATACTGACTCGGGTCAATTTCTGGCGATCCAGAACGCCAGCGCCTACGCCTTCGACCATCCGGACATCACGGCGCGAATCGCGGCCAAGTATTCCCGGCGGATGGACTTCCTCGTGCCGATGCTCCGCCGGGTGGGGTTCGAGGCGGAAAAACCGCGCGGCAGCTTCTTCCTGTACGTGAGGGCCCCGCACGCCGCCGTAGCGCTGGATGGAGCGGAAACTCCGTTCGCCACGGCGGAGGCGTGTTCGCAGTGGATGATCACCGAGCACCTGATCTCGACCGTGCCGTGGGACGACGCCGGACCTTACCTGCGTTTCAGCGCCACCTTCCAGGCGAAAGGCAAGGAAGAAGAGAAACGCGTCGTCGCGGAATTGGAGCGACGGCTGGCGCGCTTCCAGTATCGTTGGTGATCCTGGCCGCCCCGCCGGGACGCCCAAGGACGCTTTTCCCAACCGACCCGATGTTCACCTCCGCGCATCCCGCCGACGCCGACCACCCGGCGGTCGTCACGAGCACGAACCGCCGCGCCTGCTTGCTGGTCAACCCGGCCTCCGGCGTGCACGAACCGAAGGACCACAACCAGGAGATCGCCCGGATCTGGACGGTGCTGCGCCAGGCGGGCATCTGGGCGGAAATCGTGGAAACCAAGGAGCACGAGCCGCCCGGCGACGTGGCCCGGCGGGCGGCTGACGAGGGCTTCGCCATGGTGATCGCCGGGGGCGGCGACGGCACGGTGGGTGCGGTCGCCAAGGGGCTCGTGCGCACGGACTGTCCGCTCGGCATCCTGCCGATGGGCACGTACAACAACTTCGCCCGTTCGTTGCGCCTGCCCAAAGACCTCCGAGCGGCGTGCCGGGTGCTCGCACGCGGGCGCGTGCGCCGGGTGGACGTGGGCGAAGCCAACGACGGACACTATTTCTTCGAGGCGGCCGGGGTCGGGATCGACGCCGAGCTTTTCCCGCTGGGCGAGGAGATCAAGTCCGGCCGCTGGAGTCGGCTCTGGCACGCCGCCAAGCTGGCCTACCAGGCCGAGCCTGCGCGCATCCACTTCGAGTTGGACCTGCCGCTGTCGGAAGCGTACCAGGCGGGCGGCGACCCTGGCGGAGAGGACTATAACACCAAGCCGTTCACCGGCGGGGAGCAGAAGCGTTCGCTGGATTTCTCGGCCTTTATGCTCATCATCGCAAACACGCGCTACTACGGCAGCGGGTTCACGGTGGCCCCCAACGCGATCATGGATGATGGGCTGATGAACGTCCGCATCTTCCGCAACTTCAGCAAAGGGGAGCTGCTCAAGCATTTCTGGTCCATCAGCCGCCGCCGCTACTGCTACAGTCCGAAGATCGACACGTTCACCGCCCGGGAAGTGAATATCACGGCAAAAAGCGAGCTGCCCTTTCACGTGGACGGCTACCGCGTGGGCAAGTTGCCGCTGCGGGTGCGCTGTCTGCGCCGCGCGCTCAAGGTGCTGGCCTGAGAAAAGGGCGGGGAAAAATGC
>CALMAQ010000021.1:4320-4550 GCA_937859745.1 uncultured Verrucomicrobiota bacterium | reverse complement strand
AATCTATTTCTTCAGCGAGCCCGAGGCCATCCGCCAACTGCTCGTCACCCAGGCTGCTGCCTTGCACAAGGGCTACTTCCTCCGGCGCGTCTGGACGCTGTTGACGGGCATCCTGGGCAACGGCCTGCTCGTCAGCGAGGGCGAGTTCCACGCGCGGCAGCGGCGGCTCGTCGCGCCCCCGTTCCCCCGCGAACGGCAGGCAGGCTACGCCCCGCCGGCGCCGGCCGCCC
>CALMAQ010000021.1:0-4277 GCA_937859745.1 uncultured Verrucomicrobiota bacterium | reverse complement strand
CCGCCCGCGGGAGCGACGGCGCGACCGTGGACCTCGCCGCCGAACTCGGCGAACTGACCCTGGTGCGGGTGGCTCGCGCGCTCTTCAGCGCCGATCTGGGCGGCAGCGCCCGGGGCATCGGCGGCGCGCTGACGACGACGATGGGCCTGATCGAGCGGCTGCGCTCGCCCCTGAGCCTGCTGCCGTGGACGGGCGCGATGCGCGACTACCGTCGTTCCAAGGCTGAACTCGAGGGCATGGTCGGCCGCATCGTCGAGACGCGCCGCCGGTCCGGGGAGGACCACGGCGACCTGCTCTCCCTGCTGCTCCTGACGACCGAGGAGGAAACCGGTGAACCCGGCATGACCGACGCGCAGGTCCGCGACGAAACCATGACGATCATGCTCGCGGGCCACGAAACCACCGCCAGCGCCCTGGCGTGGAGCTTCCACCTCCTCGCGGCGCACCCCGCGGCGGAGCGCGTCCTGCACGCGGAACTCGACGCGGCGCTGACCGGCGACGCGGTGCCCGGGTTCGCGGACCTAGGACGGCTGCCCTACACGCGGCAGGTGTTCACGGAGGCGATGCGGCTCTATCCGCCCGCGTGGGTCCTCCTGCGCCGCACGACCGCGCCCGTGGAGATCGCCGGTTGGAAGCTTCCGACGGACACGACCTGCGCGCTCTCGCCCTACGTGACGCACCGTGACCCGCGCTGGTTCCCGGAGCCAGAGCGATTCCTGCCCGAGCGTTGGACCGAAGAGGAAAGGGCCTCCCGTCCGAAATGGGCTTACCTGCCATTCGGCGGTGGGCCGCGTTCGTGCGCGGGCGAATCGTTCGCGTGGATGGAAGGCATCCTCGTGCTCGCCACCCTGGCACGGCGGTGGAAGTTCGCTCCGCCACCAAGTTCTCCACCTCCGATGCCGCTGGCCGCCGTCACGCGGCGCCCGCGCCACGGCATGCCGATGCGCCTGCCGGCACGTTGCGCGCCCGCCCTCAAAACCGGCGGGGCGGCCTTATCCCCACGGCCGCCCCACTCAGAGACAAACTGGGAAATTCTTCAGGCCGTGACCGGCTTGAACTGCGAGCTGTAGGCCGCCAGCGCGCGCGGGGCGGGAGCAGCGATGCCCTCGAAGTGGGCCCGGATGCGGCGGAGCTGGTTCACCACGAACTGGTCGCCGACGTTGAGCATGCGGTCGAGCATGTTAAACAGCGGGGAGTTGGACTCGTAATTCAGTTCCAGGTTCACCTCGGTCAGATTGGACTTGATGCGGTGGAAGGACATCATGCCGACGATTTCGAGGTCGCCGCCCAGCGAGCGGAACACCACCGTGTTGTCGTCGGTAATGGCTTCGGAAAGCGTGAACTCGGCGCGGAAGCCGAGCGGGAGCTGCAAGCGCCACTGCGAACTACCCTCGTTGCCCACCTCGGCGCGCTCGACACCTTCGAGGTGATGCCGGTAACTGCTCACGTTCCCCAAACGGCGCATGGTTTCTTCGACCGACTGATTCATGTGGAACGTTTTGTTGAGCATCATAAGTAGAGAGTGTCGCAGGTTGGTCTGCCGTACATTTAGCAACGGCTGTGCCCGAGGGCCTCTTCACTCTAGAAGCCACCACATGCCATCCGAAAAACCGCCTACTTCTGCGACACTTGTGTAGTCGATCATAACATTACACTTTTGGTTGGACACCATGACAGTTTGTCTTGTCCTGTCGTCACGTTGTGGAGCACCGGCACCCCGAGCCATTCTGCCAGGATCGACCCGTTCGTCACGGCGGCCACGCCTCCAGATTCATCCACGGAGCCAGTGGACGCCGGGCCGTCGTTGAGGATCAGGCCCGCGCATTCCAGTCCCGAGGATTGCACGCTCCGCACGGTCAACGCCGCATGGTTGAGCGCGCCGAGCCGGTTGAGCACGACCACCACTACTGGCAGGGCACACTCCCCGGCGAGGTCCGCCACGGTGTAATCCCGCTGGATCGGCACGAGCCAGCCGCCCACGCCCTCCACCAGCACCGCCGCGTGCCGGGCGCGCAACGCGGCGTACTGCTCCCGGATCAGCGCCAGGTCCACGGGCCGGTTCTCGATCAGGCTGGCGGTGTAAGGCGCGGCTGGTGTGCGGAACCAGACGGGGTTCACCTCGTTGAGCGCCAGCACGCCGTCCGACGCCGCATGGAGGGTTTCCGCGTCCGCACGCGAGCCGCAGCAGATCGGCTTGTAGCCGATGGCGTCCACCCCCCGGGCGCGCAGACGGCGCACGAGCAGCGCCGTGACGTAAGTCTTGCCCGCGCCGGTGTCCGTGCCGGTGACGAAGGCGCTCGTCAGCTCACTCAAAGAAAGTGTCCTCGTGGGAATAGGGCGGCGCGCAGCAGCAGAGCATCCGCAGCGGTGAAAGGGCCGTGATCGTGTGCCACGCGCCCGCCGGGATGAGCACGGCGTCGCCCGGGCGCAGGGTGCGTCTCTCCCCGTCCAGGTCCATCTCGCCGCTGCCTTCCAGGAGAAAGTAAAATTCCTCGCTCACCTTGTGGTAGTGCCGCTGGGTGGACGTGTCGGCGGGCAGCGTCGCCTCGGCGAGGCTCTGCTGGCGCACGGGGGCGTTCGTGCGGTCAAGGATACTGCGGATGGTCGAGCCGTCTTTCGTGGTGAACGGGGTCTGCGCGTCGAGGGATTGGACGTTCATGGAGGGTCTTGGCCGGAACTGCCTCCCGGCGATTTTGCCGAAAATCTAGGGTTGCCGATTGGAATGTGCAATTTAGAATGGCGCTTCGCCTTGGCCGTGGCCGCCCCCGCTATGAAAGATTTTCTCGAATGCACGGCCCTCATCACGGGCGCTTCCGCCGGCATCGGCCGCGAGATCGCGCTGCAACTCGCTCCCCTCGCCGGGACGCTCGTGCTCACCGCGCGCCGCGCCGACCGGCTCGAAAGCCTCCGCGCCGAGGCGCTCGAAATCAATCCGACGCTGCGGGTGTTCTGCCACCCGGCGGACCTTTCCGTACCCGCGGAGGTGGACGGCCTGTGCCGCTTCCTGGCCGACGAGGCGCTCGACCTGGATTTCCTCATCAACAACGCGGGCTTCGGCGACTCGGGCCCGTTCGAGTCGAGCGAGTGGGCCAAGGTCGAGCGGATGCTCCAGGTCAACGTCGTCGCGTTGACGAGCCTCTGCCACCAGCTCATCCCGACCCTGCGCCACCACCGGCCCGGCGCGATCCTCAACGTCAGCTCGGTCGCCAGCTTCCTGCCGGTTCCCAACCTTTCCGTGTACGCCGCCACCAAGGCTTACGTGAGCAGCTTCTCCGAGGGGCTGCGCGCGGAACTGCGCGGCACGGGCATCTCGGTGACCCACCTCTGCCCCGGGCCCGTGGATACGGAGTTCCAGGCCGTGGCGGCCCGGCCCGGCGTGCCCGGCGAGCGGCACGCGCCGGATTTCGTCAAAGTATCGGTGGAGGAGGTCGCGCGGGTGGCGTTGCGGGCCGTGTCCCGTGACCGCGCGCGGGCGATTCCCGGCCTCTGGATGTCGCTGATGCCGGTGCTGCTCGCGCTCCTGCCGATGGTGCTGTTGCGGCTGGCCTTTGCCTCGCGTGCGCGCCCGGAACTGCGGCCCACCTGGCGCACCGCCTGACCCCCGACCCGCTGCCACCATGCTCTTTCCCGCCGCCACTTTCCTCGCGGAACTGCTCTATCCCGCGCTGCTGTTCGACTGCAAGGTTTACTACATCGTCTTCGGCCTGGTGATGATCTTCGGCGGGGTCATGGGCTACGTGCAGGCGCGCAGCGTCCCGTCGCTGATCGCGGGCGGCATCAGCGGGCTGCTCCTGATCGTCGGCGCGTTGATGATCCCGGCGGGCTGGCAGGCGGGGCTGGTGATCGCCCTGCTCGTCTCGCTCGCGTTGCTGGGGCGGTTCGTGCCCTCGCTCCTGCGTGCGAAGTACAACCCGGCGGCCTACGTGGTGCCGCTCGCGCTGATCGGGGCGGTGGTGGCGATCCTGCTGCTGACCCGGGTGATCGTGGTGCATGTTGGATAGCACGCCACTGCCGAGGAACCGGCGTCGGCGGGGGCCGGGCTGCTGCCTGCCGTTGCTGCTCGTGCTGTTCGGTTTGCTGGGCGGGCTGCTCGCGGGCATCCTCCTGCCCGGGGCCGTGCGCGGGTGGCTCGTCGAGCACCTCCCGGCGAAGTTGGGAGGGCAAACCCCCACCCCGACGCCCCCGCCGACCCTTGTGCCGACCCCGACCCCGCTGCCCCCGCCCACCCCCCCGCACCTGCCCGCCCAGCTCGTGATCCCGCCGAAAACGCGCGAGGG
>CALMAQ010000020.1 GCA_937859745.1 uncultured Verrucomicrobiota bacterium | reverse complement strand
GGCCGGGAAGTTCGACCGCCCGGTGGATTGGATCGTCGGCGGCGGACCGGCGGCGAGGTACGAGGGCGTCACGGGCGCGCGCGCCACCGTCTACGACACCTGGGACCGCCAGGAGCCCGACGCCGGGCTGCTCGCGCGGGTCGACGCCGTGTTCACGGCGAGCCACGGAATCCAGGCGCGGGCGCTCACGGCCCGGCCGGACCGCCCCGCGCACTACCTGCCCGACGGCGTGGAACCACGCCACTTCGCCCGCGCGAGCGGGGTCCGCGCCGCCGTGCCCAACGACATCTTCTTCGTGCCCCGGCCCGTGCTGGGATATTTCGGCACGGTGGACGAGCGGCTGGACTACGCTCTCATTCACGCGCTGGCCGAGGCGGACCCCAACTGGAGCGTGGTCATGTGCGGGCCCGTGGAGCGCATCGACCCCGAGCGGCTGCCGCGCGCCAAGAACCTGTTCTGGATCGGCCGCCGCCCCTACGCCGAGATGCCCGACTACGCCTTCGGCTTCCAGGTGTGCATCGCGCCGTTTCTGGTCAACGACGCGACGCGCCTGCACCGTCCGCGCAAGCTGGGCGAATACCTGCTGGCCGGACGCCCGGTGGTCTGCACGGACCTGCCCGAAGCGTCCGCCCCGGATTACGATGGCCTGGTCCGGGTGGCCCGTAGCCCCGAGGAATTCGTCGCGGCGTGCCGCGCCGCCGTGGACGTGCCGGACCCGGAGGCAATTCGGCGGGGCCGCCGCGCATGGGCGGGCCGGTCCTGGCGCAAGGTCGCCGCAGCGATGGAGGCGGACATCGACGCGATCCTGGCGGTGCCGTGACCTCCGCCGCAGGCGGCCGTCCAAGGTAGGGCTTGGGCGTCCCGCCCGGCCGTGACTGTCTGCCCCGGCACTCTCCCATCAGAAAAGCTACGGCCGGGCGGGACGCCCAAGCCCTACCTCAAGCCAAAGCCGGGACCAGCACCTTCGAGCGCGAAATCTGCGCCCCGGCCCGCCGGAATACCTCCGCGGCGTCATCCGGGTAGAAGTGGCTGCGCTTGCGCGGGTTGAAATCCAGCAGCAACCGGCCGCCCGGTGCCAGCAGCCGCGCACGCACGTCGTCGAGGAAGAACTGCCACTCCTTCGCGCCCCACTGCACCCATTCCTCGTCGCCCAGCGGCCGGACCTTCTGGAAGCAGATGCAGTGCGCCGTGATGAGGTCAAACCGCCCGCCCAGGTCGGGCAGCGGCGTGCAGGGCTCGATCCGCGCGATCACGCGCCGGACGCCGAGCATCGCGGTCGTTTCCCGGTAGAGCGGCACGTCGTCCACGTCCAGTCCGAGGACTTCGTGGCCCAGGCACTGGTTGACGTAGAGGAAATAACCCGCACCGCAGCCCAGGTCGAGAATCCGCAACGGCTTGGCGTGGTGCAGCCCCAGGTCCTGCGCGCGTTCGACGTTGACCTTCAGCCAGTAGCGCACGTCCGCGAACTTGTCCGAGTTGCGGCTTTCGCCGTCGTGCCGCCGCCGCAACTCGTCCCAGGCCGGGAGGTCCAGCCGTTCGAGCATGGGCCGGGTATCCACGGGATCGAAACGCCGCCGGGCGTGCTCGACGGTGCTGCGGACGAAATCGAGGCTGAACGCTTTCTGGATTTTACGCGTGAGTTGCATGGTCCGGGGCGGGGGTCGCCGAGCAAGGATTCAGGCTCACCCGTAACGGACCATCAAGGAAAACCGTACCGCGCGCCACGGGAAAATTTCAGGCCGGGGGCTGGTCCCGGGCATCGTCGAGTGGCCGGTGCAGGTGCATCATGGAAAAAAGCACGCTGTACGAGAGCAGCAGGAAGAGGAACATCATCGCTAGGTAGGTCCCGGTGTTATTGGGGGAGTGAACGAGGCGGTCGGCGAAGTCTTGGAGGATGCCCAGGGGCTCGTGCAGCACATCCCAACTGTTCCAGCGTAGGAAGCGCCCCAGAAAGGTGCCAAAGCTCGTCGCCGCAAACATGGCGACCACGAACCCCCAACTGGCCATGTGCCCGAGTCGGTTGCCGACGACCTCTTGCATGAGGTAGAGCGAGCAGAAACCCAGACAAAGCCCGACCCAGGCAAAGGACGCGATGCCGATGATGTCCAGCCACATGAGGATCTGGTCCTCGCGGCGCAGGTGGACGAAATCGGTCGTGATGTAGGGGGCGTTGGGAAAGAAGAAGAACCATGTCAGCGCGCAGATGGTGAACAGGAGGTAGCGGCGGGTGCGGCTGGTGTGCATGCGGTAGGCGGCGACCGAGAAAGGCAGGGGAATCCACGCGAGCAGGAGGTTCCAAAGCAGGAACAGGTGCTCCCAACGTCCGGCGTAATGCCGCCGCACAACGATCATGAAGGCGCAGCAGGCGGAAGCGAAGAGGAGCGCGCCGAGGATGCGCCAGGCGCGCCGGGGGATGAGTCGGGCAGGCCGGGGACGGATGCGTGCCGTGCCGGAAGGAGAGATCGAGCCGGTCGGTATTTCCATGAGCAAAGACGCGCCCTGACCGATAACCGGCAAGGTGGGAGAAGGCAAAAGGCAAAAGGATGTCGGATGTCGGAGGATGCGGGATGCGGGATGACAGATAGCGCGCACCTTCCAGAACTCCGACATCCGTCATCCGTCCGCTTGCGCCTGCCCACACGGAGAGCTACGGATACCTATGAAATTGCTACCTCGCCTCGGTGCCTTGCTCGTGCTGCTTGCCGCCGGTTCGCTCCAGGCCGCGCCGGACCTCTACGACGTGCCCCTCAAGACCATCGACGGGCAGGATGCCTCCCTTGCCCCGTACAAGGGCAGCGTGATGCTCGTCGTCAACGTCGCCAGCAAATGCGGCAACACCCCGCAGTACGCCGCGTTGGAGGCCGATTACGAGAAGTACAAGGACCAGGGCTTCGTCGTGGTCGGCTTCCCCTGCAACCAGTTCCACGACCAGGAACCCGGCACCAACGCGCAAATCAAAGAGTTTTGCAGCGAGACCTACCACGTCGTTTTCCCGCTCTTCGACAAGATCGACGTGAACGGCCCGCAGCGTAACCCTCTCTACACCGCCCTGGCTGGGCCCGGCTCGCCGTATCCCGGCGACATCAAGTGGAACTTCACAAAATTCCTCGTGGGCCGGGACGGCAAAATCCTCGCCCGTTTCGAGCCCAAAACCAAGCCCGATGCCCCTGAGGTGGTCGCCGCCATCCAGACCGCGCTGGCGAACAAATAACACGAGCGGTTCTCCTGTCGCCGTCAGCAGGATGGTCCCCGCAGCCAACAGGAACAAGGGGGCAGCCATCAAGTCAGCAGCAATGGATTGCGTGCGAAAATGGCTCGCATCCTACGCAAATGAGGATCATCCGTGAGAAAAGAAGATGCTGCTGGTAGGACAGAAAGATTAATCTGACCCGAGATTAGAGAACCCGTTATCGTCACAAATATCTATAAACCATGCTTTTGCAATGATGTCTCCGGTGGCTACGACGGAGCCAGGCACCCATCTTGGCACGGTTTACCGGGAAGATTGAAACTTTTTGGTTGCCAGAGGATCATCGCCTCTGCTATTCGTCTCGCCACTGGCGGAATGACAGTGCGCCCGATGAAATGGGGGCACGCCAATCAGGACACGGAAGCAATCGGTCACCTCGGCCCCGACCGGGCGGGGCCGACTGTCATCCCGGATCGCTGGGTTCATACAGGGAATTGCTAACACAAGATACTATGGCACAAGGAAAATTGGTTTTTGCCGCGGCGGCCATCGCAGCGGTTTCACTGTCCGCCTCCGCGGTCACCTCACAGGCAGCGGTCTTTACCGAAGGAGGCGACGCCGGGCAAACGTTGGCGACGGCGGCGGTTGCGGGAGCTGCGACGGGTTTCTCCGGCACCCTCAGCAACCCTTCGGACGCTGACCTTTACCAGTTCACCATCGCGACGGCTGGCTCCTACACGTTCAGCGACGTGGGGTCGACCGTCAGTCATAGTTATGGGACCAACCAGCTGGACACGGCGATCTTCCTGTTTTCCAGCACGGGCACGGCCATCGCCACCAACGACGATGCGAGCGGATCGACCGTGGCTTCCTCTGTGAAGGCGACGCTGGCCGCCGGCACCTACTACTTCGGCATCAGCGAGTCAGGCAACGAACCCGTCAACAGCAACAACCAATTGCTTTTTGCGGGTTATCCCGGCGGCGATACCACGACGACGCGCGGTCCGGCCTCGGGCGTGAACCCCACGACCGAGTTCAACTTCAACAGCAATGAATCCGACCCCACCGATTACGGTACGTACAGCGTGAGCATCACCTCAGCGGTGCCCGAACCATCAACCTGGGCCGTGGTCGCCATTTCCGGTGCTGCGCTAGCCTTCCTGCGCCGCCGCCGCGCGGCCTGATTGTTTCTCGTTAAATCTGGGCTGAGGTTGGCGGGAATCCAACCAGTCGGGGCGTTGCTCGCAAGAGCAGCGCCCCGTTCGTTTTTGGAGGCAGGACGGCGGACGGGACCGAACGGCGGCCACCGCCCGCCTCGTCCCCAAGCGGCGGCAATTTGACGCGCGCGAATCGCGCTGGCACGATGACCGCGTTCCTTTCCCCTCTCCCACGACCGATGCTGACATCCATCCTTGGTGCCGCGTTGCCCCTCCCATCCCCTATTCTTCCCGAACCGGTCGCCTCGTGCCCGGGGTCCACGCCCCGGGCTTTCGGTCATGACACCACCTTGGCTGTCAGGAAGCGCAGCAGGCCCGGCTGCCAGCGCGCCACCTCCAGCAACAGGCCCGCGATGCGCGGATTGCGCCCGGCGAAGCGCGCCAGCCGGTTGACCCACAACCGGCCATGGTACATCCGGCGGTGTTCCCGGCGGTAGCGGGCGGCCTCCGCGCCCGCGTCTTTCCCGCGCGCCGCGGCGACCAGGGACTCCGCCGCCAGTTCACCGGAGCGCAGGGCGTAGTAAATTCCCTCGCCCGTGAACGGCTCGACCACCCGTGCCGAGTCTCCCACGAGGTAGGCCGTGCCATCCGCCGACGCCGCCAGCGGGGCCGGGGCGCGGTCCAGCGGGGCGATGGTCCGCCAGGGATGGTCGGCAGGCAGGCCGAACTCTCCGCGCGCCCACGCCTTGAGTTCGTCCAGCGTGCCGGGCGGCCCGGCCAGGGAAACGTTCAGCGCGCCGTTCCCTACGGGGGCCAACCCGCCGTAGCCCCGCGCGAACCAGCGCATCCGCACCACGGGGCCGAAGTCTGCCGGGCAGGGCAGGTGCGTCTGGAGGCCGATCCGCGCCACGGCTTGATCGGGTGCGCGGCGGTGGCCGAGCAGTCCCGCCAGCCTGGCCGTGACCGAGTTGCGCCCGTCCGCCGCGACCAAAAACCGCACCCGCGCGCGGATGCCGGTGGAAAGATCGGCGATCCAGCCCCCGCCATCGGCTTCGCTCCATTGGACACGGCTGACCGCCGTTCCCTGCCACACTTCCGCCCCGGCCTGCGCGGCGTTTTCAAGCAGCAGCGAGTCCAGTTCCCGGCGGCGTACGGCGATTTCCCCGCGCGCCCGGCCGGGCAGCGGCAAGGAGACGGTCTGGCCGATGCGCCCGACGAACTCCACCCGGCGCAGGGCGACGTGCGGCAGGCGGCGCACGGCCTCCTCCACGCCCAACCGCGCCAGGGTGGGCCAGGCGTCGGGGTTGAGGCAGTCGCCGCAAACCTTGTCGCGCGGGAACGTCGCCCGCTCCACGACCAGCACCCGCAGCCCAGCCCGCGCGCAGAACGCCGCGCACGACGCCCCCGCCGGGCCACCGCCGACCACGAGCACATCGTAGGAAAGCGGCGGGGATGACATAAAGAGGGCGGCGTTTTTGCGGGATCGGTCCGTCCCGCGCCCGGAAGATGCTCTGACAAACTCTACGCTCCCGAGCATCACCCGGACTTCCCTGCATGAAAACCACTATTCAGCTCGTCATCCTCCTCGCCCTGCTCGCCGGGGGCGGCTACTACGGCTACCAACAATACCAGGCCGCGTACGTCCGCAAGGCCTCACTGGTGGCCAAGGCTTCGAACGAGAAGCAGACCCAGGACTCCGCCAAGAAGAAGGCCGCCGACGATGCCATGCGCCAGGAAATCGGCGCGGCGCTCAAGCCACTGAGGGTGTCCTCCATTTTGCCGGGGCAACCGGGCATGGTCATCATCGACAAGCAGGAGTACGCGGAAGGCGACCAGCTCTCGCTGCCCAAGGGGCGGAAGGTCCGCATCACAAAGGTGCAGGAGGACGGCGTGCTGCTGGCCTACAACGACCTGAGCTTCCGGCTCGACCCGCCCGCCGCGCCCGAACTCGCCTCGGGCCGAAAACCCCGCTGAAGCCCGCCACGGGCTTTTCCGCGTGAAAACGCTCTTGCGCATCCTCGTTTTCCTTGGCCTGCTCGCCTTGCTCGCCAAGCCGGCGGCTCTGAGTTTCCAGCATTATCAGGCGCTCCAGGTTTCCAACGCATCCTACCTCGCCTGGAGAGCGCAAGCCGCGCAACGGATGCAGACGCCCGTTGCGCCACCCGCCACCCGTCTCCCGCCGCCAACCCGGCTAGCCGCGGACGAGCCCAAGTAGGGTGGCCCGCACCGTCGCAAGGGTGCGCCGCAACACCGCGCCGTCAGCCGCCAGCACCTTGACGCTCCAGCCCGCGCCGCCGTCCAGACGGCTGACGCCGATCCAGCGGGAGGCGTCGTGCAGGTCGTGCAGCGCCTGCCAGCGCGGATCGTCCGGGTCCGCCCCCGCCGTGCCGACCAGGAACAGGCTGGCATAGAACGGCGGCCCGGCGAACGATCCCGCCCCTTCCAGCCGCCAGCCCGCGAGGCTCTCGGGCCGCTCAACGGGCGCGAGGTCCCAGCGTTCGCGCGCCACAGGGCGGCCCGCGTGGGTGATGTCCAGCGCCCAACGCAGCCGCTCGAACGCCCACGCCTCGCCCGAGGCAACCCGGCCCGGAGACAGGATCTCGCACAACAGCGCCCCGCCACCCGCCGCCACGTCCAGGCACGTCGCCTGCCGGTGGCGGCTGCCCGCGTGCGGGATGAACCCCTCCGGCCACACCTCCAGCCATGCCCCCGCCCCCGCGACGTGGAACGCCTGGTCCGTGCGAGCGTCCTCGCCGGGAGACATCTCGCCGTCGGGCCGCGCGTGGCGGAACACGCGCGTGGCGCTCGGGGCGACCAGCCGCAACCGCGCCCCGGGTTCCACACGCACGCGCCAGTCCACGGCGTCGCCCGCGAAGAGTCCCGCCGGGGCGTTGACGGTGTGGACGAGGAGCGCGCCGCCGCTGCCGTCGCCGTCCCAGTGCCCCTTACCGACGTGCATCGGCGCGCGGAAGGATTGCGCCCCCAGCGCCGTGCGGCCCGTGCGCGGGTCGGCGGCGGCGAGGAGGTGCAGGTGGCCGGTCACGGGCGGGGCCGCTGCCGTTCCTTCCTGACCTCGGCGAGCGCCTTGTCGGCGCACGCGCCCACGTCGTGCAGCGTCGCCGAGCCGAAGCGCAGCATGGCGGGATAGGCCGCAAACCGGGGCCGCAACTGGTGGCTGACGGGGTCGTAAAAATAATCGGCGGGGTCGCCGACGTGCGGGGCGAGCAGGGCGTCGCTCAGGCGCTGAAAATGCGACATCCGGTCCCAGTCGGCGTTGTAGGTCGCCGACATGGTTTTGAGCGCCGCGATGGTGTCGATGCTCAATAGTTCGAGCCCGCCCGCCTGGATCAACCAACCCTGGTCGTTGATGATCGCGCTGGACGCCCAGTCCAGTGGTTCCAGCGGCGGCATTTCGCCCGCGGCGATCTTCCGCAGGAGTTCGCCGGTTCCCTCGTTGTACCCCTTCTCGTTGCTGTGCAGCGAGGCGGCGACCATCGTCAATTCCTTCTCCAGGTAGGTGAGGATCTGCTCGCGCCGGAGCGCGGAGGCGCGGCTGGCCTGGTAGTTGTTCAACAGGAAGGCGGCGTAGACCGCCACGAACGCCGTGACCAACTCCAGCAGCCAGAGGCCCACGCCCTGGTAATAGCGCCGCTGCCGCCTCGCCACAGGAGGCGATGCCGATGGGGCCTTTGTTTCGGGTTCGGAAAGCGTGTTTTCCATCAGAGGCCGAAGAAATATTCCCGCCGCAGCCACGCGGCCACCTCGTCCAACCCGACGTTGGTCTTCAGGTCGCAGAACAGGAAGGGGCGTCCCTCCCCGCGCATCAGGCGGGCGTCGCGCTCCATGACGCCGAGGTCCGCGCCGACGTGCGGGGCCAGCGCGATCTTGTTGATAACCAAGAGGTCGCTGTAGCGGATGGCCGGGCCGCCCTTGCGCGGGATTTTGTCGCCCTGGGCCACATCGATCACGTAGATAAACGCGTCGGCTAGTTCGGGCGAGAACGTCGCGCTGAGGTTATCACCGCCGCTTTCGATCAGGATGACCTGCAACCCGCCGTGGCGGCGCTCCAGTTCGGCGACCGCGCCCATGTTCATGCTCGTGTCGTCGCGGATGGCCGTGTGCGGGCAGCCGCCGGTCTCCACGCCGATGACCCGGTCCGCCGGGTGCGCTCCCTGGCGCAACAGGAACTCGGAGTCCTCGCGCGTGTTGATGTCGTTGGTGATGACCCCCAGCGACCATTCGCCGCGCAGCCGCTCGCACAACCGCCAGACGAGCATCGTCTTGCCCGAGCCCACCGGTCCGCCGATGCCCACGCGGACCGCGCGGCGCGGCGCGGCGGCAGGGTCGGCGGACTCCGCCGGGGAGAGGATCGTGGAGGTGTCCATGGGGCGTGGATTCAGGCCTGGCCGAGCGCCCGCCAGGCCGCGAGCGCGCCGACCGCTGCCAGACCGGTGAACAACGCCAACAGGTGCATCGTGCCGATCAGGCATACTTTCACCAGCGTCCGCTTGACCGACTCGCCGTACATCCGCCGCAGGGCCTGGAACAGGTACACGCCCGGGAGCAGCAAACAACCGTGCAACAGGCCGCGCACCGGCCAGAGCGAGGTCGGCAGCAGGGCTTGCACCAGCACGAAGGCCGCGCCGAACAACAGGAGGGCCGTATGGTAGTGCAGCGAGAAGACGAAGTGGGCGAAATAGTAGCTGTCCCATCGCCAGTACAGGGCGCGCAGCATCATGGCGAAGATGGGCAGCAGCGCCAACGCCACCCAGGAGACGCGGTGCTGCACGCCCTCGGTGAAATCCTTTTGCAGCCGCTCCGTGCCGCCGTCCTTCCTGATCCGGGCTTCCACGGCGTGCCCGATGCTCTCACCCAGGTCGTCGCCCTCCTTCTTTTTGCCGGCATCGTGGTTGGCGGAGGCACGGCTGGCATTTTCCGTGGCATCCTGCGTCCAATCGTTGGCAGGAGTCGGGGATGCCGCCTGAGCAGGTGAC
>CALMAQ010000019.1 GCA_937859745.1 uncultured Verrucomicrobiota bacterium | reverse complement strand
CACCAACTACAACCTTGCCATCCTGCACAAAGCAACAGTCAGGTAGCCACTACCAAGGTGACTTCGGCGCTGGACGCATTATAACTGGTGAGATCGACGGGTTTCTCAGTCAATCAGACATTTTCATCGCGCTGTGGTGCAAAGACTATGCTTGTAGTCCATGGTGCTTTGACGAAATAGAATTAGCTCTCAAACGCCACGAAGAGCACCGACTCGTCATTTGGCTAATCTGCTTGGACGAGACGCGAATTGTGCCGCCCAAAGCCCGTTTGCTGATTCATTACCCTGCGTATACTCGTGAGGCGTTGGAGGGGACGCTTTTGAAGTTGATCGACCAAACGCTAAAAGAGACGTCATGAGCCGGATCTTCCGTGTTTTATGACAATTCAACCATCGTCGGCTTGATGGACTGCCGTGAACCGGCGGCGCGGCTCACTTGAGAGGAAAATGAATTGCGATCATCGACGAAAGTAGTTTTTTTGCCACAATGAGTTACCAAGCGGTGTATCAACAAACCTGGGAACGTGTTCAGGTGGGCGATGCGGTACTTTTTCTAATCGATTCCCCTTCGGTGTCGAACCGAACGAACTGCAGACCACTGACAAGAGTCCACGAGCCTCTTCTATATGGGTTGTTTGAGGTGGCCAGTTCCTTTTTGTTAGGGCGTAGGTGGCATCTTTTCACCAAACCCTTGAGTTAGGACAGCTGTGGCAGCGGTTCGAGCAGGTTCTTGCCAAGTTCACGGAACCAATCTTCGATCTTGATATCAGCGGAAGTTGCCATATTGCCAACGAGAGCGTGCAAAAAGAGCTTGTCTCCCACGTGCTCACCCAAGCTGCGGTACGCCTCGAACTGCGTTTCGGTAAAGAACTGATTCGCCGTGGAGTGATGCGGAAATGCCGGTTCGTCCAGTCGGTAGCGGCGCAGGAACTCTCCCTCGTTACCCGTAAGCGAAAGCTTTAGGTAAAGCAGATATCCCGTTCCGCCATCAGGATAGCTGATGCGGCAGAAGCGAAAATGCGAGCGGCTGTATCCTCGGGCGTTCAGACGCAGATCATCTAGGTTGATGTCGATCTTGACGCCAAGATCGATTGCCGCAAGGCGCTGTAGGGTTGTCAGAGCTGCAAAGGTCATGCGCTCATCCTGCTCACCGTCCACCGCCACGATGTATTTGCAGCGTCGGCGTAACAATTCGTAAACGCCCAAGTTCTCGATGTGCCCGCCATCCGAGAGATAAAGCCAAGCAGCCTTCTCATCGATCCATCCAAGCATTTCCTTGAGCAGAAACCACAATCCAGGTGTTGTCCCCGGAATCCAAGTCCGCTTGCCCGGAACTCGTAGCCAATAGCCTAGTCGGACGTTGAGCAGCGCCAGCCAGAAGCTCAACCGCCTCTTAGTGCCTAACCCGGTCTGCGGGGCGGCGGCGGCACCCGAGATAGCCATAGCCGTCCCAAGATCAAGATGCGAATCCGCCGCTTCCCACTTCTGCGTTTCCCGATACCCCGTCAACGGGCTGCCACAGAAGGCAGGGCTAAAAAGAAAAAAGTCCGTCAGCCGCCCCTGCATAACCGGGTTATTTGAACTCGGCACGTTGAGCGCGCAGTTGATCAGATGGTAGGGACCGCGCTGCTGTAGTGGGGGACATAGTTCGGAGAGCTTCAACGTCACCGCTTCTTGGAAGGGTGAAACATGTACCGGCGACGAACCCGGTGGCGTGGCGGTAGGTTGGATCAAGTAGGCGCTTGCCAACTTGGCGCGGTAGTGCCGGTGCGGCGAGGTGGCGTTGATGTTGAGCAGCCAAGCAAAGAGGGACGAGAGAGCCACAATTGCCGTGCAGAGCCAAGCCGTGGCTGAGATGTTCCAGAACGAGACAGCGTGAACGGCTTGAAACCCATCAATTTGCCAGTAGATGGCGAGATAAATGCTAAAGACAAATAGCGGAGCGACGATGGCCGAGAGCACGTTCAGCACAAGTTTGATCCTCAAAAAGAAGCGGTTCATTGCCCCGGAGACGGCGGCAGCTAAGACCGGGATTGCCGCCAGAGCTGTCAGCAGCAGCGTTTGGAAGGACATGCTGGTGGCACCGCCCGACCGGTTTTGGAATGCTTCTGCCACTCGTAGGTGACACCATCCAAGTCCCGCCCCAGCACCGACAGCTACCAGTACTCCGTTGAGGAGGAGTAACCCACGATCCGCCCATTTCTGTCCCTTGGGTCCACAGCGTAGCAGCACAAGGGAAATCAGCCCCCAACCTGTCAGTGTGCCCAGCAAAGTCAGGGACAGAGAATTTGCGTCGCCGAGGTACTTGGTCAGCATGGTCCAATCCGGGTTGAACCAAGGAATCTGACGCACCAGATACTCCAGTGCGGCCAGCGTGGCAACGACGCTCGCCACTCCCAGCGCGTTGAGCGCCATCCCGTAGATTTGTGCGCCGACCATCTGCAAGCGTTCGGAAATGGAACCGGTCGCTAAATACTTGCTGTGGTGTCGGATGTGCCGCAGCGCCTCGGCTTCGCCTTCCTCCCTACGAAAAGGCAGCTCGCTCGAGCGCAACCCGATGCCGATTCCTCCCGCTTCCCGGACAGACTCGGCAGGCGAGGCGAGGTAAGCACTCAGAAAGGAGCCGAGATATCCCCCACCAGAGACAGTGGAAAGATAGTCGAACTGAGGCAAAAGACCACGGCGTGCCAAGGCGATCAGGACCCCGAGGGAAAACGTGGCTGAGCGGATGCCCCCGCCGGAGAGTGCTAGCGCGGCGGCACAAGGGCAATCCTCGCCCGTCGGCGGCAATCCGTAATGCTGTCGGCGCTCTTCGATGGCTGTGCGCTCAACCGCATTGATGGCATCAACTGCATCAGGAACGACGCCGCCATTTTGCTTTTTTGGAATACCCCAAGTAAGCGGACGCTGCATCTCATCAGCAATCTTGTTTGTGCGCGTGTCCGATGAAAGTGTGAGCGGTGGTGACTGGCGGTCGTCACGCAGATGGACGAGTAGGCCCTCGAAGCGTTGGAGAATCGATTGTAGACGGGTCAACTCGGCGCGGAACTCGTCGCTGGCATCCAATGCATCAAGCAGGCCTTGCTGGTTTTGGCCGTGCCATTTCGCGGTGAAGGGCCGGACGTGGGTGTTAAGGACATGCCAAGCCAGCGTCTCGAAATGACGACATGGTACTTGTTCATCGCAGATGAGACGTGTTTTCTCAAAAAGCGCATAAATGCTTTCGAGCGCCGTTTTTTCCACGCCATCAAGATAACCAATGCGTTGGGTGGCAATGCGTGAGATGAGTTGCGTGTGCAATCTAGCGGCAGCTTTACGGTCACAGTCACTAGGTTCCCAATTTTGCCCACCATAGCGCCCGATGAATGCCCCGCTGAAAAGCGCATCTGACCCATCGGAGTAGCTTTGTAGAAATTCACGCCAGTTCATTGCGGCATCGATAAAGTAAATATTCGGTCGTTGCAGATCTCCCAAAAAGGCAGATTCGTCTAAAATGCCTGAATTTGTTACACTTGGTCGATTGCGAGAGTTCAGCAAGAAAGCTTCCGCACTAAAATCGTTTAGTGAAAGCACGCTGGAGCCCGGGCGGTCAACTTTCCTTTCGCATTCTACCGCGGATCACGAATATCTTTCAGGCGTCATAGAAATTCTTGAGAATCACGGAGCGCATGTCTACACCGATGACCGAGACAAGGAACTTGGCGACATGAGCATGCTCAAAAAGGCCGAGCGGCTTCGCAAGATCGTCGATGGTTGCCGAAAACTCGTATTATTTGTCACACCTAATTCTAGAAAAAGCCAATGGGTAACGTGGGAAT
>CALMAQ010000018.1 GCA_937859745.1 uncultured Verrucomicrobiota bacterium | reverse complement strand
GGGTGCTGCCGTTCTGGCCCGCCGGGCGGGGCGGCTGGGCGGCACCGAGGGCGAAGCCCTCGAAAAACACGTTCCACTGGTCATCGACCGAGGCCGGGTCGGCCTGCCACCGGGTGTAAAGCTCGTCGAGCAGGGCGGCGTTGTAGTGGTTGGCGGCAGAGGGTCTCATGGGCGGGTCCGCGCGCCGGTGTGGGACATGGGGTACCGAGGGACGGGGCTGTTGGAAATCCGGCGCGAGCGGGGAAATAAACTAGGTGCCGCTTGACAGAAATCAAGGGCGGGAACCTGCCGGCGGCGTGGCAGAAGTTTGAAGTGCTTGTCGGAGGAACGAAGATCGACGCCAGGGAAACCCCGGCGAACGGGGGCCGTTCTGCCACGTTCGAGGTGCCCGTGGACGGCCCCCGGGTGATCATCGCCGAGGCGGGCAAGGCGGACGGTTTCCGCAAGGTCAACCGGTACTGACACGGCGGGCGGGCCGGTCAATCCGGCTGCTGGATGCCGCCCGGCCCGTGGCCGCCGGGCGGGAAGATCGGCGTCGGGTTGCGGTCGCGCAGTTCGTAGCCCGTCAACACGAACTCGGGCAGCAGGCGGTTGCTCACGGGTTCGTAGACCGATTCCCCGGAATAGTGCCCGTAAATCTTGTACTCGGAGTTGTTGTCGATGCCGAATTGCCCGACCTCGCGGTCGGGCGCGAGTTTCTGCGTTTCGTTGAGCATCACGAGTTGCGCCTGCTTCCAGGGCTGCCCGGGGCGGCGCAGGTAGCCCCAGAACTTGTAGTTCGCGTCGTAGTAGCGTCGGCCGATGTAGTAGTCGCCGGGCGACTCGTTCATGACGGCCTGGCGTTGGGCGAGTTGCGCCGCGTGGAGTCCGTGTTGCTCCGGGGAATCGCAACCGGCGAGCAGACCGAGGAAGAGCAGGCAATAAAGTCCGGGGAGCAACGCGCGCATGGCGAGCATTTTGTAACCCGGCCCGGAGTGCCGGAACCAGTAAAATCACCGGGTTCACGTTTGAACCCCTGCGGATGGCAAAATCGGCTGTACAACTCATCGTTCCGCCACTATTCGATGATTTCCCCGGTGAGCGACCGACTGGCTTCAGCGGTTTGGCTCTCCGCGGTTCGCCCTGCCGTGACTTCCGCGCCCACCGACGCCACCCCGATTCTGGAGTCCCTTTCTCCCAGCAACGAACGGAAAGGACGGTCCGCCTCCTGGATGGTGGCTCCCTTGTGCGCGGTGGTGGCAATCCTGCTCATGCGGGTGCCCACCTTCTTTGTTCACCCACAGTTCTGGGCGGAAGATATGGGGCTGCTCTTCCGGCAGGATCGTCTGCTCGGCTGGCACGCCTTGTACACTCCGTTTCCGGCCTACTACATCCTGGCCCAACGGTTGGTCGCCCTCGCCGCGGGCAGGCTTCCGGCGCTCTATGCCCCTTGGATTTATTGCTATGCCGCCCTGGGTTACACGCTCCTGACCGCCTGGTTCTGCCTGCGCGCGGCTGGATTATCTCATGGGACGGCCGGGGCGGGTCGCCCTCGCCCTGGCACTCGTCCTGGTCCCGCACAACTCCGAAGTTTACATGAAATTGATCGGCAGCCAGTGGCTCCTGATGGCCATCCTGCCGATCCTGGCGCTCCAGGAACCCCCGGCCGACACGCGGGAGGCCGTCGCGGACTTCTGCGGGCTCATCCTCGCAGGGCTGACCGGCCCGTACGTGGTATTCTACGCGCCCTGGTTCCTGCTGCGGCTGCGCCGTGTCACCGGCGGTTGGTCGCGTTACAACCTCGGCTTCATCGCCGTAGCCGGAGGATTGATCGTGCTGCAAGCGGCGGCGCTGCTGAAATTACCGGCCTCGGCACCTCTCACCCGGGATCCTCATCAATGGAGCAAGCAACTCGGGTTCATTTTCCCCGGCTCCCTGTTCTTCGGTGACACGGTGCCGCTCTTCCTGGGACGGGCGTTCTACATCATCTCGCCCGTGCTGCTCGCGCTGCTGGGCTGGGCCGTCTGGCGCGGGGAGAGCAAACGGCGCTGGGCGGCGCTGGCCCTGTGCGGATGCGGCTACATCACCTACCTGGGCGGGCTCCGCCTGGCCACGCCAAGCATCCTGGTCCTGCACCCGTTCTACGGCGGGGCACGGTATTTCTTCCCCTCTTACCTGTTCGCCCTGTGGCTCGGGATCCTCTATTACCACGACGCTTCCGACCGGCTGCGAAGAGCTTCCCTGTTGGCCCTGGGAATGATGCTCCTTTCCAGTGCCACCCACTTCAAAGGCGATCCCTGGCCCGACTTGCACTGGAAGAATGATGCTCCCTTCCTTGATGCTGGCGAAGCGGTCCAGGCGGTGCCCTGCCTGCCGAATTGGCTCATCGACTTCCCGGCCACGAAGTGACGCCGCCCGCGTTTTGCCATGTGTCGGGGGGACGCCCCCCTACAAAGCAACTCACCCCGGCAAACGAGGCGCGCGCCTGTCTGCCGGGGTGAGGAAATCCTGTTCTCTGCTCCGGGCGCTGCCGCTTAGCGCGAGTACAACTCGACGATCAACTGCTCGTTGACGATGGGCGCGATCTCCTCGCGCGAGGGGATGCGGGCCACCGTGCCGCTCTGCGCGTCGCGGTTGACCGTCAGCCAGTCGGGCACAGGGCTGATCTGCGTCAGCTCCAAATTGCGCGCGGCGAGCTGCTTGCTCTTGGGCTTCTCGCGCACCGAAACCACGTCGCCCGACTTCACGTTGAACGAGGCGATGTCCACCTTGCGGCCGTTGACCGCCACGTGGCCGTGGCCGACCAACTGGCGCGCACCGCGCCTCGTGTTGGCGAAGCCGAGGCGGAACACGACGTTGTCGAGCCGGGTTTCCAGCAGTTGGAGCAGCGTCTCGCCCGTCACGCCTCGGCGGCGCAGAGCGGTCTGGAAGTACCGGCGGAACTGGCCTTCCATCAACCCGTACTGGTAGCGCAGCTTCTGCTTCTCGCCCTGAGCGATGGCGAATTCCGACTGCTTGCGGCGGCTGCCCTTGGGGCCGTGCACGCCGGGTGGGTAATTCTTGCGCTCCAGCGCCTTGCTGGGGCCGAACAACGGCACACCGTAGCGGCGGGCGACCTTCGTCTTGGGACCTGTGAATCTTGCCATAAAAAGGGAATGCTAAGGATGAACTCGCAGGGTCAGACGCGGCGCTGTTTCGGCGGGCGGCAGCCGTTGTGGGGCACGGGGGTCACGTCACGGATGACCGTGACTTCCAGGCCGATGGCCTGCAACGCGCGCACGGCCGATTCGCGGCCCGCGCCGGGGCCCTTGACGCGGACTTCCACTTCCTTGAGTCCGTGGCCCATAGCCTGGCGGCTCGCGTCCTGCGCGGCCATCTGCGCGGCGTAGGCCGTGCTCTTGCGCGAGCCCTTGAAGCCCACCTTGCCCGCGCTGGACCAGCCGATCACGTTCCCGGCGAGGTCTGTGATCGTCACCGACGTGTTGTTGAACGTCGAAAAGATGTGCGCGATGCCCACGATGACGTTCTTGCTGCCCTTCGCCTTGACGATCTTGGGCTTCTCCACGTCGTTCGGGTCGAGCGACAGGTTCTCGACCTTCGGCGCTTCGGCGGCGGGGGCGGGAGCGGCGGCTGCCGGGGCGGCGGCGTTGGGCTCCGGGGTACTGCCAGCGTCGGGGGGAGTGGGGTTGTTTTCTTCTTCGGCGATTTC
>CALMAQ010000017.1 GCA_937859745.1 uncultured Verrucomicrobiota bacterium | reverse complement strand
CCACCCGGCAGGCACGCGTCGATGAACTCGTCGGGGCCTACCGCTCGCTCGGGCACACTTTGGCCCACCTCGACCCGCTCGAACACGCCCGGCCCGACCAGCCGCTCCTGGCCCTGGAGGCCCTCGGCTTCGCGGAGAGCGACCTGGACCAGCCCGTGTCCTCGCGCTACTTCCTCGGCGGCAAGGCCATGAGCCTGCGCGACATGATCGCCCTGCTCCAGCGCATCTACAGCGGCACGGTTGGCGCGGAGTTCATGCACATCTCCTCCACCCAGGTCCGCAACTGGGTGCGCGACCGCCTGGAGGCCCGGCCCGAGATGTCCGCGCCCCAGCCCGCCGAGCAGCGCGCCATCCTGGGACGCCTGCTCATGGCGGAGGCATTCGAGCGGTTCCTGCACACGTCCTACGTCGGCCAGAAGCGGTTCTCGCTCGAAGGCGGCGAGGCGCTCATGCCCATGCTGGAGACGATCCTGGGCCGCTGCCCGTCCCTGGGCATCAAGGAGATCGTCATGGGCATGGCACACCGCGGACGGCTCAACGTGCTGGCCAACTTCATCAAGAAGTCCCTGCGGACGATCTTCACGGAGTTCTCCGAGAACTACGAGCCCGATCTCGTCAACGGCGATGGCGACGTGAAATACCACCTGGGCTATCAATCCACGCGCGAGGTGGGCGAGGGCTACGGGGCGAGCAACGTGGAACTGCGTCTGGCGTCCAACCCGAGCCACCTGGAGTTCGTTGATCCGGTGGTGGAAGGCAAGGCGCGCGCCCGGCAGCGCATCCTCGAAGACACCGAGGGGCGCAAGGCCGTCCTGCCCGTGCTCATCCACGGCGACGCGGCCTTCATCGGCCAGGGGATCGTGGCGGAGACGCTCAACATGAGCCAGCTCCCCGGCTACCGCACGGGCGGCACGATCCACATCATCATCAACAACCAGATCGGCTTCACCACGCTGCCCGCCGACGCGCGCTCGTCGCTGTACTGCACGGACATCGCCAAGATGATCGAAGCCCCCGTGTTCCACGTCAACGGCGACGACCCGGAGTCCGTCTGCTTCGTGGCGGGGCTGGCGGCGGACTTCCGCCAGGAGTTCGGGCGCGACGTGATCGTGGACATGTATTGCTACCGCCGCCACGGCCACAACGAGGGCGACGAGCCGAGCTTCACCCAGCCCGACCTGTACGCGGAGATCAGTCAGCGCGCCTCGGTGGCGACCTCCTACCGCGACCGGCTGATCGGCGAGGGACGGATCACCAAGGAGGACGCCGACGCCCTGCTCGCCAGCTACCGCGCGGAGTGCGACGCGGCGCTGGCCGAGGTCCGGGCCGCCAACCAGGGCACCGACACCGGCGCGGGCAAGAAGTTCGCGGGCTCGACGGCCGTGTTCCAGCCGCCCTACACGCACGACCCCGTGGCGACGGCCATCGACGCGGCTTGCCTGGAGAAAGTGGCGCGGGCCGTCACGAGCATCCCGGACAAGATCCACGTGCTCGACAAGCTCAAGCGCAACCTGCTGGAGCGCCGCCTGAAGGTGTTCCAGGCGGGCGGACCGTACGACTGGGCGTTCGCCGAGACGCTGGCGTTTGGCTCCCTCTTGCTCGACGGCAAGCCCGTGCGCCTGAGCGGCCAGGACAGCCGCCGCGGGACGTTCAGCCAGCGTCTGAGCGTGCTCTACGACGACAAGACGCGCGAGCGTTACATCCCGCTCAACAACCTCGCCGAGGGGCAGGCGCGCTTCTGCGTGTACAACTCGCCCTTGAGCGAGGCGGCGGTGCTCGGGTTCGACTACGGCTACTCGCTCGATTACCCGGAAATGCTCTGCCTGTGGGAGGCGCAGTTCGGCGACTTCGTCAATGGCGCGCAGACGATCATCGACCAGTTCATCGTGTCCTCGGAATCCAAGTGGCAGCGGCCCAGCGGCATCGTGCTCTTGCTGCCGCACGGCTACGAGGGCCAGGGGCCGGAGCATTCCAGCGGGCGCGTGGAGCGGTTCCTGCAGGCGTGCGCGGAGGACAACATCCAAGTGTGCAACCTCACGACGCCCGCGCAGTATTTCCACGTCCTGCGCCGCCAGATGATGCGCCCGTTCCGCAAGCCGCTGGTCATCATGACGCCCAAGAGCCTGTTGCGCGCGGAACTGGCGGTGTCGCACAACGCGGATTTCACGGACGCGACGTTCCAAGAAATCCTGGAGACACCCGCCCCGGCGGGACCGGCGGGCACGAAGCGCGTGATCTTCTGCACGGGCAAGGTGTACTACGACCTGCTCAAGGCGCGCGACGCCAACGGCATGCAGGACACGGCGCTGGTGCGCGTGGAGCAGCTTTATCCGCTGCACGCGGAGCGGCTCAAGGAGGCGATCGGCCAGTACGCGAACGCGGAGCGTTGGGTCTGGTGCCAGGAGGAGTCGCAGAACATGGGCGCGTGGAGTTTCATCGCGCCCTTGCTGGCGGACCTGCTGCCTCCGAACGGCCAGCTCGCCTACGCGGGCCGCGAGGCGAGTGCCAGCCCGGCCGTCGGCGCGAAGCTGCTCCACGACCGCGAGCAGAAGGCGCTGGTGGCAGAGGCGTTCAGCATTTAGGAATCCAAAGGTGGCTGAGCATCTAGTTTTCATCAGCCATAGTGCGCGGGACACGTGGGTTGCACGACAGATTTCCCGGGCCTGTCAGCAAGTAGGGGCGGCGACTTTTCTAGATGAAGCGAACATCCCTGTAGGTGCCGAGTTTGAAGATGTCATCCGCGATGCGCTCGACAAAACGGATGAGATGTTGGTGTTGCTTACACCCTGGGCTCTCGACCGTGCTTATGTCCTCATGGAAATTGGCGCTGCCTGGAGCCGCCGTCTGCCCATCGCTGTGATCTTGCATGGCATGACACCCGGTGATTTGCAGACGAGGGCAAACCTGCCGGTTTACTTGAAGCAGCGCAACCTCATCGACATCAATGAAATTGACCGCTATCTTGAAGAGCTGAGCGTTCGGATAAAAGCGACATTGGCAACCTAGAATCCAGATGAACATTTTTCTTTCTTATGTTCTTGCAGACCGGGAATGGGTCAACGAACTCGTCGGTCTGCTTCGCGCGGATGGTCTGGAAATCAGCGATTCTCTCAGCGGTTTTCGCCCTGGCGATGATCTTTCCGAAACTCTCCGTCAAGCGATTGCCACGGCTGATTTGTTCGTTGCCATTATCACAAACCGCTCGAGTAACAATCCAAACGTGCTGTTTGAAATGGGCGCGGCGATTGGCAGCCGGAAACCTTTGTTGCCATTGTTGATTTCGCCTGACGGCGGCCCAATCAAAATTCCGCCGGGATTATCCGGTCTGCGCCTTGTCGATGTAGCAACTCAAAAGCAAGCCGCTGACGAAATCAGGCGGCAGGTAGCTGCCAGGATGGCTACTGCGTAAATACAGTATTTATGAGCCTCGAAGTCAAAATTCCCTCGGTCGGTGAATCCATCTCCTCGGGCGTCATCGCCGCGTGGCACAAAAAGGACGGCGACCAGGTCAAGGCCGACGAGCCCATCCTGACGCTGGAAACCGACAAGGTTTCTAGCGAGATCGTCGCGCCGGGCACGGGGCGGCTCGTGCTCCGGGCCAAGGAGGGTGACGAGGTCAAAATCGGGCAGGTGGTGGCGCTGATCGAGGAAGGTGCCGCCACACCCGCCGCCCCGGCTCCCGCCGCGGGCGCGTCGCCCGCGTCCGACAAAGTCGCGCCCGCGCCGGAGGCCAAGCCCACCCTGCCGACCACGATCGCGCTCGAACTCGCCGCCAATCCGTTCCT
>CALMAQ010000016.1:26431-29495 GCA_937859745.1 uncultured Verrucomicrobiota bacterium | reverse complement strand
ACGGCGATCTGCTGCGCGCCGTCGAGCACCGCGCGGGTGAGCGACTTGTTGTCGATCCCCAGGTTGCGGTGCATGTTTTCCAGTTCGACCGTTGCGTCGTCCACAAGGATGCCCACCGCGAGGCTCAGACCGCCCAAGGTCATCACGTTGAGGGTGTAGCCCAGGGCGTCGAGGAGCATCAGCGACACGAGGATCGAGAGCGGGATCGAAACGGCGATGATGAGCGTCGAGCGCCAACTACCCAGGAAGATGAGGATCATCGTCGCCGTCAGACACGCCGCAATCGCCGCCTCCTTGATGACCCCGTTGACCGCCGCCGACACGAACACCGACTGGTCGGCGAGTTGTTCCACGTCCAGACCGGCCGGGAACCCCGCCGAAATCTCCGTCAGCCGCGCCTTGAGGCGCTTGACGATCTCCACGGTGCTCGCCCCCTGGCTCTTGAGCACGCTCAGCAGCGTGCCGCGCAGTCCATTCATGCGGACGATATTGGTCTGCACGGCGTAGCCGTCGTGGATCTGCGCCACGTCGCGCATGTAAACGATGGCCCCGTTGACGACCTTGACCGGCAGGTCGTTGAACCCAGAGACCACGTCGGGACTGCCGTTGAGCTTTACCAAGTACTCGCGGTTGTCGATTTTGACGGTGCCCGCCGGGAGGATCAGGTTCTGCGCGTTGAGCGCGTTCGTCACGTCGTTGGGCGAGATGCCCTTGGCGTACATGGCGGCGGAATTAATGTCCACCATGATCTGCCGCGGCTTGCCGCCATAGGGCAGCGGGACGCTGGCCCCCTGCACGGTCGCCAGTTGCTGACGCAGGAAGCTCAGATCGTAATCGTAGAGTTCCTGTTCGGAAAGGGTTTTGCTCGACACCGCGAGTTGCAGCACGGGCACGCTGCTCGCGCTGTAGCGGACGATCAGGGGCGGCGTGATGTTCGGCGGCAGCACGCGCAGGATCGTCTGCTGGATGGAGGTGATCTCCGCCACCGCCTCCTCGATTTTGACGTTCGGCTGGAAGAACACCTTGATAACGCCCACGCCGTTCATCGACTGGCTTTCCATGTGCTCCAGGCCATCGACGGTCGTCGTCATCGCGCGCTCGGCGATGGTGATGACCCGCTTCTCCATGTCGTCGGGCGAGATGCCCGTGTACGTCCAGATGACGCTGACCACGGGGATGTCGATGTCCGGGAAGATGTCCGTGGACATCGTTTTGAACGCCCCGATGCCCAGCAGGAAAATGAGCATCGACACCACCGTGAAGGTGTAGGGCCGCCGCAGGGCTAATTTGACGATCCACATAGCAGGAAAACCCCGTGTCCGGAAAACGCAGGCCCCGCGGAGCCGGGGTCGGCGCTAATCAAGCACAACATACGGGCGCTGTCCCACGCCCAGACGCGATCCTTACAAAATCCGTCAATGTTCAACTATTCGTAGCCCATCTCCCGCAGGAAAATTTGTTGGATCAGATCGAAGAAGTGGACCTTGAAGAGGTCCAGGTCGCGCTCGGAGAACGGCGGGAAGGGCCATTCCTCGTCCATGGCGGCCTCGTCGAAACCGCGCCGGGCCGCCAGGACCAGCCGCGCCTGGTTGAGCACGCTCAGCCACGCTTCGGCGTGGCGCATGGGAATCTTGAAGAGGAACGCCCCCGGCGCGAACGCCGCCGGATCGAACAGGATCGTGTCCTTCTCGCGCCGCAGCTCCGTGCCGGCCGCCTTGGGCAGCCCGGCGAGGTCCTCGACGACCATCTCGCGCGCGGAGCGGAACAGGTCGCGGATCTCCGGCTGCACGAACTCCTGCCAGTCCTCTTTGAAATCGTCGCCGTCCTCGGCGGGCCCGATGGGGTCGCTGTAGAGCCGCTTGCGCGCTGCCGCGCTGTCGCCCGGGTCGGAGTCTCCGGGCAGGTGGCGAAGCATTTCCACGAAAAACGGCTCCATCTCCTCGAAGACGAGCGTGGACTGGCCTTTTTCCTCGCGGCGTACTTTCATCCCTGGGCGAAACTACAACGCGCGCTCCATCGTGGCGAGGAGCTGGTGGACGTGGAGTTGCTGGACGTAGAACTCGGCCTTTTCCCGCGCGCCCGACCATACCACCGAGCGGCCCCGGTGGTGGACCTCCTTCATGTGGCGCTCGGCGCGATCCTTGGAATAGCCGAACACCCGCTGGAAGATCATCGTCACGTAGTTCATCTTCGTGATCGGGTCGTTGTGGACGACCACGTTCCACGGCACGTCCGCCGCGGCGGACGTTTCCTCTTTCTGCTTTACGTCCGGGTCGGCGACCGGGGCTTCAGGCCCCGCCGAAGACGGCTGGTGAATGCTCGGCATGGTTCTCGCGGGACGATAGGATGCTTGCGGCGGCCCCGCACAGCCCGGCCAGCTCGTCGCCGAACTCCGGCAGGCGCGGCCCGGCGGGCGGGCGGGCGTCGAGCGCGGCGGTCCATTCCCCGTACGCATAGCCCGGCAGCAGGAGGCGCAACGGCAGGTGGAAGAGCGCACTCTGCGCTCCGTAGAGAACCGCGAAGTGGACCGGGCAGCCCGGCTCGGCGGCCCACTGCCGTAACCTGGCCAGCCAGCGTTCGCCGCGCGACGTGCCCAGCCGCTGCAACAACCGGGCCCCGGTCTGCGCGCTGCGAAGAGACGCCTGCGGTTCCAGCGCCGCGTGGACCCGCAGGCTCGCCTCCTGGATTTCCCGCGCTTGTCCCCGCGCGGCGTGCGCCGTGGCGGCCAGCGCCGCGGGACCGAGCACGGTCGTCCACGGGCCGTCGCGCCACGCGCGCCATTGCTCCAGCCACGCTTCTGCCGGACCGGCGGCGGGTGGCGCGAAGGTCAGCGGGCCGTCCAGCGCGGGCCCCGGGTCCGCGATCCGCAGCACACGGGCAAACTCCGGGTCCGGTGCCGTGGATGCGGCGGGGAACGTGCAGAGGGTCGGAACGCTGGCCGGAGGCATCGGGCGGGAGGTTACCACATCGCGGGAGAGGAATTCAACCCCGGGCCACCGGAGCGGGGCGGTTTCAACGGCCAAGGACCACGGGGGTAGGGAGGGCCTAGCAGACAGCTGGGAGG
>CALMAQ010000016.1:0-26421 GCA_937859745.1 uncultured Verrucomicrobiota bacterium | reverse complement strand
CCAAGAACCAAGCTTTAAGGAAGATCCTAGCATAAAGATGGAAGGATCAGAACTACCGTAAGCCTCCGGGCTTGAACCTTGTTCCTTGGACCTTATTTGAAGCTTGGTCCTTGGCCCCTGAAACTTCCTCGAAGCTTGCTCCTACGCCGCCAGACGGCACGCCTTGACGGTGTTGCTCATCAGCATGGCAATCGTCATCGGCCCGACCCCGCCGGGCACGGGCGTGATGGCGGCGGCCTTCGGCGCGACGTTGGCGTAGTCCACGTCCCCCACCAGCCGGTAGCCCTTTTCGGTGGCAGGATCCTCGATCTGGTTGATGCCCACGTCGATGACCACCGCGCCTTCGTGCACGTCCTCCGCCTTGACGAAACGTGGCTGGCCGATGGCGGCCACGAGGATGTCCGCCGACAGGAGCGTTTCGCGCAGGTTCCGCGTGCGCGAGTGGGCGACCGTGACCGTGGCGTTGCCCCCCTTGCCCTTGCCCAGCATCAGCAGCGCGAACGGTTTGCCCACCAACATGCTGCGCCCGAGCATCACGACGTGCGCGCCCGCCGTCTCGACGCCCGCCTCGACCAGCAGCCGCTGGCAGCCCAGCGGCGTGCAGGGCACGAAGCCCGTCGGGTCGCCGATGGCGAGCTTGCCCACGTTGACCGGGTGGAAGCCGTCCACGTCCTTGGCGGGGTCCATGGCGCGGATGATGGCCGCCTCGTCGATGTGAGGGGGCGGCGGCGATTGGACCAGGATGCCGTGGATGGCCGGGTCGGCGTTGAGCCGTTGGACCACTTCCACGAGTTCCTGCTGGGTGGTCGTGGCGGGCAGTTCGAGCTTGAGCGAGTGCAGGCCGATCTTCTGGCACATGCGGTCCTTGGCGCGCACGTAGGAGCGCGACGCCGGGTTGTCGCCCACCAGCACGACGGCCAAGCCGGGCGTCCGTCCTCGCGCCCTGAGAGCGTCAATCTCGTGCCGCAATTCGCCGAGCACCGTTTCCGCGACGGCGGTGCCGCTGATGATGGTTAGACCGTCGGACATAGGAACGAAAGGGGTTACCATTTCACTTCCACGCGCTGCTTGTTGGAGAATCGGTCGTTGTAGAAAAGCTCACCGTTCTGGCGGCCGTGCTCGTGGACCAGCTTGGTGACTTTCACGTCGTAGCAGCAATATTCGGCGATCTCGCGCAGTTTGCCCTGCCGCCACCATTTGATGGCGTCCAACCCCTCGGCCGTCTTACCGACGCCGAGCGTGGCCTGCGCGAGGGCTTCGAGCTTGAGCTTATGCCCCAGGGCGGCCTCGATGTCCACCAGCAGGTCCAGCGTCAGGAGCTGGCTGGGCAGGTCGAGCACGGTGTAGCCCATGAGCACCTCGTAGTCGAAGTGCAGGATGTTGTAGCCGACGACGAGGTCCGCACGGCGAAGCTGGTCCACCAGGCCATCGACGGTTTTCTCGCTGAAGATGGAGTATTCGCCGGTCGCGGTGGAGTACGTGACGCCGACGCTCATGCCCATGTCGCGCTTCTTGTCCCAGCCGCCCACGTCGTTGGCGGTGCGCTGCGTTTCGAGGTCGAAATACACGATGTTCTTCGGCGTGGTCATCGGAACAGGTAGCGTGGGCATGATGCCGCCAAGAAGGGTCGGCGCGGAAGCGAAATCTACACTCGAACCGCCGTTTTGCCGCCCGTGGATCAAAGGTCGGGCTCGGCAGCTTTCTCGGGCGTTTTTTCGCCGGTGGCGGTCAACTCCAAGTCGCCCGCGTCGAAGCTCATCATCTCCCGGGCACCCTCGATGGAGAACTCGTCCCAGGCCGCGCCGTCGCCCTGGTAGAACGTCAGCGCGTTGGCCGCCTTGTTCTTGGCGAGCTTTACCGCACGCAGGTTGGGCCGCTGGCTGATCTGGCGCAGGCGCAAGCCATCAGCCGTGGCGAGGTAGCTGCCCTTGGCGTCAAACGTGGCGGCGAGTTTCAGGCGCTCGGGCTTGCCGGGAGCGAGGGGGTTTTCCACCAACGTGATTTCTGTCTGAGCTGTCAGCGGCGCGTTGTCGGTCCCGATGGGCGTGAAGTTCGGGTGGATGGAGTTCTCGAAGAACGTGGTCCAGGTGGAAACCGTTTTGTCACCCTCCTTCGTCGTTTCCTTCCAGGAGAGCCCCCGGACGCGTTGCACGTCCTTGGACTCTTCCAGCAGGAAAAGCCGGTCGGCGGACTTCGATGCCGCGACGGCGACAGGGATAGGCTCGTTCTCCTTCGGCGCAAGGCTGCGGAGACGTTCGCCGCCGGCCGAATATTGTCCGAGGACGCCTTCCTCAATCTTCCAGGTCGTGCCTTCCTTCCCGCTGCTGGTGGTCGTTGCCTCGTCGGAGGCCGACAGGTTTGGAACAGGGACGATTTTACCGCCGTCCGCCAGACGATAAGCCTCGCGCACCGGGGCTTCGGCAGCCACCAGCGCATCCGCCTGAACGGAGAGCGTGAACTTGCCAGACGCTGCACCCACCTTGGCGGGAGGAAGCTCGTTGGCCTTCTGCCACAGCAGTTCACACTTCTCGCCGCCGTATCGCGCCACCTGCACGCGGGCGGGAGGGGTGGTGCCCACGATGGCCAGGCCGTTATCCTCGGGCACCAGCGCGATGGCCTGCACGCGCGAAATGCGTAGCGATTCGTTGTCGGCTGCCCAGTCGTTACCAAGGATGTTCTTGCCTTCGACCTTCAGCGCGCCGACCGCGTATCCCCGCGCGTTATAGCGGCCCGGCGGCACGGCCTTGCCGTCATCGTCCTTGCCGTCCCAACTCGTGATGAGCCCGTTGAGACCGGTGGTGAACGCGCTTGCGGGCGCGGCCTCGTAGAGATGGCGGACGAGCTTGTGGCTCTTGGCCTCGTAGATACCGAGACTGTAGGTCGCCGTCTCGATGGGTGGCGGCAGGAAGGAGACGGCCACTTTTGCTCTCTCAGCCACGGCAGCCTTGCCGGTTTCCTGACCTAATATTGTATCAGGCAGTCCAAGCCCGGCAGCTACGACCACCCACCAAACGAACCGCCTCACGTCACGTTCAAACATAATATCTCCACTCCACGTCGGGGAAAAGGTTGTCGCGCCACTCGCAGTTGGCCAGGAAATCCAGGTCCACGCTGCCGCGCCGCCACTGCTCGTAGAGCCGCGTAAAACGCAGGACGTGGTCCTTCGTGCGCTTGACGGCGTAGTGCGTGGCGGTTTCCGTCTTCATCAGGAACGCCCAGTCGCTCGACTGCGCCAGCAGGAGTTCGCGCGCCATCTGCCGCAGGAGCCGGTCCCGCAACGCCACATCCTCCTTGTGACCCTCCGGCGCGCGGCTCAGGAACCCCTCGCCTTTTTCCTCCGCCCTCGCCGCCTCGACCATCCGCCGCGCCGCCGTTTGCAGGTGCGGATAAATCCACGAGTTGCTCTGGTGCAGCCACACTTCCCAGTAGCCGTTCTGCCCCCAGCTTGACGCCGAGGGCGCGACCACCTGCTGCGTCGGGTGCGCGTCCAGGTACCGGCCCGGGGTCGTCAACTCGAACGTCTGCTGGTCGTACGCCGCCTTGCGGATGAACAGTTCCAAAAACTCCGGCCCCTCGAACCACCAGTGGCCGAAAAGCTCCGCGTCGAACGGCGCGACCACGATGGGGTCCACGTCCAGCACGTGCCGCAGGTTATCCACCTGCGCGCGGCGTTCCTTCATGAAGTGCCCCGCGTGCGCGTCCGCCGCCGCCATGGCCCAGACCCGGTGGTACAGATCCTTGTCCTCGGTGCGCCCGGTGATGCGGTGGTACTTGAACCCCGTGAACTTGCGCGGCCCCTCTGGCCCGATGACGGGCTCCAGTTCCAGGAACGGCAGTTCGAACCCGATGTCCCGGTAGAAATCCCGGTAAGCCGGGTCGCCCGGGTAGCCGTGCTGCGCGCTCCAGACCTGGCGGCTGGATTCGCGGTCGCGCGAGAACGCCGCCGGTCCCGCCGGGGTGAAGCACGGCGCGTAGATCGCCCGCCGCGGCCGGGGCTGGGCGTACATCAGGCCGTGGGCGTCGAGGATGAACCAGCGCAGGTTCGCCTCCTGCAACACCTGGTCGATCCCGGCCACGTAGGCGCATTCCGGCAGCCAGATGCCCGCCGGGTCGCGCCCGAAGCAGGCGCGGTATTCGTCCCGCGCGATGAAAATCTGCGCCCGCACCGCCTGCGGGATGTTCTCCATCAACGGCAGCAGCCCGTGCGTCGCCGCGCAGGTGATGATTTCCAGCCGGCCCACGTCCTGGAAGTGCCGGAACGCGCCGACGAGATCGCCCCCCCAACGTTCGTGGAACTGCAAGGTGCAAGCACGCAGACGCTCCAGATAGAAGTGGGCCGTTTCTTCCTGGCGGCCGCAGCCGCGCGTGCGGGCGATCTCCTTCCCGGCCAGGACGAGGCAGCGGTCGAGGTAGCGCCCGTAACGCTCGCGCAGCAGTTCGTCGCGCAGCATGGCGCACAGGGGCGGCGTCAGGGTGAGCGTCAGCGCGAAGGGCACTTGGTCATCCGCTAGGCGGTCGAGCATCGCCAGCAGCGGCAGGTAGGTTTCCGTGATCGCCTCGTAGAGCCAGTCCTCCTCCAGGAACTCCGGGTACTCCGGGTGCCGCACGAAAGGCAGGTGCGCGTGCAGCACCAGGGCGAGGAAGCCGTGATCGGTCATGGAGGGGGGCGGGAAAACGGACGGTACCCCGGGGAACGAAAGCAGTCACCCGGCCAAAGCGCAAATTTCCAGCCCACGCCGACAAGGCCAACCCCTTGTTCCCGTGGCGAATCAGCAGGCAATGAAAGCCCTCATGTTCCACAAACCCGGCGACGTGCGCGTCGAAACCATCGATGACCCCAAGATTGAGGACGCGCGCGACGCCATCATCCGCGTGACGGCCACGGCCATCTGCGGCTCCGACCTCCACATCTACAATGGCTTCTTGCCCCAGGCCCGCCCGATGGCGCTGGGTCACGAGTTCATGGGTATTGTCGAGGAGACGGGTTCCGGCGTCGGCAACCTGAAGAAGGGCGACCGTGTCGTCGTCCCTTTCCCCATCGCCTGCGGCACCTGCTTTTTCTGCCACCATGACCTGCCCGGCCACTGCGAGAACTCCAACCCCGAGTTCTATGGCCCGGAGGGCAACGTCACCAACCAGAAGGGCGGCGCGCTCTTCGGCTACACGGACCTGTACGGCGGCTACAACGGCGGGCAGGCCGAATTCGTCCGCGTACCCTACGCCGATTACGGCCCGCGGAAGGTGCCGGACACGCTCAGCGACGAGCAGGTGCTCTTCCTCACGGACATCTTCCCCACGGGCTACAGCGGCATCGATTGGGCGGGCGTGAAGGGCGGCGAGACGGTGGCCGTGTTCGGCGCGGGGCCAGTGGGCATCATGTCCATGAAGAGCGCGTGGCTGCGTGGGGCGAAGCGCGTCATCGGCGTGGACGTGGAACCCTACCGCCTGGAAATGGCGCGCCGGACCGCGAACGTCGAGGTGGTTAACGCCGCCGAGACCGACCCCATCGAGTACATCCGCCAGGCCACCGAGGGCCGCGGCGCGGACGTGTGCGTGGACGCCGTCGGCATGGAGGCGCATCGTTCGATCCTCGACAAGGCATTGAACATCGTCAAAGGCCAGGTTGGCAGCGTCAGCGTGCTGGACAACTGCATCAGCGCGGTCCGGCGCGGCGGCTGGGTGACGGTCCTGGGCGTTTACCCGATGAACTACGACTTCCCGGTCGGCAAGATGTTCGACAAGGGCATCTTCATGGCCCAGGGCCAAGCCCCCGCGCACGCGCACATCGACAAGCTGCTCGCCCACATCGAAAAGGGCGAGTTCAAGGCGGACGACATCATCACGCACCGCCTGAAGCTCGCCGAGGCCCCGCACGGCTACGAGATCTTCGCCAAGAAGCAGGACAACTGCGTCAAGGTCGTGATGACGCCGTAAGCGTCGGATCAGCTTGCAGCCAGCGCACGATGTACAGCGGGGAACCCCAAAGGTTCCCCGCTTTTACTTGCTTCCTCCGCGTCCAGGAACGCGCTCTCGCACAGCTTCGCGTACAACCCGCCCGCCGCGAGCAGTTCGGCATGACGGCCGCGCTCAATGATGCGGCCATGCTCCATCACGAGGATCTGGTCCGCCCGGCGCACGGTACTCAGCCGGTGCGCGATGACGAAGCTCGTCCGCCCGCGCATCAGCACGTCGAGCGCCCCCTGGATGGCGCGCTCGGTCTGAGTGTCCACGCTGGCTGTCGCCTCGTCGAGGATCAGGATGGGCGGGTCCTTGAGCAATGCCCGCGCGATGGAGACGCGCTGCTTCTCGCCCACGCTCAACTTGACGCCGCGCTCGCCGACCACGGTGTCCAGGCCTTGCGGCATCCGGTCGATGAACCCGCGCGCGTTCGCGGCCTCGGCGGCAGCGAGGAGCTGGTCGTCCGCCGCGTCCGGGCGGCCCAGGCGCAGGTTGTCGCGCACGGTGCCGTTGAACAGGAAACTCTCCTGCGTCACCAGTCCCACGGCCTCGCGCAGTTGCGCGCGGGGGATATCGCGTAGCGGGCGGTTGTCGATGTCGATCTCGCCGCTGTCGAACTCGTAGAACCGGGTGAGCATGTTCACCAGCGTCGATTTGCCCGCGCCGGTCGGTCCCACCAGCGCCACGGTCTGCCCGGAAAGGGCATGGAGGTTGATGTTCTTGAGCACGGGCCGCTCCTCGTCGTAGGCGAAGCCCACGTTGGTGAACCGCACGTCCCCGATGATCCCCGTGGCCGCGCCGGACACCACGGCGGCGGCCTCGTCGGCGCTCTCCGGCGGCGTGTCCATGATCTCGAACACCCGGCCGCCCGCCGCCCGGCCCGACTGCACGAGCTGATTGAGGCTGTGCAACTGCCGGATGGGCTCGTAGAGGAAGCCGACCAGCGTCAGCACCGCCACGAAGCCGCCCAGGTCCAGCCGCCCGTCGAACACGGCCCAGCCGCCGTAGAGCAGCACCACCGCGCGTCCGGCGCTGGTGAAGAAGTTCATCGACGGGTTGTAGACCGCCCAGGTCCGCATGATGACCAGGCTCGCTTGGCGGAGCTGATCGCTGACAGCGTTGAAGCGGCGGTGTTCCTCCGTCTCGCGCACGTAGGTTTTGATCTGGCGGATGCCCGCGAGGTTGTCGTGGAGCAGCGAGTTCATGGCCGAGGCGGCGGCGCGTTGCTGCTTGTAGCGCTTGTGAGCGGTCAGCGTGTAGAGGAGCGCCCCGCCGATCAGGAACGGCAGGGTCGAAAGTGCGGCGAGCGTCAGGCCCGGGTTGTAGTGCAGGAGCATCGCCAGCACGACGATGATCTGGAGCACGGCGATGAGCCCCTGTTCGATGCCGTCAATAAGCACACGCTCGACGCTCGTCACGTCTTCGAGGATGCGCGTCATCAGGTCGCCCGTGGAGCGGTTGTCGAACCAGCCCAACGGCAGGGTCTGGATGTGGGCGTAGAGGTCGCTGCGGAGGTCGAAGATCACCTTCTGCTCGAACCCGTTGTTGAGCATGATCCGCAGGGAGTTGAGCAATTCCTGCGCGAAGAACGCTACCAGCGCCAGGAGCACCCAGGGCAGCACCAGTTCGCGGTGCTGGTGGCTGCGAATGATGTCCGTGACGTGTTGGCTGACGAGCGGGAACACGATGACCGTCAGCGTGCCCGCGATGGCGCACAGCAGCATCCCGGAAGCGAGCAGCGGATAGCGCCGGACGTAGCCGAAAACGCGCAGGATGGGGCTTTTCTTCTCTGGCTTATTCAAGCCGGGAAGATGCCGCGGAATGGCCCTTTTCGCAAGGGGCGCGGGCTCACAGGTCCGCGGGGGAGGCCGGGCAGTCAAATCGCGCGACGGGCGATACCGCGCCTTCGACCACCAGCGCGGCAGCGTAGGCGTCGCCGTCGCGCAGGTCGTGGATCGCCCACCGCGCCGGGGCACCTGCCGCCAGCAGCGCGGGCGGAGTCGCTGGGTCGAGCGAAACCTCGATGGACTGGAGGCCGTCCACCAATCCCTGCCCCGTCGCCTTGAGGAATGCTTCCTTGCGCGTCCAGCCGTTGAGGAACGCGGCGCGCTGGCAGACGGCGGGCAAGGCGAAAAGCTCCTCCCGCTCCCGGGCCGAGAAAATGCGCCGCACCAGCCCCGGCCAGTCGTCACCCAGCCGCGCCCCGGCCTCCACGTCGATTCCCACCTCCCGCCCGGCGGCGAAGGCGTACAGGGCCCGGCCGTGCGAATGGGACAAGTTGAACCGCAGCGGTGCTCCCCGCGGCGCGGCGACGAAGGGCTTACCGCGCGCGCCATAGCCGAAGCACAGGCTGGCGGGCGCGGCGTCCAAGTAGCGCCCCAAGAGCAACCGCAACCATCCGCGCGCGGCGGTGAAGTGACGGCGGTCACGCTCGAAGTGGAAGCGGCGGGCCCGGGCGGTTTCCTCCTCGTTGAGCAGGGCAGCCAGCAACGCCAGCGTCGGCTCCACGGGGTCAAGACCGGCGCTCCAGACGTGGACCGGCGCGTTTTCCGCGAACTGGAACTTGTGTGCGGCGGCCACGCGGGGAATCCTGTGCGCCCACCATGGCCGCAACCCCGGGCTCACTCAAGGAACTTCCTGCCCGCCGGGTGCTGGTCGTCGGCGGCGGTCCGGCCGGACTGCGGGCCGCCGAGGTCCTGGCCGAGAACGGCTGCCGGGTGGCTCTCTACGACCAGAAGCCGAGCGTCGGGCGCAAGTTCCTCGTCGCGGGCAAGGGCGGCCTGAACCTGACGCATTCGGAGGAGTTAACCGGGTTCGTCTCGCGCTACGGCGGCGAGGCCGGCCGCTGGCGCGCATTGCTGGCGGCGTTCGGCCCGGCGGAACTGCGCGCGTGGGCAGCAGCATTGGGCGTGGAGACCTACGTCGGCACGAGCGGCCGGGTGTTCCCCAAGGGCCAACAGGCCGCCGCCCTGCTGCGCCGCTGGGTCGCGCGCCTGCGCGGGCTGGACGTGGAGTTCCACGTCAACCGGCGGCTCGAAAGCCTGCGGCCCGGGGTGGCGGGAACCTGGGAGCTGACCTTCCGCGACGTGCGTTCCGGCGGGCCACGCACGGAGAACGTCGCGACGCTGGTGCTCGCCCTGGGGGGTGCGTCGTGGCCGCAGACGGGCTCGGACGGCCGGTGGCCAACGGTGTTCGCGGCGGACGGCCCGCGCATTGTCCCCTGGCAGGCCGCAAACTGCGGCTGGGAGGTCGCCTGGGACCCGCGCCTGCTCGCGGCGGCGGAGGGCAAGCCGCTCAAGAACATCCGGGTCTCGGCGGGCGGGCAAGCTGTGTCCGGCGAGGCGCTGATCACCCGTTACGGCCTGGAAGGCAGCACGGTCTACCAACTCGGACGCGACCTCCGCGCGATGGAGAAACCAGCCCTGCGCTTCGATCTGAAGCCCGAGGTGCCCGAGCAAAGCGTCTTCGACAGACTGCTATCCCAACGAGAGCCCGGCTGGGAGGAAATGGCCCGCCGTCTGAAGCTCGGCACCGCCGCCCGCGCGCTGCTGGAGTTCCACGGTCCCGCCGCCCTCGGCGACCGCCGCGCGCTGGCCGCGGCCATCAAGTGCCTCCCACTGGAACTCAAAGGCCCCCGCCCCGTGGCGGAGGCCATCTCCTCGGCGGGCGGCATGGCCTGGGCGGAACTGGACGGCGACCTCATGCTCACGCGGATGCCGGGCGTCTACCTGGCGGGCGAGATGATCGACTGGGAAGCGCCCACCGGCGGCTACCTGCTCCAGGGAGCGTTCGCCACCGGCACCCGCGCCGGGCAGGCGGCCCTGCGGCACCTGGCCTCACGCGAGGGTCAGCCCTGATAGGCCGACATCAGCTTGAGCATCTCGTCGACCGCCCGGGCCAGGCCCACGAACACGGCCCGACTGACGATGGCATGGCCGGTGTTCAACTCCTGCAGGTGCGGCACCGCCCCGAGCAGCACGGGCGTGTTCTGGTAGTTGAGCCCGTGTCCGGCGTTGATCTGCAACCCCAGGCTCCGCCCGAGGATCGCCCCCTCGCGCAGCCGCGCGAGTTCCGCCACCTGCGCTTCGCCCTGCGCGTTGGCGAACGCCCCCGTGTGCAGTTCCACCACCGGCGCGCCGAGGGCGTGCGCCGCGCGGATCTGCTCCTCCAGCGGGTCGATGAACAGGCTGACGCGGATTTGGGCGGCGTTGAGCTGGCGGATCGTCTCCGCGAGCGTGGCGCGCTGGCCGTGGGCGTCGAGCCCGCCTTCCGTCGTGATTTCCTGCCGGTTCTCGGGCACCAGGCACACGTCCTCGGGCCGGGTTTCCAGCGCGATGGCCAGGATTTCCGGCGTGTTGCCCATTTCCAGGTTGAGCTTGCTCTGCACGTTGCGGCGCAGGCGCGCCAGGTCGCGGTCCTGCAGGTGGCGGCGGTCGGCGCGCAAGTGAACGGTGATGGACTTCGCCCCGGCCCGCTCGCACACGGCGGCGGCGGCCACGAGGTCCGGCTCCACGTTGTGCGCCTCGGGCGTGAGGGCATAGCGCGCCTGCCGCAACGTGGCGACGTGGTCGATGTTGACGCCGAGAGTGAGGCTCATCTTAGTGCCGGAAGTGCCGCAGGCCGGTGAACACCATCGCCATCCCGCGCTCGTTGGCGGCGGCGATGACTTCCTCGTCGCGCACGCTGCCGCCGGGCTGGATCGCGGCCGTCGCGCCAGCCTCGGCCGCTGCGATCAGGCCGTCCGGGAACGGGAAGAACGCGTCGCTGGCCACGATGCTGCCTTGCAAACTCAGCTTAGCGTCGCCCGCCTTCCACACGGCGATGCGCGCCGAGTCCACGCGCGACATCTGCCCGGCACCCACGCCCAGCGTGCGGTCCTCGCCCGTGAACACGATGGCGTTGCTCTTGACGTGCTTGACCACCCGCCAGCCGAACATCAGCGCGCGCATTTCCGCCTCGCTCGGCTGCCGCTTGGTGACGATCTTGTAGCCGTCCGGACCCAGCAAAGTGCGGTCGCGGTCCTGCACCAAGATCCCGCCCACCACCGAGCGCACGTCGTGGAGCAGCATCCCCGCACCGGCGGGTTGCAACTGGCGCATCAGCCGCAGATTTTTCTTGCGCTGGAGCAGCGCGCGGGCGTCAGGCTCGAAGTCCGGCGCGATGATGACTTCGCTGAAAATTTCCTTGATGACTTCCGCCACGGCTTCCGTTACCGGCCGGTTGAGCACGATGATGCCGCCGAAGGGTGCTTGTTTATCCGTGGCGAACGCCTTGTTCCAGGCTTCGCGCAGGTCCGGGTCGCTGCCGACCCCGCACGGGTTGGTGTGCTTGAGGATGGCGACCGTCGGCTCCTCGAACTCGCCGATCAACTCGGCGGCGGCGGAGATGTCCAGGATGTTGTTGAAGGAGAGTTCCTTGCCGTGGAGCTTCTGGAAGTACTCCTCGAACCCACCGTAGAGCGATGCTTCCTGGTGCGAGTTCTCGCCGTAGCGCAGCCGCGTGACCAACGGCAGCGACAGGTCGTAGAACGAGCCGGTCTGTGATTCGCGGTTGAGGTAGCCCGCGATGGCCCGGTCGTAGGCGCTGGTGGCGCTGAACGTCTTGACGGCCAAGTGCTCGCGCAGTTTGAGCGTCGTTTCCCCGCCCCCGGCGCGCATCTCCGCCAGCACGGCGGCGTAGTCGGCCGGGTCGGTCACGACCGTGACGCTGCGGTAGTTCTTCGACGCGCTGCGGAGCATGGACGGCCCGCCGATGTCGATGTTCTCGATGGCTTCCTCCAGCGTCACGTCCGGCCGGGCGACGGTCTCCTGGAACGGGTACAGGTTGACCACCACGAGGTCGATGGGCCGGATGCCGTTCTCCTGCGTCTGCCGCTCGTGCTCGGGGTGGCCGCGCAGGTAGAGCAGGCCGCCGTGGATCTTGGGGTGGAGCGTCTTGACCCGGCCCGAGAGGATTTCGGGGAAGCCCGTGAAGTCAGCCACCTCCGTGACGGGGATTTTTTCCTCGCGCAGCAGCTTGGCGGTGCCACCCGTGGAGAGGATTTCGACGCCGAACTCCTCCGTCAGCGCGCGGGCGAAGGGCACGAGGCCGGTCTTGTCGGAGAGGGAAATCAGGGCGCGGGCGATTTTCATAGGTCGTCTCCCGGATCGGGAGCGGTCACAGCGGAGCGGTCGGCGGAAAAATCGGCGGGGCCTACCGGCTGTTGCACGACGGTCTCGTGGCTGCGGCTCGTGCCAAGCCAACGCGCCCCTGTGAGAAGCCCCAACCCCGCCAGCAACGCCAGGCAGAGCAGCCGCGCCCATCGCTCGCCCAGGAGGATAGGCACGGCGGAAAATGGTTCGGTGGCGGCGGGCATGGCTACCTTGTATGGAGCAAAAGCCCGCCGCGCGCAACGGCCTTCCTGCGGGCAGGCAACCCACCCGATCAAACCACGAACAGATCCATGAACCGGTGCACCGGTGTCGCTGCCAAGCGCCCGGCATCGCCGCACAGGGCGAGCAGCGCGTCGGACTGCCGGGCGGACAGGCGCGTCCGCAGGTTGCGGTCGAATTTTTCCACGAGGATCGGGACGCCCTCCGCCCGGCGGCAACGGTGGCCGATGGGATACTCCACCGCCACGCGCGCCGTCGCGCGTCCGCCCCGGAAAAACACCTGCACCGCGTTGCCGATGCTCCGCTTGGCGGGATCGAGATAGTCGCGCGTAAAATCCGCGTTCTCCACGACCTCCATCTTGCCGCGCAGGGCGTCCACGCGCGCATCGACGGCCACGTCGTCCTCGTAGTCCCCGGCGGTCAGGCCGCCCTTGAGCAGGCCCACGGCCGTCATGTACTGGATGCAATGGTCGCGGTCGGCCGGGTTGGCGAGCGGGCCGGTCTTGTCGATGATGCGCTTGCCGCTTTCCTGGGTTTCGATGACCACGCGCTCGACTTCCTCCAGCCGCCCGGCGACCTCCGGGTGCAGCGTCACGGCGGCCTCGACGGCGGTCTGCGCGTGAAACTCCGCCGGGAACGAAATCTTGAACAGTACGTGCTCCATGACGTAGGTGCCGAAGCCCTGGGCGGGCACCATGACGGGCCGGCCTTTGAACAGCACGTCCTGGAACCCCCAGCCCGGCGCGGACAGCGCGGAGGGATAACCCATCTCGCCCTTGAGCGCGAACAGGGCGTGCCGCACGGCGCGGCTGGTGGCGTCGCCCGCCGCCCAACTCTTGCGCGAGCCCGTGTTGGGCGCGTGGCGGTAGGTCCGCAGCGCGCCGCCGTCGATCCAGGCATTGGAAAGCGCGTTGAGCAGATCCTCGCGCGTACCGCCGAGCAGCCGCGTGGCGACCGCCGTCGAGGCGATCCGCACGAGCAGCACGTGGTCCAGCCCGACGCGGTTGAACCCGTTTTCCAAGGCCAGCACCCCCTGGATTTCGTGTGCCTGGATCATCGCCACGAGCACATCGCTCATCGTCAAGGGTTCCCCACCCTCACGCACGTTCCGCCGGGACAGGTAGTCCGCCACGCCGAGGATCGCCCCGAGGTTGTCCGAGGGGTGCCCCCACTCGGCGGCCAGCCAGGTGTCGTTGAAGTCGAGCCAGCGCACCGCCGCGCCGATGTTGAACGCCGCCTGGATCGGATCGAGTTCAAACGAGGTCCCCGGCACGCGCGCGCCAATCCCCGGCAGGGTCGCGCCGGGCACGACGGGCCCGAGCATCTTGGTGCAGGCCGGGTACTGCAAGGCGAGCAGTCCGCAGCCCAGCGTGTCCATCAGGCACAGCCGCGCCGTGTCCAGCGCTGCCGCGCTGCCGCTCGCGCGGGTGGTGTCGAGCGTGTAGTCGGCGATCTGCTGGAGCAGCGCGTCGAAGGGCGGGCGGGAGGCGTCGGTAACAGAGTAGGTACTCACTCGGTCGGGGGTAAAAACGGAGCCAGTGAAATCCGCCGGTAAATCTCTGTCAGCGGAATCTCCATTTCCAAAGAGTTGAGAATCAGCGAGGACTTCAACCCTGCGGCGGAATCATCCGGATGGCCTACCTGCCTGTATAACCATTCCCCTCCGTTGTCCGGCCGCACGAAATGTTCGATCCAAGCCCTGTCCTGATGGATGAGCAAGTAGTGACCCAGCGAGGTCATTTGCTGGTAGTGGAAAAACTTTTCCCGATCGTACTTGTGCGTGGAAGGCGAGAGAACTTCCGCTAACAGACAGGCATCGGTTAGACAATCCTGCTCGTCGTCAGCAAATTGCTCCTCCCCACAAACCAAGCTGACATCTGGATACGCAAACAGATCGGTGGCAAGGGGATGCACTAGCATATCGCTCGTGTAGGTCTGGCATGCCTTGCCATCCAGACGCCTGCCCACCGCCGTGATGAGGTTTGCGGCGATCCTGGAGTGCGACGAACTGCCGCCCGCCATGGCAAAGATTTCACCCCTGTAATAGTCGCTCTTATGCTCGGCAGCGCGTTCCAGAGCCAGATACTCTGCATGGGTGAGCCTTGATCCTGGGATGGCGGGGATCGCTTCCATACGGCAGCCTTGATCCTACCCCCGTTTCCCAATCTCCACAAACTCCCGCAGTTCCGGCCCGGTATAGTCGGCGGCGGGGCGGATGAGGCGGTTGCGCTCGCGCTGTTCGATGGCGTGCGCCGTCCAGCCGCTGATGCGCGAGATGACGAAGATCGGCGTGAACATCGGCGTCGGGATGCCCAGGAAGCGGTAGGCGCTCGCGCTGTAGAAATCCAGGTTCGTGAACATTCCTTTTTCCCGGCGCATCACGGCGTCAATCCGTTCGCTCACGGGGTAGATCACCTGGTCGCCCGCCGCCTCGGCGAGCTTCCGGGACTTCTCCTGGATGATGGCCGAACGCGGGTCGGCCTTCTTGTAGACCCGGTGGCCGAAACCCATGATGAGTTCCTTCCGGGCGAGCTTTCCCAGCAGTCCCTGCTCGGCCTCGTCGGGCGTGCGGTAGAGGTCGATCAGGTCCATGGCGGCCTCGTTCGCGCCGCCGTGGAGTGGGCCGCGCAACGCACCGATACCGCCGACGATGGCGCTGTGAAAATCCGCGAGCGTGCTCGTGATGACGCGCACGGTGAACGTCGAGGCGTTGAACTCGTGCTCGGCGTAGAGCACCAGCGAAACGTCCATTGCGCGCACGTGCGATTCCGGTGCGGGCTTGCCCAGAAGCAGGTGCAGGAAGTGCGCGGCGATGTTGGGATCGTCGGTCTGCGTCTCGATGCGTTGGCCGTCCCGGGTGAAGTGGTACCAGTAGAGCAGCATGGAAGGGAACGCCGCCAGCAGCCGGTTGCCCGCCGCGATGGCGCTCTCGCGGGTCAGGCCGCGTTCCGGCTCCAGGCAGCCGAGCACGGAGCAGCCGGTGCGGAGCACGTCCATGGGGTGCGTGTCGGCGGGAAGCAGTTCGAGCGCGGTCTTGAGCGGGTCGGGCAGCCCGCGCGATTCCGCGAGGAGCGTGCGGTAGCTGGTCAACTGCGAGCGGGTGGGCAGGTGGCCGTGGAGGAGCAGGTAGGCGACCTCCTCGAACCCGGCCCTGGCGGCAAGGTCTTCGATGGTGTAGCCGCGGTAGGAGAGCCCGTAGCCCTCCTTGCCGACGGTGCAGATGGCCGTTTCACCGGCGTTGACCCCGGCGAGACCGCCGGTTTTGGTGGGTTTGGGGGAATCGCTCACCCCGAGATAGTACGTGGGAACCGGATCACGTCCACTGTGGCTCTCCCTCCAGCCGAAGCCTCTTTTCCAATCATAAGAACGAAAGAAAGTTATAAATTATGCCACACACGAGCCACCATTCACCTGACCCGTCCCGATGCTTCAAATGTGAAACATCTTACTCGCCCCCTCATTATCAGTCTGATTGCCGTGTGCTGCCTTTCCACCCTGGGCGCATGTGCGAACCAGGACGGACAGTTTCAGCACAGCAGCGGCACCCCGGTGAATCCTGACACCAACCCGGGCGGCCAAGGAGTACCAGGATCTGCGTCGACCGGAGCCAACACCCAAGGCACCCCTGGCCGACACTAATTCCGTCAAGGCCCCGCAGCACCAATACTTCCAAGTCGCCGTTTTACTTGGTTCGTAGTGCGTCGAGCTGATTCTCGTACGAATGGTAGTTTAGAAATTCGTACAGCTCCGCCCGCGTCTGCATCTTCGGCACCACGGCGCTTTGCGTGCCGTCCTGGCGGATCGTCCGGTAGACCTCCAGCGCCGCCGCGTTCATCGCGCGGAAGGCGCTCAGCGGGTACAACACCAGCCGGACCCCCACCCCGGCCAGTTCCTCCACCGTGAACAGCGGCGTCTGGCCGAACTCCGTGATGTTCGCCAGCACCGGCACGCCCAGGGCCTGCACGAAGCGGCCATATTCCTCCAGCGATCCCAGCGCCTCGGCGAAGATCATGTCCGCCCCGGCCTCGCGGTAGCGGCAGGCGCGTTCGATGGCGGCGCTTACCCCCTCGCTGGCCGCCGCGTCCGTGCGCGCCATCAAGACGAAATCCGCGTCCGTCCGGCCGTCGCAGGCCGCCTTGAGCCGGTCGCACATCTCGTCCGTGGACACGACTGCCTTGTTCGGGCGATGCCCGCAACGCTTGCCGGTCGCCTGGTCCTCAATGTGGATGCCACCCGCCCCGGCGCGGATCATTTCCCGGACCGTGCGCGACACGCTGAACGCGTTCCCCCAACCCGTGTCGGCATCGACCAGCAGCGGACGGTCTGTCGCCGCGCTCACCCGCCGCACGTCTTCGAGCACATCGTTGAGCGAGGTGATTCCCAGGTCCGGCCAGCCGTAGGACGCGCTCGCCACGCCGCTGCCCGACAGGTACACCGCCCGGAACCCGGACGCCGCCGCGAGCATGGCGCTATAGGCGTTGACCGCGCCGACGATCTGCAACGGGCGCTCGGCTTCGACCGCCGCGCGCAGGCGCGCCCCGGCCGTTTGGGATGACGTGGATTGGGTCTGCATGGGAGGAGTGTGCTTCAGTTTAGGCAGGCTACCCGTGTTGTCCATCCGAAGCAGGATGCAGGATGGCTACACGGCCGCCGCCGTCTGTCATCCCGCATCGGCCGTCGCGGCTAAAATTTCCCTTTGCATCCCCCGGCCTCCTGCGCTTACTTCGGGGTTCGACTGCGCGGGAGGCTCTGAACACAAAGCCTCCGGCCATCGTCCCACTTACGACTACCTCCGCTCCTTATGGCCCTTGCTGACACCGCCGAAATCAAAGACTTGCAACTCCACGAGGGAGACACCGGCAGCGCCGATGTGCAGGTCGCTCTGCTGACCCGCCGCATCACCGAACTGACCACGCACCTCCAGGCGCACGTCAAGGACCATCATTCCCGCCGCGGCCTGCTCAAAATGGTCGCCCGCCGCCGCAGCCTGCTGGATTACCTCGCTCGCACCGAGAACGACCGTTACAAGAAGGTCATCGCCGCGCTCGGCCTCCGCCGGTAAATCGTCAACCCGGTTTCTTCCCTCCCGCGATCTCTTGGGGGTTTCCCCCAAAAGCAGTTGGGGCATCACAGAGGCGGCGTCAAACACACCGCCTTCTTTTTTTTGCATCCGTGCCGTTCCGGGTTATAGGTGTGGCTAGGCGAAACCACCCCGGATTCGCCGTCAACCCAAACGACGACACGCGGTTGCCCCTGTTCTTCCCCCTTAGTCTTAGGCTTCAGTCTTCCCCTTCAACGCGCGGCTTCACCCGGCTGCGCCTGATGCTTCCCGAAGAAGCTTGAAGCCTACGAGTTAAGGAGAAAGCGGTCCGCAATCGCGGGACTGTCGTCTTTTTTCCATAAGACTCGAAGCAATGTTCCATTCCGTCTCGGCACCCGTCGGTGCCAACCCCATCACCATCGAAACCGGCAAGATCGCGCGTCTGGCCGATGGTGCCGTCACCGTCCGCCAGGGCGAGACGATCATCCTCGTCTCCGCCGTCAGCGCCACCACGGTCAAGGAAGGCCAGGACTGGTTTCCGCTCACGGTTGAGTACCGCGAGAAAGCCTCCGCCGTCGGCAAGATCCCCGGCAGCTATTTCCGTCGCGAGGGCCGCCCGAGCGAGAAGGAAATCCTCACCTGCCGCATGACCGACCGGCCCCTCCGGCCGCTCTTCCCCAAGGGTTACCTCTACGATACCCAGATCATCGCCACCCTGCTCAGCGCGGACGGCGAGAATGACTCCGACATCCTCTGCATCAACGGCGCGTCGGTGGCTCTGGCCATCTCCGACATCCCGTTCGCCGGGCCCGTCGGCGCGGTGCGCGTCGGCCGCGTGGACGGCCAGTTCGTCGTCAACCCGACCCACGCCCAGCGCGAGTTCAGCGACCTCGACCTCGTCTACGTCGGCTCGGACACCGATATCGTCATGATTGAGGGCGAGGCCAAGGAGATGCCCGAGGAGCAGTTCATCGAAGCGCTGGCGTTCGCGCAGACCCACGTCAAGCAGATCGTGGCCGTCATCCGTGAACTCGCCGCCGTCGCGGGCAAGGAGAAACGCGTGATGCCGCTCTTCGCCGTGCGCGACGAGATCCAGGAGATCGCCTACCAGGTGGCCGGAGACCGCATCGAGGCTGCCATCTACAACCCGACGAAGACCGCCCGCGGCAAGGCCGTCGGCGCGCTCAAGGCCGAGGTGAAGGAGGCCATCCTGGCCAAGTACCCCGACGCTGCCCCGTTCGAGATCAGCCAGGCGTTCGAATACCTCCAGAAGAAGGCGTTCCGCGTTTCCATCCTGGACAAGCAAAAGCGCGTGGACGGCCGCGGCTACTTCGACCTGCGCCCCCTGTCGGCGGAGGTTGGACTGCTGCCCCGCACGCACGGCTCCGGCCTGTTCCAGCGCGGCGAGACGCAGGCGCTCTGCATCGCCACGCTCGCTTCGGCGGAGGAAGCCCAGAACTTCGACGCCTACACGGGCGGCGAATCGACTAAGACGTTCATCCTGCACTACAACTTCCCGCCCTTCAGCGTGGGCGAGACCGGCCGCACGGGTTCGACGAGCCGACGCGAGATCGGCCACGGCGCGCTGGCCGAGCGGTCCATCGTGGCGGTGCTGCCCCCGCACAACGAATTTCCCTACGCGATCCGCGTGGTCAGCGAGGTGATGGAGTCCAACGGCTCGACGAGCATGGCCAGCGTGTGCGCGGGCGTGCTGAGCCTGCTGGATGCTGGCGTGCCGCTCAAGACCCCTGTGGCGGGCATCAGCGTGGGCCTGGTGACCGAGTTCGAGGAGGACGGCAAGACGATGAAGCGGCACACCCTGCTCAACGACATCATCGGCAGCGAGGACCACTACGGCGACATGGACTTCAAGCTCTGCGGCACGACCGAGGGCGTGACCGGCTTCCAGTTGGACCTCAAGCTGCCGGGCATCCCGCTCGACCTGATGGCGCAGGCCATCTACAAGGCCAAGGAAAGCCGGGTCAAGGTGCTCGACGTGATGAACGCCACGCTCGACAAGCCGCGCGCGGAACTGAGCCAGTACGCGCCGCGCATCGAAACGGTCCGCATCAACCCGGACAAGATCGGCCTGATCATCGGGCCCGGCGGCAAGACGATCAAGGGCATCGTCGCGGAGACGGGCGCGGAGATCAACATCGAGGACGACGGCAGCATCAACATCTACTCGAACAACGGCGACGCGATGAAGCGCGCCAAGGAGATCATCCTGGGCATGACCAAGGAGATCGAGGTCGGCGAGGTCTACAACGGCCGCGTGGTGTCGATCAAGGAGTTCGGCTGCTTCGTGGAAGTGCTTCCCGGCAAGGAAGGACTCGTGCACATCAGCGAACTGGCCGACTTCCGCGTCAAGCGCACGGAGGACGTGGTCAAGACCGGCGACCAGATCCTGGTCAAGTGCATCGGCGTCGACGAGAAAGGCCGCGTGAAGTTCAGCCGCCGTGCGGCGATGAAGGACCGCGACCAGGCCATGCAGGGCCAGACGGCCGACAACGGCGCGGCGGTGTGACGCCTGCCTGAACCAGCCCGGAAAAAATACGAGGGGATGGGCGGCAACGCCTGTCCCCTTTTCGTGCCGGTCGCGCTGGCGGGAACCACCCTTGCTTTAGCCGCTGGCAGCCAAGCGCAGGAAACCATCATCGGCTTCCACACAGCAAGCTTCCGAGCGAATCCTCGCTTCTGCGACTAGGTTTCGTTGGCACAACGGGCTTGATTTTCCTTACGATTTCTTACAAAATAAGACACTGATCTCCCCATTTTCCGGAATGTTCTCGACCCAGTTCCTCCGCCGTCTCCCGCACCGTTTCCCGATGCCCCGGAGCGTTCTCTTGGCGACGGCGGGTGAGGGGATCGCCGCCCTGAGCACCTATCCTCTGGCTGCGCCGGTGAACGGTGGCCTGCCGTCTGGCGCGGGGGCCGTCCCACCCGCCGTCGAGGACGAGACGTTCCATACCTCTTTCGGTACCGCCCGCGTCGTCCGACGTGCGGCCCTGCTCGCCCCCGAAGACTGGCACGACGCCTTCGCCGGGGCCGCCAAGGACGCCCGCTACTACCAGCTTTGCGAAACCACGCTGGCCCAAGCGAACTTCGATTACCGCTACCTGCTCCTGCGTGACCACTCGGGCCGCGTGCGCGCCTTGCAGCCGCTTTTTTTCACCGACCAGGACCTCACGGCGGGCCTGAGCGCCGGTCTGCGCGCGCCCGTCGCGGCGATCCGGCGCGTGTTCCCGCGCTTCCTGAGCATGAAGATGCTCATGGTCGGCTGCACGGCGGGCGAGGGCTACCTCGGCGTCCCCGATCCTACCGACCGGGCCGCCGTGGATGGCCTGCTCGAAGCCCTCCACGTCTACGGGGGGCGTCACGGGGCCGCGATCATCACGTTCAAGGACTTCGCCAGGGAATTCCGCGCCGCCCTCACGGCCCCCGCCGCCGCGCGCGGCTTCGTGCGGATGCCCAGCTTCCCGGCCACGGTCATCCCGCTCGGCGGCTACGCGAGCGCCGAGGATTACTTCAACCGCCGCCTGGGCAAGAGCATGCGCAAGAACCTGCGCCGCAAGTTCCGCCCGGAAGACGACACCCCGCCCATCACGATGGAAGTCCATCGCGACGTGAGCGGCCTAGTGGACGAACTCCACCCGCTCTACCTCCAGGTGCTTGCGCGCAGCGCGTTCCGCTTCGAGGAGCTGACGAAGGAATACTTCTGCGAACTCGGCCGCACCATGCCCGACCGGGCGCGCTTCTTCGTCTGGCGGCAGGAGGGCCGCGCGGTGGCGGTCAGCCTCGCCATGGTCCATGACGGCGTGTTCCACGACAACTACCTGGGCCTGGACTACGCCGTGGCCCTGGAGCGCCACCTCTACTTTGTGACCATCCGCGACCTGCTCGACTGGGCCATCAAGGAGGGGCTGCACACCTACTACAGCACGCCGCTCAACTACGATCCCAAGCTGCACCTGCGCTTCGCCTTGGAGCCGCTGGACCTCTACGTCCGCCACACCGCCGGCTGGATCAACCCGTTCTTCAAGCGGATCGCTCCCTTGCTGGAGCCGACCCGCTATGACAAATTGCTGGCCCGATTTGACAATCATGGCGACCTTGCCTGAGCCGCGGACGTACTGGCTCTGTCGAACGCAGTTGCTTCCGTAACGAAATTCATTACAATCCCGCCCCAAATACGTGGATTCCTTGATTCCGACGCCAATTTATGAAAGCCGATCCCATCAAGATTGAAATCCCCAAGACGGATTCCAAACTCTTCGCCTACACCCGCCTGGATCTCATCCCGACCCTGTTCGGGCTGTTCCACCTCGCCTTGTTCTTCGCGTTGTACTACCTCTTCCCGCGCGTTTCGCTGTGGGTCACGGTCCCGCTCGGGTTCCTCTACGCCTTCCTCATCAACGCCAACATCAACGGCGTCTCACACAACTTCATCCACAACCCGTATTTTCGTTCCCCGCTGCTCAACCGCCTTTTCGGCGTCGTGGAATCCGTCGCGTGCTGCTTCTCGCAGACCTACTACGACGTGGTCCACATGCAGCACCACAAGGGCAACAGCGACCGCAAGGACGAGCACGGCGAGACGACGGACTGGATCAGCATCTACCGCCACGGGCACGACGACGAGGCCGAAAACGTCTGGAGCTACACGTTCCTGAGCTTCTTTCGCGACAACCCCGCCGCCATCAGCCGCGAACTCAGGAAGCGCGGCGAATCCGAGGTCCGCTGGGGCAACATCGAACTGGCGACGTTCATCGTCATCCTGGCGGCCATGGCGATCATCGGCAGCGACGGCACCGTGCTGAACTGGCGCTTCGTGGTGTTCTTCCTGCCCTTCATGTACCTGGGCCACTGCCTGAGCTACCTCAACGGTTACTACCGCCACTTCGGCGGCAACACGGAGGAGCCCATCGCCTGGGGGGTCAGCTCCTACGGCAAGATCTACAACTGGATCTTCTTCAACAACGGCTACCACGCCGAGCATCACTTCCGTCCGAAGTGCCATTGGACGAAGATGCACGCCTTCTTCCTGCAAATTCAGGACAAGCAGCGGGCGGCGGGCGTGCGGGTCATCAACCAGCCGCACATGCTCGGCTTCCTGGACCCCAACCTGCCCACCAAGAGCCGTGCGCTCGGTCCGCAGTCCGCCGAGGGGGAAACGGCATCCGCCACCCCCGCCTGAGTCGATTCCTTGAACACTCTCTTCGCCCCCCCGCTCCCGCCGCCCGCGCGGCATGCCGGCCACACGCCGGTGTTCTCGGTCCGCCTGCGCGGGGGGTGGACGGCCGACGTGTTCGACCGGGTCGCGGCCATCGACCCGGCGTTATGGCAGGCGATGTTCCCGCCGCACTGGAAGGATTACGCCTACCACCAGACGCTCGAGGAAACCTTCCCGGAGGAGTTCCCCGCCCGCTACCTCGTCCTGAACAACGCGCGCGGCGAGGCGCGGGCGATCCTGCCGCTGTTCTTCGTCTCCCAGGACCTGACGATCAGCCTCCACGCCCGGCTGCGTGCCTGGCTCGAGCCGTGGCGCCGCCGGTTGACCTTCCGGCTGCTGGCGGCAGGCTGCGTCGTCGGCGCGGCCCAGGTCGGCGCGGCGGCACCGGCCAACCTGCCGCGGCGCCTGCCCGGGCGGGATGAGGCGCTGGAATGCTTCGCCCGCCGCGCGGGCGTGTCGCTCCGGCTGTGGAAGGATTTCCCGCGGGAGCTCCGCCCGGCGATGTCCGCCCTCGCCACGCCGGAACGTTACCTGCGTCTGGCCAGCCTGCCGGGCGTCTGCCTGGACCTGGATTTCGCCACGTTCGATGAGTACGTGCAGACCCGCCTGGGCAAGGCGACGCGCAAGAGCCTGCGGCGCAAGTTCCGCGAGGTCGAGGCGCTGGCCGAGCCGATCACGCTGGAGGTCAAGACGGCCCTGGGCGACGCGGAGGCGGTCCAGCTCCACGCGCTGTACGAGCGCGTGGCGTTGCGCGGCGACATGCAGTTCGAGGTGTTCACGAAGGAATATTTCGTCTCGCTGGCCGAGCGGCTCGGGGGGCAGGCGCGCTACTTCGTCTGGCGGCACGCGGGCCGGGTGGTGGCCTTCAGCTTCTGCGTCGTCCACGGCGGCACGATCTACGACAACGACCTCGGCCTGGACGAAGACGCCGCCGGCCTGAACCTCTACCACGTCACCTTCCGCGACATCGTGCGCTGGGCGCTCGCGCACGGCCTGACCCGCTACGAGAGCGCGCCCTTCAACTACGACCCGAAGCTGCACCTGCGCATGAACCTCGTGCCGCTCGACCTCTACGCGCGCCACACCTCGCCGCTGGCCAACCGGCTGCTGCATTGGCTGGCCCCGCTAGCGGCCCCGACGCGCCAGGAACCGCTGCTGCGGCAGTTCCCCAACGCCGCGGAGATCTGCGCTTCCCAGTCATGGCCGACCGCCCCCCGCTCCCGCCCTTGAAACCGCCCGCCAGAAGGTCCAGGCCGCCGAGGACGCCTGGAACACGCGCAACCCCGGGAAAGTATCGCTCGCTTACACCGAGGACACCGCGTGGCGCAACCGCGCCGAGTTCCTGCACGGGCGCGCGGAGGTCCGCGCGTTCCTGGAGCGCAAGTGGCGGCGGGAACTCGACTACCGGCTCAAGAAGGAACTCTGGAGCTTCACCGCGGACCGGATCAGCGTGTGCTTCGAGTACGAGTGGCACGACGATTCCGGCCAGTGGTTCCGCTCCTACGGCAATGAGCAGTGGGAATTCGCGCCGGACGGTCTGATGCGCCGACGGCTGGCGAGCATCAACGATTTGGCCATCGCCGAGGCGGATCGCAAGTTCCGCTGGGAACGCCCCGCTTCGGCCTGATCCGGCGGAACGGGGATTGCGTTTGTGCCGATGTCGGCCACAATCGAAGGTTTGTTGTCCGCCCCGCCAGCCCCGATGTCCCCACCGTCTGAACCCAAGCGTTTCGCCACCCTGTCGCCGATCTTCCAGGTACTGCTCTGCGCCGTTTTCGGGACCACGTCCGAGGTGTTGCTCAAAGTTGGGGCAGCCCACACGCAACACACGGTTTCCCCGCTCCCGTGGGTGGACGTGTCCGGCCTGATGAGCGCCTGGACGTGGGTGAGCATCGTCTTCACCCTGCTGAGCCTCGTCTTCTGGATGAGCGCCCTGCGGACCTTGCCGCTCGGCCTGGCGTTCCCGCTGTCCAACTCCGTGCACGTCCTCATCCCGCTGAGCTGTTGGGCGTTCCTGGGCGAGGTCATCAACGGCCGCCGCTGGTGCGGCATCGCGCTGGTGGTCACGGGCCTGCTCGTCGTCGCGCGCACCTACGCCAATCTGGAGAAGCGGCTATGAGGGCCGTGACGCTAGGGCTGATCCTGGTCTCGCTGTTGACGTTCGTGGGCGGGCAGTTGTGCTTCAAGTCGGCCGCCGACGAGCCCGGCGAGGTGCCCGGCCCGCCGCCCGCACCCCCACAGCGCCGGGCGGTGGTCTTCGGGGCCGGGATCGTGTGCATGACGGTGTCGTTCTTCGTCAACCTGCACCTCCTCCAGCAGCTCGACCTGAGCTTCCTCTTTCCCTTCCAGGGCCTGAGCGTGCTGATCGTGACGGTCGGCGCTTCGCTGTTCCTGCGCGAGCGGCTGACGGTCCCGCTGGTGATCGGCACGCTGCTCATCACCGTCGGGGTGATGCTGGTTTCAGCGAGTTGAAGCGTCCGCCGTCAGCCGCGGCCAGATCGTCCCGAACGTCCGCGCGTTGATCCGCGCCGCTTCCGCCGGATCGAACGCGGGCAACTCGGGATGGTCGGTCTCGGAGGCGAATTTCTGGGTCCAGCGCGCGTAGGCGGGCACCGAGCGCGCCCCGCACAGGTCACCCGCCGCGATGCGCGCGTGGCGCGACAGCTCCTCCAGCGCCCAGGCCACGTCGTCCGCCGAGAAGCGGCCGTTCTCCCAGTTCGTGACGGCATCCCCGGCCCGCAGGCCGTCGAGGTCCACCGTCACGTACAACTCCCGCCCGGCCAGCCCGGCGGCGAACCGCCCGAACAGGTCCCGCCACGAGTCCCGCCGGATCGACCACGGGCGGGCCTGGTCGGCGGCGGGGCGGCCGTCGGCCCACGGACGGACCTCCAGCCGGCCCGAGCGCACGTCGCGGTGGTTGCCCCAGACCCGGTGCCAGCCCCAGCACTCGAAATTTCCGCAGCCCCACACGGCGATGTGGTCCACGCCCGGCAGGTCCAGCGCGCGGTTCAGCCAACTGCCGCAGCACCACTTGGGCGGGCGGATGTCCCAGTCGGGGTGGTTGTCGAAGGACACCAGCGTCAGCCGCCTGCCGCCCGGCGCGAGCGCCCGGCGCAGCCACAGGGCGCTGAGGTGGTGGAAATCGCCCGAGCCGTACACCAGGAACTGCGTTTCCGGCGGCAGGACCGCCGTGCTGGCCGCGTAGAACGCCTCCATCTCGGCGTCCGGCGCGCAGAAGCGCAGGCGCGGCCCCCAGGCGCGGAGATCCCGGGCCGGGAAGGGCAGCGTGCCCTCGGGCCAGGCCCCGTCGAGGTCCACGTGCGCGCTGTGTTCGGCGGGGGACATGGCCTGCCAATCTGGCGGGCCCGGGGGGGTCGGCGCAACGGCAAACCCGGTTTTTTTTAGGCCGGCCCGAACGCGGTTTTAAGACGTTGCCAGCTTGGAGCCGCGCCTTTAACTTCAGCCCGCCTGCATGACTGCCGATTTCGACAACGCGGGGGACCCGGAACCCGCCGCCACGCCGCCCACCCCGGAGAAACTGCCCCTGTCGGCGATGAAGCGCCGCCACCGGCGGCCCAACGAGTCGGACGACGCCGACAACAACCCGATTTTGGGTCGGTTGGACCGCCGCGTTCCGGACGAGGCCGCCGCCAGACGCCCCGGGCCCGAGATCGACCCGGTGGCGGAGGTCGAGGCCCTCAAGGCGAAGCTCGCCCCCTTCGAAGGGCTCGGGCCGCGATCGATCGGCGTCGCCCGCCGGCTCCAGCGAGCGAATCGGCGGTTGCCGAGGGTGGCGTCTACGCTGCTGGGGCGGAAAT
>CALMAQ010000015.1 GCA_937859745.1 uncultured Verrucomicrobiota bacterium | reverse complement strand
GGTCCGGCCGCCGCCGGATGGCCGCCGCCCGCCCCGGGACGCTGGCCCGCGCGGGAATCCCAGGCGTTCCCCGGGACCGGGCCGATGGAGGAAGGATCGTACTGACCGGCGGGCACGGGGGGTGTCGGCGGGGTCTCGGTCTGGCCTTCGCGGCGGGTGTCGTCCATGGTAGCACTCATTATCGGGAGAAATCGGGGGTTGTAAAAGGGGCAGACGGAATCAGGCGTGCCCGGCGAGGGCGGGAGTTTCGCCGCGAACCGGCGATGGGACGTGGCCGCCGTGGCCGTTTGCACCCGGCGCGGGCTGGCGCTTGGCGCCCCGGCTGCGGATCAACGCGAAGACCACCGGCACGAAGATCAGCGTCGCCACCGTGGACACCAGCAGGCCGCCGATGACCGCGCGGCCCAGGGGCGCGTTCTGCTCGCCGCCCTCGCCCAGGCCCAGGCTCATGGGCACCATGCCGATGATCATCGCCAGCGCCGTCATCAACACCGGGCGCAGGCGCGTCCGGCCCGCCTCCAGCGCGGCCCGGAAGGCGTCGCCGTGCAGTTCGATCTGCTCGCGGGCGAACGTGACCACGAGGATCGAGTTGGCCGTCGCCACGCCCACGCACATGATGGCTCCCATCAGCGCGGGCACGCTCAGCGTCGTGCCGGTGAGGAAGAGCATCCACGCAATGCCCGCCAAGGCACCCGGCAGGCCCGTGAGGATGATGAACGGGTCCGTCCACGACTGGAAGTTGACCACGATGAGCAGGTACACGAGCACCACCGCCCCGGCCAGGCCGGCCCCGAGGCCCACGAACGAGGCGTGCATCGTCTGCACCTGCCCGCGCACGACGATCAGGCTGCCGCGCGGCAGGTGCTTGCGCGCGTCCTCGACGATCCGGTTCACGTCCGCCGCCACGCCGCCCAGGTCGCGCCCCTGCACGCTGCACAGGATGTCCACCACGGGGATCAGATTAAAGGTGCTCAGAATCGCCGGGCCCGTCGAGCGCTCCACGGTCGCCAGATTGACCAGGAGCTGGTTGGGCGCGCCGTTGGCGCTGGTGATGGGCAGGTCCAGCAGGTTGTCCAGCGTCTGGACGCGGTACTGCGGGGCCGCCGCCGCGAGGTTGTAGACGATGTGGTTCTTGTTGCTCAGGAAGAACGAGGGCGACACCTGGAAGCTGTTGCTCAGGGAGATGAGCAGGCTGTTGGCCACGTCGCGCTCCGTCAGGCCGAGCTGGTTGGCCTTGGAGCGGTCCACCGTCAGGTCGAGCTTGGGCTGGTTGTAGAGCTGGAAGATGTGCGCGTCCACGGCACCCGGGACGTGCCGGACCTTTTCCGTCACGTCCTTGGCCACGGCGAGGTTGCCCTGCACGTCCTTGCCCTGGAACTGGATGTCGATGGGCGCGCTGATGCCGAAGTTGAGGATCTGGCTGACGATGTCGGCGGGCTGGAAGAAGAACTCGATGCCCGGGAACTGCTTGGGCAGCGCCGCGCGCAGCTTGGCGACGTAGCCCGCCGTCGGGCCGTGCTTCTCCTCGTTGAGCGCGCAGAGGATTTCCACGTCGGCCGTGCCGATGGTGCCGTTGTTGGCGTAGGACGTGTTGATGCCGCTGTAGGGCAGGCCGATGTTGTCGATGATCGTCTCCATCTCGTCGCGCGGGATCTGCGTGCGGATGAAGCGTTCCACCTGGTCGGCGTAGTTGGCCGTTTCCTCGATGCGCGTCGCCGTGCGCGCGCGCATGTGCAGGCGGAACTGCCCGGCGTCCACGGTCGGGAAAAAGTCCTGGCCGATGGTCAGCAGCAGGCTCAGGGAGAGCAGGCACACGCCCAGGAAGCCGAACACGAAGACCCAGCGCAGCGCCAGCGCGCCCTCGAGCCGGCCCACGTACCAGTCGCGGAACCGCGTGAACCCACGCTCGAACCCCGCCTGGAACCGCCCGAAGAACCCTTTGGGCTCCGCGCCGTGCGCCCCGTGCGCGCCGCCACCGTGCTGGCCGCGCAGGAAGTACATCACCAGCGTCGGCACGAGCGTGCGCGAGAGGACGTAGGAGGCGATCATGGCGAAGACCACCGCCTCGGCCAGCGGCACGAAGAGGTAGCGCGCCACGCCCGCCAGGAAGAACATGGGCAGGAACACGATGCAGATGCACATCGTGCTCACCAGCGCGGGCAGCGCGATCTGCGCCGCCCCCTGCAGGATGCCCTCGTTGAGTTCGTGCCCCTCCTCCAGGAAACGGTCGATGTTCTCGATGGTCACCGTGGCGTCGTCCACCAGGATGCCCACGGCCAGCGCCAGGCCGCCCAGGGTCATGATGTTGATCGTCTCGCCCAGGAACGAGAGCGTGCAGATGCTCGCCAGGATGGAGAGCGGGATGGAGATGGCGATGACGACCGTGTGCCGCCAGTTGCCCAGAAAGAGCAGGATCATCGCGGCCGTGAGCACGGCGGCGATGACGGCCTCGGTGATGACGCCCTTGACCGACGCCTTGACGAAGATCGACTGGTCAAAGAGCGGCTTGATGACCAGCTCGGGCGGCAGGGTGGTCAGCAGTTGGGGCATCCGCGCGCGGATGGTGTTGACGATGTCGAGCGTGGAGGCGACGCCCGCCTTGTAGACGCTCAGCAACACGCCGCGCTGGCCGTCCTGGTGGACGACGTTGGTCTGCGGGGTGAAGCCGTCGCGCACGCTGCCGATGTCGCGCACGTAGACGATGGCCCCGCTGGTGCTCTTGATGGGGATGTCGCCGAGTTCGTTGATCGTCTCCGGGGCGGCGTTCATCTCCACGTCGCTTTCCAGGTTGCCGAGCTTCACGCTGCCGCCGGGCAGCACGAGGTTCTGCGCGCTGATGGCGTTGACCACGTCCGCGGGCGAGAGGCCCCGGGCCGTGAGCTTGGGCAGGTCGATGTCGATCATGACCGAGCGCTGCTTGCCGCCGAAAGGATAGGGGATGGCCGCGCCGGGCACGTCGGCGAAGGCGGTGCGGATGTAGTTGACGGCGAGGTCGTAGAGCTGCTGCTCGCCCAACTGGTCGCTGCTCAGGCCCAGTTGGAGGATGGGCACGCTGCTGGCGTTGTAGGAGATGATGAGCGGCGGCGTGATGCCCGTGGGAAGCTGCTTGAGCACGGTCTGGCAGATGGCCGTGGTCTGCGCGAGCGCGGCGGGCAGCTTGGCCGTGGGCTGGAAGAAGACCTTGGTGACGCTGATGCCGTTGAGCGAGGTGCTCTCGATGTGCTCGATGTCGTTGACCGTGGTGGTCAGCACGCGCTCGAAGGGGCTGGTGATACGGTCGCCGAACTGCGAGGCGGGCATGCCCGTGTACTGGAACACGATGGACACGACCGGGATGTCGATGTTCGGGAAGATGTCCACTGGCGTGCGGAGGATCACCAGCGGGCTGGCGAGCAGCAGCAGCAGGGCGGCGACGATGAACGTGTAGGGCCGCCGGAGGGCGAGTTGGACGATCCACATAGGAGCAAGAAAGAGTCAGGGAGCCGGACGCCGGGAAGTCCGGCCAAGGCACGGGACGATACATAACCATCGCTGATTCGTACCAACTAATACAAGTTTACGGCCTGATTGATAACGGAAAACTATCAATCGGCCCTTTTTGGGTGGGAATTTGAGCGGCGTCCTGATTTGGATGCGGGATGCAGGGTGGCGG
>CALMAQ010000014.1 GCA_937859745.1 uncultured Verrucomicrobiota bacterium | reverse complement strand
ATGGAACTCATGAAAAAGGGCGACAAATCCATCAAGGTCTTACTGATTCCCTGACGCCGATTTCTGAAGGTTAGGTTAAGCAGAAACCCTGCGGTGAAAATCGAAGGGTTTTGCTTTTTGCCGTTGGAACTATGGAAACCCGGTTTCGGGTGCAGCGGCCGCTCTGAATCAGCGAATGTTGGTGGACGTCGTACGCAAAAAAATTATTTGCCCAAGGTGTCCGTGAGAGAGTCCATCGCGATGACGAAGCGGTACTTGACGTCATTTTTTAGCATCCGTTCGTAGGCCTCGTTGATCTGATCGATCCGAATTTGTTCCACGTCACACACGATATTGTGTTCGCCACAGAAATCGAGCATCTGCTGTGTCTCGGACAAACCGCCGATCATGGAACCCGCAAAGCGGCGACGATTGGTGATCATACTAAAAGGCGATACGGGCATGTCCTCCGGAGGCAAGCCGACCAAGGCCAAGGTGCCGTCGCGTTTGAGCAAGCCGAGGTAAGCATTGAGGTCGTGCGGGGCGGAGACGCAGTCGAGAAGCACGTCAAAGCTATTGGCGTGCTTCTTCATCTCGTCATCGTTCTTGGAAACCACCACTTCGTCGGCCCCCAAGCGCTTGCCATCCGCCGTCTTGCCGGGCGACGTGGTAAAGAGCACGGTTTGCGCACCGAAGGCATGGGCGAACTTCAATCCCATATGCCCCAGCCCACCGAGACCGACAATCCCGACTTTTTTGCCCGGACCCGCGCCCCACTCGCGTAGCGGTGAGTACGTCGTAATTCCTGCACAGAGCAACGGTGCCGCCGCTGCAAGATCAAGCTGAGCAGGCATGCGGTAAACAAAATCCTGGGTGGTCACGATGCTCTGTGCGTAGCCGCCTTGGGTGGTCACGCCACCATGACGGCGGTCTTTCGAACTGTAAGTCCCAACCATGCCCTGCTCGCAATATTGTTCGAAGCCATCGCGGCAGTTCGTGCAGGTGCGGCAGGAATCCACCATCACCCCGACCGCAGCGATGTCGCCCTCCTTGAATTTCCTCACGTCGCTGCCGACGGCAATGACTCTCCCAACGATTTCGTGGCCGGGAACCATCGGAAACAAGGAACCGCCCCACTCATCGCGGGCTTGGTGGAGATCGGAGTGGCAGACGCCACAATAGAGGATGTCTAGCTGAACATCATCTGGTTCGGGCAAGCGGCGCTCGAAGCGGAAGGGTGCTAGAGGGGTTGTTTTGTTCTGGGCGGCGTATCCGAGGACTTGAGGCATGGCAGTAGGAGGTAGGTAAACAGCAGTGCAACGAGCGTGCTATCTTTATGCGCTTGACCATGATCCTGTGGACGCATCTCTCCGTGCCATGCCACAGTATGCTGGCTCGTTGAGCAGGATCATCGCTGACCGATAAGCCTGAGCCCAATCTTGACCGCTTTAAAGCAGAGCCGCAGATATGGGTGGGCGTTGTCACAGCGCTTTCTTGCAGAAGAAGCGGCTGCCATCCTTGGTGCCGTACTCGCCTCCGCCCGCTTTATACGGTGGAACGTGATTGAAAATCTGATTGGTCGGCTTCCTGGTAGGATAAAAACCGGGTGTTTCAAACCCTTTCTAGCGTTGGCAGATTCTAAGAATGCATTTCTTGCTTAAAGTGAAAGGTTTATATCTATGCTTGTTCGTCAGTTGTTCGCTGTTTCAAGCCTTTTTGGCACCCAGATTTTCGTCCAGTTTAGGAGGTTGCGACCCGCGTTCAAAGTGGTAATGTAACTGCTACAACAACTGATATAACAGCTTTTACGATCCTCGTAACGTTGGTGTTGATCCTGGGCGTGTATAACTGGGTTCCAAGGTCCTGGCGAACTTACATGCGATCCGATCATACGCTCCCCGGCCCCGCGACACATAATCCTGGTGAGTTGATCTTCTGTCTTGCCAGTCTGATCTTGCTCGCATACGCGAGTCAGCACTTTTTCGGCCTGCATACCTAATGAGCGCGAAGAAGGCGCACCACGGTTCGGCTGGAGGCAGAACCTTGAGCGGCGCAGTTTGTCACGGGAGAAAGGGGTGAAAGGGCGGAGCCGGACGGAGATTACATGGGTGTCTGCTCAAGCAATTTGGTGCCCTTGCAGGCATATCAGCACACCGTTAAGGCGCAACAACTGATCGAACCGCGGATCGCTGATCCGCCGACAGACTACCAAGATGCCAGTCGGGCGTTCAGCCTGTGGCAAATAGCCAAGATTATTTTCCAAGTCATGGCTTGTCCGATCAGATGGGTCAATCAGTGACAGAAGCAGCGTTTCCGACCCTGCAAGATCGACACCGTTGTTGCTCTTTCGCTCCCGGCTGCCCTGCCGGGCAAGTGTGGCGAGCGACATCGTGTGGCAAGCGTGCTCAACGCTGTCGCTGCATGCCTGCCAACTAACTGCTTACCTTCGGGAAAACCGTGCTGGAGAAAACCACCAAAACATGCCGGACGCACGGAGAAAAGTTTCATGCAGAAAAAGCTTCTGCGAGTCTGTCCGTTGGGCGAATGTACCAAAGGCTTGGCCAAAGTTTGAGATTTCTGCGGAATTTTAGTGGTAATAATTTGCTGCGATGCGGATAAAGCGTTGATGCAAAATGTCCCAGAAAACTCCTGAGCGCATCAAGGCCGATACCGCCAAAGCCGCTGGATTTCCAGTGGGTGGTAGTGATCCGGACGAGTTGGTGCGGGCTGCCTGGCTTTACTACATCGCCGGTCACACCCAGGAACACACGGCAAAGATCCTCAGAGTTTCTCGCCCAAAAGCAGCGCGGTTGCTCGCCGAGGCGCGCGAGGCGGGCATCGTCAAAATTTCTATCGAACACCGTCTCAGCACCATGGTGCAAGTAGAGGAACGGCTGCGCCGCTGCTTCAAACTGACTCTGTGCCGTGTCACGCCGCCACTTTCCACGTTGTTAGATCCTCCGAGGAAGGCATCCAAACAAAAGGCAATTCGCTCGGCAAGCGATGTGGCGGTGGAAAACGAAATGGCTCGCCGTGCGGTCGGGATGGTCGCCGCGCGTTACCTGCGAGAGCGCCTTCAACTCAGCGAGCACCCAGTGATTGGTTTGGCGTGGGGGCGCACCACGGCATCCATGGTCGATCAGCTTGCCGGTGTCCGCAAGCCCGACGCCTGTTTTGTCTCCACGATGGGTTCGTTGACCATGAATTCCGCGGCCAACCTTTTCGACGTGGTGCATCGTGCCGCAGAGAAAACTGGCGGGGAGGGGCATTTTCTGCCCGTGCCTTACATCGCCAACAGTGTGGCCGATCGGAACGTTCTGATGGCTCAGCATGTGGTGAAGGAAACATTGACTTTGGCCGCCAAAGCCAATGTTTTCTTTATGAGCATGGGAGAGTGTGATGAGAACGGTTTTCTGTTCGAGAAAAATTACCTTTCCAAAGCGGAACTTGATCAGTTGCACCATGCCGGCGCAGTGGGTGATGCGATGGGCAAATTTTTTGATCGCAACGGCCAGCCGGTAAGATCAGAGTTGAATCAACGTTCCCTCGCGCTGGACCTGAAACATCTCCGCGGTCGCGATGTCATCTTGCTGTGCGGTGGCCGTACCAAGGCGAAGGGCGCGCGGGGGATTTTACGAGCAGGCTTTGTGACTGGTTTGGTGGTCGATGGCGACACTGCCCTGGAAATTTGTGAACAGGAAGACAACCAAAACCTTTAAATGTGGGCAGCGAACCGCTTCTGGTCGAGAACGCGAAGCACTTGGGTCTTGGGTGTTGGGTGATCTTCGGTTGAAACGGAGAAACTCAGGTTGATGAGCGAGTCCGCAGCTTGTCGATGGTGACAGCGACAACAATTACGAGCCCTTTGACTACTAATTGCCAGAAGAACGAGACGTTCATGAGCGTCAGGCCATTATTGAGCGTGGCTATCACCAAGGCACCTAAGAGCGTGCCACTGATCGTGCCGATCCCGCCGGTGAAACTAGTCCCTCCGAGGATCACCGCCGCGATAGCATCCAGTTCGTAGCCTTCGCCCAATTTGCCGTTCGCACTGTAAAGACGGCTGGCGCTCATCAGTCCTGCCAGGGCGGCAAGCAGACCACTGACACCATACACAAATACCAGCACCCGTTCTACGCGGATGCCGGTGAGTCTGGCGGCCTGGGCGTTGCCGCCCACGGCGTAGATGCGTACCCCCAGCACCGTGCGCCGCAGGATGAACCCGCTGACTAGGATTGTGATCAAAGCGATGATGACCAGCCAAGGGATCGGCCCCAGACGGCCGTTGCCGATCCAAGCAAACGAGAGATCGTTGTTGATGATGGTGGTGCCGTTGGCCAGCAGGTAAGCGACACCGCGTAACGCCGTGTACGTGCCGAGCGTCACGATAAAGGGGGGCAAGCCCACGTAGGCCACCGTGGCTCCCGTGAGGGAGCCCAACAACAAGCCCGCCAATAAGGTCAGCGGCAGAATAGTCCACGCCAGGGAGGGCATCAGGGAAACCTGGAGCGCGATGACAGCCGAAACACCGAGAATGGAACCGACTGAAAGATCGATCCCACCCGTAAGGATCACGAAGGTCATCCCAGCGGCCAGCACGGTGTTGATCGACGCCTGACGTGCGACGTTGATCAGGTTGTTGGAGGTCAAGAAATTGGGCGTTAGCAAGGAGAACAGGACGCCGATCAGAAGCAGCACCGGCAGGATACCCACCACCTGCCAGAAGTTGCTGCGGGCGCGCGCTGACTCCACCGCCCGGATCACTGATGGTTCGGATGAACCGCCGGTAGCAGGTGCGGGTGTCGTGGTGGAAGTAGTCAGGTCGGACGCCATAAGGGGGGAAATAGGGAAAAGAGATGACGTTCAGGCGGGAGAAGAGGCCGCCCCGGTAGCAAAGGCCATGATATTTTCCTGGGTGATGGCATCCTGTCCTTCGCCGCCGCGAAGTTCCCCCATCAGGTTACCTTCGCGCATGACGAGCACCCGATCGCTGATACCGATCACCTCCGGCAACTCGCTTGAAATAAAGAGCACCGCCACCCCCTTGGCAGCCAGTTCGCCTACCAACCGGTAGATTTCGCTCTTGGCACCGATGTCCACACCGCGTGTGGGCTCGTCGAGCAGTAGCACTTTGGGATGAATCTCTACCCAACGTGCAACCAGGAGCTTTTGCTGGTTGCCACCCGACAACCCCAGTGCCTTCGCCGCTGGGCTGGCTACCCGGATGGCGAAATCTTTGATCGCCTGCAGCGTGAGCTGACGCAAACGCTTTGGCCGCAGCATACTTGCTCCGACGGACTCGCGGTCGAGCACGTTCATGGTGATGTTCTCACTGGCGCTCATCTCCAAAAACAACCCGAGTTGCTTACGGTCTTCGGGGACATAGCCAATACCCGTCCTGATGGCACCGAGCGGCGATCTGGCGCGCAGCTCGTTTCCTTCGATCAGGACCGATCCGCTGGCAATCCGGTCCGCCCCGAAGATCAGCCGGGCTAATTCGGTGCGCCCGGCACCCACTAACCCCGCCAAGCCGACGATCTCACCGGCGTGCAGGGTCAGCGAGACGTTGCGGACCTTGCCGCGTGTATCGCTGACATTTTTGACTTCGAGCACTTCCGACCCAGCCTTATGGCGTTCGTGGCGGTAGAATTCGCCTAATGGTCGGCCCACCATCATCTGGATCAAACGCTCGGCGGAAAGTTCCGAACGTTCCAACGTGCCCACGTAACCACCGTCTCGCAGCACGCTCACGCGATCCGCCAACGCATAAACTTCCGCCATCCGGTGGCTGATATAAACGATGGCCAACCCTTCTTCGCGCAGCTTGCGGATCAGGCTGAAAAGCCGCTCCGTCTCACGGTCGGAGAGGGCGGCGGTGGGCTCATCCATGATGAGCACCCGGCTCTTGCGGTGAAGGGCGCGAGCGATTTCCACCTGTTGTTGCTCGGCGATGGAGAGGCGACTTGCCTGCACCTCAGGCCCGAAGCTCGTGCCCAGTGTTTCCAAGACCTCTCCAGCCCGCTTGCGCATCGCCGCGCGGTCAACGATGCCGCCGCGGCTGATTTCCTCGCCCAGGAAGATGTTCTCGGCGACAGAGAGATTGGGCGCGAGGCTGATTTCCTGATAGATCAGTGTGACCCCAGACCTCCGGGACGCCGCTGGATCTCCCAGCGTCAGCGGTCGACCATTGACGCGTACTTCACCCTTGTCGGCGCGGTAGGCACCCGCCAGCACTTTCATCAGGGTGCTCTTGCCTGCTCCATTTTCGCCCATCAGGGCATGGACTTCGCCTGATCGAACGTTGAGATCGACCCCCCGGAGTGCCTTGACTCCGGGGAACGATTTTTCAATACCCCTCATCTCCAGCGCAGGCGCTTCCGGCTGGCTGGCGTCGTTGCTGGCAAGAGCAACCATGGAAGGAATGATGGCCAACTTCCCTCGAAAGAGGCGGCTAGAGTAATGTAGGTGCCCTCCTCAGCGGGCGTTCCAGCCCTTGTACTCACCCACGTTGTCGCGCGTGATGAGCTTGACCGGGATGAGCGTCATCACCTTCTCGGGTTTCTTGCCCTGGAGAATGTTGTAGCCAATTTCCACGGCCTTTTCGGTCATAGCGTAGGGATCCTGCGCTGCGGTAGCGGTAAATAGGCTGTTCTTATCCTTGAGCGCCGCTTCCCCGTCGGGGGAACCGTCTACTCCGAGGATGAAAAATTCCTTGCGGCTGGCCTGCCGCGCGGCGAGATCGGCCCCGATGGCGGTAGGATCATTGATGCCGAAGATCGCGTCGATCTTTGGGTTGGCGGAGAGCAGGTCGGTCATCACACGCAGGCCACCGTCGCGGCTGCCACCGGCGTTCTGATCTTGCGAGAGCACCTTGATTCCGGCGCTCTGCTTGAAGACGCCCGCCGCGCCATTGGCGCGGTCCTGCACGGAACTCACGGGCGGGCCGTTGACGATCACGACGTTCCCCTTGCCTTTGAGGCGATCCACGATGTAGTGCGCCGCTTCCTCGCCCGCCTGCTTGTTATCGGACATCACCGTGGCATCCACGCCACCTTCCGCCGCCACGTCCACGGCGACCACCACGATCCCTGCCTCCTTGGCCCGACGCACGGCCGGGGCGATCCCCTTGCTGTCTGCCGCGCCGAGGATGATGAGCTGCACGCCCGAGGCAATGAAATTATCGATCTGGGTGGCCTGAGTGTTGATGTCGTATCCGGAGGATACCAGGGTCACTTTGACACCTGCGCCGCCAAGTTCCTTCGCTTTGGCCTGCGCGGCCTTGCCGATCAGCACGAAGAAAGGATTACCCAAATCGCCGACCGTCACGCCAACCGAGGTCAGCTTTTTGGACTGTGCCGAAGCCGCGGAGAACGGCAGGGCCGTCACGGCAAGGGCACCAAGGATAGCCAGAGAGGAACGTAGTGGGGGGAGAAGAGAGATCATTGTTTGTGGGGATTTCGGTCCAGTCTATGGAATAGCTATCGTGAACAGCAAACCGCGTGAGTGCACTCGGATCTAAGTAATCCGCCCTAGTCGGCAAAGACGTAATTTGCCTCCTATTCATTTAGCGTCTTACCTGGCGCAGGCTGCCATCTGCCCCACAAAAGAAGGGTGAGCTCAGAACGGCGAATCCGGAAAGTAGAACTGTTTGGCGCTCTCCTTCGTGATCAACAACGAAGGAATGATGTCCGTCGCAGGCAGCTTCTCGCCTTTCAGCCTGGCTTCAGCGGTCATTTTGATCGCGTCGTAGATGAAGTGAGGCGAGTACGAGACGTTGGCCTGAATCATTGGGTTGCTGCCGTCCATCAGGGTCTTGATCATGCCCTTGGCACCGGCACCGCCGAAGACGATCTTGATGTCCTTGCGCTTGGCTTGTTCGATGGCCTTGAGGACACCCACCGCCATGTCGTCGTCCGCCGCCCACACCGCGTCGATGTGCTTGAAGCGGGTGAGGTAATCCTGCATCACCTTGAAGGCATCGTCGCGGTTCCAATTGCCGTACTTGGCATCGAGAATTTTGATGTCCGGGTGGTCCTTCATCACCGAGTTGAAGGCGTCCATGCGCTCGTTGTCTAGGGTGGTGGCGATGCCGCGCAAGACGACGATGTCTCCTTTGCCGTCCAACGCCTTTGCCAGATACTCGGCGGGAATCTTGCCGAAAGCCGTGTTGTCGCCGGAGATGTAAGCGTCCTGTGCGCTGGTGTCTGTCAGGCCGCGGTCAACCACGGTGACGTACACGCCTTTGTCGTGCACCTGTGCCACGGGCTTCGTCAGGGACGCTGATTCGAAGGGAAAGATCACCAGCGAGTTGATTTTGGTGACAGTCGCCAAATCCTGGAGCTGGTTGGCCTGCTCGGAAGCGTTCGCCGCCGTTTTGACCGTGATCTTGAGTCCGGGATGAGCTTTTTCCAGGTCCTTCTTGGCCTGGTTGGCCCAGTAAACGATGCCGCCGGTGAAACCGTGGGTAGCGGTTGGGATGGAAACCCCGAGGTTGACGTTTTCGTCCGCCATCACCGTCGAGGCCATGCTGATCGCCAGGAAGGCCGCGGTCACGCCAGCCAATCGGCTGACGCTTTGTTTTGGACGAACGAAGGGCTTGGTGGAAGCTAGGGAGGAGGTGGGATTCATGGATTGAAGGGAGGATACCTAGATGGAGGAGGGGGAGCCTGCGAGGAGAAACTGTGCTACCTGCGGCGGCGTTGCAAGAAGGCAACGATGATGATGACAAAGCCCTGCACCGCTGCGTTGAGGTAAACGCTGGTCAGGTTAGTCAAATTGAGGAGATTGCCAATGACAGAAAGCAAGATCGCTCCCACGACCGTTCCGGTGATGCTGCCTGCTCCACCCCGCAACACCGTGCCGCCCACGATGACGGAGGCAATTGCCTCCAGCTCCCAAAGCAGGCCTGTGGTCGGCGAGGCGGAGCCCAACCGTGGGACGTACAACAGCGTGGCGATGCCCACGCATACCCCCAGCAGCACGTAGGTGAGCACTTTCACCCGGTCCACGTTGACCGCGGCATACCGCGCCACCTGTTCGTTTGATCCGATGGCCTGCACGTAGCGTCCGTAAGCCGTGCGGTTGAGAATGACCCCGCCAACGGCCGCCACCGCTATGAACACCCACACGGGGAATGGGATGTGCAGCAAGCTCGCGTAATAGACGGGGCTGTAGGTGTCGGAAAGAGTGTTATCCAAGGTCAGCGCGCCGCCGTCGGCGAAGTAGGTCAGGTAAGCGCGGTAAATGCCTAGCGTGCCCAGCGTGACGATAAAGGGTTCAATCTGTCCCTTGGTGATGCACAAACCGTGCAGGAACCCGCAGGAACCCCCGATCAGAAGGGCGCACAACATCCCCAACCCCACCGCGGCAACGGGCGAAAATCCCACGTTGCCCAGTTTGTTCATCAGGAGAATGACACATCCGGCAATCAACGCGGCCATCGACCCAACAGAGAGATCAATGCCGCCCGAGATGATGACAAAACACATGCCGACGGCAATGATCCCGATGAATGCCGTGCGGGTCAGCACGTTCATCGCGTTGTCGAACGTAGCGAAATCGTGGTTGAGCAGCGTGCCCAGAGTGCAAAGGATCACGAGGCCCAGGATCGGCCCGGCCCCGTGCAACCGCCGCCAAGGAGCCGCGTTGCCGCCTGCGGAGGGGGGCCGCACATTCTCAGTTGGTTCCGGTGGCATGCGCGATTAGTTCTTCCTCGGTCAGGTGGGATGCATCCAGGATCGTTTGCAGGCGGCCTGCGCGCATCACCGCTACCCGGTGGCACAGGCCGATCAATTCGATCAACTCGGAGGAAATGACGACGATGCCGCGTCCTTCACCAGCTAGCTTCTGAATCAGGAAATAAATGTCCCGCTTTGCTCCGACATCAACCCCGCGGGTGGGCTCGTCCAGAATGAGAACCCGCGGGTCGGGATGCAATACTTTGGCCAAGGCCAGTTTTTGCTGGTTGCCGCCGGACAAGGCCGAGGCACGGATGTGCAGCGACCCCGTGCGGATCCCGAACGATTGCACGGCGGTCCGCAACGCTGACGCTTCGGCTTCTGGCCGCAGCCAGGGTGAGGCGTAGCGTTTCAGCGCCATCAAGGTCAGGTTCTCGCGCAGGCCGAAGTCCATGTGCAACCCCTTGCCTTTGCGGTCCTCGCTAAGGTACGTCAGACCCTCGTCGGCGGCACCTCTCGGGCTCTGCCAATGCATGGGATGGCCGTCGAGTTCGACCCGTTCGGCCTGATGCTCTCGCAAGCCCAGCAAACCCTCGAATAATTCGGTGCGGCCTGCACCCACCAATCCGGCGAACCCGAGGATCTCGCCAGGGCGCACCTCGAAGCTTGCCTCTGTGACCCAGCCGCGCACGCTGAGCTTCTCCACTCGCAACACGGGGTGCTTCGCTCCCAAAGCCACAAGCTGTTTGGGAGGGAACAAGTCCGACAACTCGCGGCCCACCATCAGGTTCGCCATATGCCGCCGGGAAATGTGGCGCGTCTCTTCTCGGGCAACAAACCGACCGTCGCGCATGACGACAATCTCGTGCGTGATGCGTTCCACCTCGTCGAGCCGGTGCGAAATGTAAATGATCGTCACCCCTTGGGCATTGAGTTGGCCGATCAACTTGAAAAGCCGCTCCGTTTCCCCCGGGGTCAACGTGGCGGTAGGCTCGTCCATGACCAGCAGCCGCGCTTGGCGTGCCAGCGCCTTGGCAATTTCGACCAACTGCTTTTCGGCCACAATGAGGTGCCTGATCTTGATGTCGGGAGGAGCTGCGAGCCCCACTTGTTTAAGCAGCTCGGCCGTCTTCGCGCGCATCGCCTGATCGTCGAGCAGGCCATGCCGTCGAACCTCGTGACCAAGAAAGATGTTCTGCGCGATGGTCAGGTCTTCGGCGAGGTTGAATTCCTGATGGATCATCACGATGCCTGCGGCCTCTGCCTGCCGCGGCCCCTGGAAAGACGTGGTGTGCCCGTCGATGCGTAGTTCCCCGCTGCTCGGAACCTCGTACCCGGCGAGGATTTTCATCAGCGTGGATTTGCCGGCCCCGTTTTCGCCCAGCAATCCATAAACACGGCCGCGGACGAGCGCGAGGTTCACCTCGCGGAGCACGCGCACCGGCCCGAACGCTTTGGTGATGTTGCTGAACTCAACGGCGATACTCATATGGCTCCGGAGGGATACTTCGAGCTTTACCTCCTTTGGCTTAGCCAAGGATCTGAGTAAAGCCTAATTCATGACGATGCACACCTTGCCGCTCCGGCCCTCGTCGGCTGTGCGGTAGGCGGCGTCCGCCTGATCCAACCTGAAACGGTGGGTGACAATGACCTCCGGGTGCAGGTTCCAGCGGACGAGCAGATGGACCAAGTCTTCCATGTGCTTCGTGCTGGTCACCCAGGACCCATGGAGCGTTATCTGTTTGTGGATCAGGAGATGGCTCACATCGAAATCTACCCGGTTGCCTTCCCCGACGAAGGCCACGCGGCCCCAACGCCGGGCGGCACCGAGAGCCAAGGCGCGGGCCGAGCCGTTGCCGGAACAATCCAGGCACGTCTCGCACCCGAGCCCATCCGTCAAGGCGTGGATCTGCGCGAGCGCGTCCTCCCCAAAGGGCAGGGTGTGCTGGACCGCGCCGAGTTGCCGGGCCATTTCCAGGCGCTCTGGGGTCACGTCCAGGCCGATGATGGTCTGCACACCCATCGCCCGCGCGACCAAACCCGCCGCCAGCCCTACCGGACCCAGTCCGGTAATGAGCAAACGGTCCAGCCCGGAGACTTCAAGTCGCAGCAGCGCCTCATACACGGTGCCGAATCCACACGCCACAAGTGCACCGTCCACATAGGTGAGCGGCTCGGGCAGAGGGATGCAGGTGTTCTCCTCCGCCAGCATGAAGTCCGCGTGCCCGCCATCCCGTTGCCAGCCATGGGCGGCGCGCTGCGACGAGGTGCAGGAAATCAGATAGCCCTCGTGGCAGTCGTTGCAGCATCCGCAGCCGCTGATGTGATAGATCACGACACGGTCACCTACGCCGAACCGGTGGCATCCCGGCCCGACTTGCACGATCTCGCCGCACGGCTCATGGCCACCGATCACTCCCTGATAGCCCTCCGGTCCGTGGCCCAGATGCTCGCGGTAGATCGCTCGGATGTCACTGCCGCAGATCGACGAGGCGCGCATCCGGATCAGCACCTGACCCGGTCCCGGCAACGGCACGGGAAAGTCCCGGAACTCGACCCGAGATTTGCCCGGCAGCAAGACGCCTCGCATCGTGGCGGGTAGGATGGAAGAGGTAAAGGGGGCAAGCATGGCAGCAGGGTAGCACGGGCATGGACAATTTTCCGCCCGCTGATCCTGCCGGTGCAAGCGAGCGGGAAAAACGCGGGAGTTTTATGAAACGCTTGTGAAAGATTTATGATTGACGACCGCCTGCAAAACGAGTCACATTTCTGCCATTCCCCCCAAGTGCATGTGGAGCCGTCGTGTCTCAACGGGTGAGAGACGACACAACCGACGCGGTTGCGGGGACAGCCATGCCCTATGATTAAACGCCTCCTACCCATTGCATTCCTTACGGGCTGTTTGCTTTCCGCATCCAGCGCTTTCGCCCAAAAGACGGTCACCATCGCTGCGGTCAACAACCCGCAGATGATCGAACTCAAGAAGCTCTCTTCCAAGTTCGAGACGGAGAATCCTGACATCAAACTGAACTGGGTGATCGTCGAGGAGAACGTCCTGCGCCAGCGAGTGACCACGGACCTGACCACCGGCAGCGGTCAGTTCGACCTCGTGTTCATCGGTATCTACGAGGCCCCCATCTTCGCCAAGCGCGGGTTCCTCAAAGAGATTAGCAACCTGCCAGCCGCGTTTGACGTGGACGACGTGTTCAAGTCTTTGCGCGACGGCGCTTCCTACCAGGGCAAGCTCTACGCGATGCCCTTCTACGGGGAAAGCTGCATGACCATGTACCGTAAGGACCTCTTCGACGCCAAGGGCCTGACCATGGCGGACAAGCCGACCTACGAGGACATCAAGAAGGCCGCCGACACTCTCACCGACAAAAGCAAGGGCATGTACGGCATCACCCTGCGCGGCAAGCCGGGCTGGGGCGAGAACATGGCCTTCATTGATGCGTTGGCCATCTCGATGGGCTGCACTTGGTTCGACATGCAGTGGAAGGCCACACTGGACACGCCGGAGTGGCGCAAGACGCTTAACTACTATGTGGACATCATGAAGAAGGACGGCCCTCCCGGTGCCACGACCAACGGGTTCAACGAAAACCTGACGCTTTTTGCCAGCGGCAAAGCGGCAATCTGGATTGACTCCACCGCGGGTGCGGGCACCCTCTTCGACAAATCGCAGTCGCAGGTTGCTGACAAAGTGGCTTTTGCCCAGGCACCCGTAGGGGTGGCTCCGAACGGCGGCAATTGGCTCTGGTCTTGGGACTTCGCGATCCCGAAAGCATCCAAGAATCCTGACGCCGCGCAGAAGTTTGCTGCCTGGGCTTGCTCAAAGGAATACATCAAGATGGTGGCTGATGACACTGGTTGGGCCACGGTGCCTCCGGGTACGCGCAAGTCGCTTTACGACAATGAGGCATATACGAAGGTAGCTCCCTTTGCCAAGGTGACGCTTGCGGCCATGGCGGCGGCAGACCCGAACAATCCCACCGTCAAGCCGGTGCCTTACACCGGCTTGCAGTACGTTGGCATCCCCGAGTTTCAGTCCATCGGCACGACCGTTGGTCAGAACATCGCGGGTGTGCTGGCGGGTTCCTCCACCGTGGAGCAGGCCCTGAAAGCCTCCGAAGCTGCGGCGAACCGTGCGGTCAAGCAGGGCGGCTACCAGAAGTAACCGCCGCGTTCGTTCCAACCATGTCGGTGCTTCCCAGTGGGTAAGGTCCCCGCCGGGAAGCACTTGGATCGCTCTCGTTCTTCCCTTAGCATGAGCGTAGAAATTCAAACTCCATCGGGTGAGGTCAAGACCACCCACCCTGCGGCAGACCTTCCTCCAGCCGTAGAGGAGGCCGATTCCACGCTGCCTTTTCTCCAGTGGCCAGCGGTGGGCTCGCTGTTCCTGTGGATGATCGTCCCATTAGGGATGACAATCTACTTTTCGTTCATCCGTTACAATCTCATGAACCCCGAACTTACGGGGTTCGCCAAAGCCGACAACTTCAAGTATCTTTGGGAAGACCCGGCGTTTTTTCCGGCCATCCTTAACACGGTGATCCTTCTAGGTTCGGTGCTTGTGATCACTGTCGTAGTGGGTGTCCTCTTGGCGGTGCTCTACGATCATCGGTTTTTTGGCCGCAACGTCGCCACCCTATTAGTAATCGCGCCTTTCTTTGTGATGCCTACCGTCAGCGCGCTGGTGTGGAAGAACATGATTCTCCATCCGGTTTACGGCTTGATTGCCTTGGCGCTGCACTCCGTGGGCTTGCCTGCTATCGATTGGTTCGGTGACCATCCGATGTTTTCTGTCATCCTCATCGTTTCCTGGGAGTGGATGCCCTTTGCCTTCTTGATCCTGTTCACTTCTATCAAGTCTTTGGATCTTGAGCAGCAGGAAGCCGCGTCTATCGACGGCGCAACTGGCATGCAGATGTTTTTTCGGATCACGCTCCCTCACCTGAGCCGGGCCATCGGGGTGGTCGTCATGATCGAGACCATTTTCCTGCTTTCGATCTTTGCCGAAATTTACACCACGACATCTGGAGGCCCTGGCACGGCGACGACCAACCTCGCTTATTTGGTGTACTCGCTAGGCTTGCAGCAGTTCGACATTGGTATCGCCTCCGCCGGAGGTTTGCTGGCGGTCATTTTGGCCAATGTCGTCGCATTCTTTCTGGTACGCCTCCTCTCCAACAATCTCAAAGCCGCTCGCTAACGTGGAAGACTCCCGCTTAAAAACTTGGCTGATCGGCATTGCTGGCTGGCTGATCGCCCTCATCGTGTTCTTTCCCATCTTTTGGATAGCCATCACGGCTTTCAAGACGGAACAGGGGGCTTATTCCCCGGACCTGATCTTCAAACCTACGTTGGAATCTTTCCGCGAGGTGTTTGCGCGCAGCAACTACAAGGCATATTTGCTGAATTCCATCTACGTGTCGTTAGGTTCGACACTGCTCTGCTTCCTGATCGCGATCCCAGCGGCTTACCGCATGGCTTTCTTCCCCACGCCCAAGACCGCCGGGACACTGGTCTGGATGATGTCCACCAAGATGATGCCCGCGGTCGGTGTTTTGCTGCCCGTCTATCTCTTGTTCCGGACGGCTGGACTGCTCGATTCTGTCTGGGGTCTAATCTTCATTTATACGCTCTTGAACCTACCCATCGCAGTGTGGATGACTTTCACGTACTTCTGCGAGGTGCCCGGAGCCATTCTTGAGGCAGCGCGGGTGGATGGTGCCAGCCTCATGGGCGAGTTGCGAGACGTGCTCGCCCCTATGTCGCTGCCGGGTATTTCCTCAACCGCCCTTCTCTTGATCATCCTGTCCTGGAACGAGGCGTTCTGGAGCATCAACCTGACGAGCGCCAAGGCAGCTCCGTTGACCGTGTTTATCGCTTCGTATTCTAGTCCGGAAGGCTTGTTCTGGGCAAAACTTTCTGCGGCTTCGCTCCTGGCAGTAGCCCCGATCATGGTGATGGGCTGGCTCTCGCAAAAGCAACTCGTCAGCGGATTGACCTTTGGTGCGGTAAAATAGCAAGTTTCCACTTCCTCCCATGGACAACCGTTCCGTCAAAATCAAGAACTTGGTCAAAACCTACGTCGATGACCGTGGCCGGCCGACGTTCACGGCTGTAAAAGACATCAACCTAGAAATCAACGACGGTGAGTTCATGGTACTCGTCGGCCCTTCCGGGTGCGGCAAGTCCACGACGTTGAGGATGGTTGCCGGTTTGGAGAAAATCACCAGCGGCACCATCGAGATCGGGGACAAGGTGGTCAACCAAGTCAAGCCGAAGGATCGGGGCATCGCCATGGTGTTCCAGAACTATGCGCTTTACCCGCATATGACCATCTACAACAACATGGCATTCGGGTTGAAACTGGCGAAGAAAGACAAGGGCTTCATTCAGAATTCGGTTTCGCGCGCGGCAAAAGCGTTGGGCCTGGAAAAAATGCTCGATCGTAAACCTCAGGCGTTGTCAGGCGGACAGCGTCAGCGCGTGGCACTGGGCCGGGCGATTGTCCGTGAGCCCAAAGTATTTCTCTTCGACGAACCGCTCTCCAACCTCGATGCGAAAATGCGAGTGCAGATGCGCGCAGAAATCTCCCGCCTGCATGAGCAGTTGGACGCCACGATGATCTATGTGACGCACGATCAGATCGAGGCCATGACCATGGGGGATCGCATCTGCGTAATGCGAGACGGCTTGATCATGCAGACGGCAGACCCTTTGACGCTGTACCGACAGCCAGCAAACGTCTTCGTCGCCAGTTTCATCGGCAGCCCGCCCATGAATCTTTTGCGCGGTACCGTACAACGTGGAGACGGTGGCTTGGTGTTTAATGAAGGGGCGGGTCCAAACTCAGTGAAGATCCCTCTGCGCGGAGAGATAGCCACCCGTGCCGAACGCTACGTTGATAAACCTGTTTACTTTGGCATCCGCCCGGAGCACTTGAGTAACGAAGCGATGGACCAGATGCACGTGCCGCTCAACTCCACGGTGGATATTGCCGAACCGATGGGCTCGGAATCCTTGGTCTACCTCCAGGCAGGGAACGGAAACATGATCGCACGCATTTCCGGGGAACATATTTTCCGCCACGGAGACACGGCTAACGTGTACCTGAACCTAAGCAAGGCACACCTCTTCGATGCCGAGACCGAGGAAGTTATCCGCTAAAAGGAGGCACATACCCATGCGTAACGTTCTGGAAACCGAACAATATGTCGAAGTTCCTCCGTTCATGTACTCCGACCCCTTTTTTCGGATCACAATGCTGATCAAAGAGGAAATTCGGAAGTACAAGTGGACTGAGGGCGAAAAGGGAAATCCAATGACGTGGAATCAAGCCCGCGACGAGTGGACCCGAAATTACCGGGACAAATTCGAAAAATATCTTTTTGACACCCTGCACATCGGCACGACCGGCGGCGGCACTCCATTCGCTGGTCCCTCGTCGGGCAGCTGAATCTTGATCTGCCCAAGCTAGGTCCCTATGGGAACCGGCAAAGTCTCTGTGTGTGTTCTCCCTGACCTGCGACCAATGGCGGCGGGTGAGATGCGTCCTCTAAGTTCCCTTCTGATCCATGCCGACCAAGATCTCTTCCTCCACGCTCGGAGCCCTTGCCGCCAGTGTGCGGACGCCGCAATACGACCGCAGGAAAATCGTGACCCGCATGGTCCATGTTGGAGTAGGCGGATTCCACCGGGCGCATCAAGCCATCTACACCGATGACCTCCTGGCAGGAGACTCCGATTGGGGCTATTGTGGCGTCGGCCTGCTCAAGCACGACATACGAATACGCGATGTGATGCGCGACCAAGATTGTTTGTACACGGTGATCGAGCGCGACAACGCAGGAGACCAAGCCCGGGTCGTCGGTTCCATGACCGAGTTCCTCCTCGCGCCGGACGATCCGGAAACAGTACTGGAGAAGATGGCGTCGCCCGGCTGCCAACTTGTTTCGCTTACGATCACCGAGGGCGGTTACTACGTGCATCAAGGCACGGGCGAGTTCGACGTGGAGCACCCCGACATTCAGCGGGATCTTGCGAATCCGCATCAGCCGTCTTGTTCGTTCGGCTATCTGTTGGAAGCGGCGGACCGCCGCCGGACCCGCGGATTGGCTCCATTCACCGTGATGTCTTGTGACAATATCCAAGGCAACGGAGACGTGGCCAAAAAGATGTTGCTCGCCTTCGCCGAACTGCGCGACCCAGCTTTGCGCAACTGGATGGAAGCAAACGTTGCCTTTCCCAACAGCATGGTGGACCGCATCACCCCGGCCACCACGGAAGAGCACCGCGCATTGGTGCGCGATCAGTTCGGCATCGACGACGAATGGCCGGTGACGACCGAGAGCTTCAAGCAATGGGTGATCGAGGATCGTTTCTCGCAGGGACGACCGGCCTGGGAAAAGGTTGGCGCGCAGATGACGGCTGACGTGCTGCCGTACGAAAAGATGAAACTACGGCTCCTGAACGCCAGTCATCAGGCCATTTGCTACAGCGGCATGTTGCTGGGGCTCTCTTTTGCCCATGAAGCCTTGGCGGAGCCGCTGATCCGCAGCCTGATGGAGACCATGATGGACATGGAAGTTACGCCGCTGTTGCCTCAGCCCGAAGGGATTGACCTGACGGCGTACAAGAAAACCTTGGTGGAGCGATTCTCCAATCCGGCCATCCGCGACCAACTCTCCCGCATCGGGACGGAAGGCTCAGCACGGATACCAAAGTTCGTGCTTCCCTCTGTGGCGGAGCAGTTGCAACGCGGCGGCCCGATCGACTGCCTCAGCTATACGGTGGCAAGCTGGTTCCGTTACCTCTCGGGACAGAGTGACACGGGCCAATTGATGCCCATCATTGACCCGATGGAAGCGAAGCTCCGCGAACGGGCAAAGGCCGGTGGCAAAGACCCTGGCCCGTTGTTGGCTTCGAGAGAGGTTTTCAGCGCCGAGGTGGCGGAACATCCCGCTTTCCGCATCCGAGTGACCGAGTGGCTTCGCTCCTTGTACGACGAAGGGACACGCGCCACGTTGCAGAGGCTAACATCAGGCACAAAAAGATAGCTTTGCAGGGCGAAGTGCCTGTAGGATGAGCACGGCGGTGAAACACGTTTGACTCCTTTTTTCATGAAGAACCTACCTTGCGCGCAAAAATTTCTTTGCTGCTTGTTTGCCGGTCTTGTCCTCGGCATACCGGTGGTCCCACAGTTGCGGGCCGATGACCGAGACCGGGTGGGTGCCGATGCTCCGCACCAAGAAAGGACTGCATCCGCCAATGAGGACAAATTTCGTCTGCCAGGGGCACAAACGCCCGTGGTAAGTGTCTCACAGTCATCGAACGATGGGACGACAAACATCAAGATCAGAAAGTCGACCGCAGGTCCCAAATCTTCCAAGACCGCTAAAACGAGCAAAGATAAGCAGACCAAGGCGAAAACCCCCGCCCAAATAAAAGCCGAGACGCCGGTGGCTGCTGCCGTTACTCCTGCCAAGCCAAAAGGAGTCTCGGCATCAGATTTCGATGACCAACGTGTAGGGAACAATGCCCCGCATCAGGAACGCAGTTCTGATCCGGACGCCCACGCCGCCCGTCTGTTTATCTGGGATCGTTGACCCTCCAGTTTGGACGCAAGAGCCTCCGCCCTTTGGTGTCACCGAGAACTTGTGCGCCGCGTCATCTCCCGCTCTGAAGCGTGAGCGCATTTTGACGCAATGCAGAATGGACACCCGATTGAACAACCCAGTGGTGTGACGTGAGATTAGACGGTGATCTAGGCGGAATAGACACGGCGGTCCTCTGCGTTTTTTCCCAGCTGCATGGGAAGCCGCCAACTAGAGCACTTCTCAGTTGAGTTTGCCTAGGTAGCCGCGGTGGGCAAAGTAGCCG
>CALMAQ010000013.1 GCA_937859745.1 uncultured Verrucomicrobiota bacterium | reverse complement strand
CGGACCTTGCGCTTGCGGCCGCGCTTGCCTGGGATGACCGGCGTGATGCCCTTGCCCCGCAGGTCGGCGCGCAGCCAGTCGGCGTCGTAGCCCTTGTCGGCGGCCAGACGGCTGATGCGTCCGGGGGCCTCGGCCACCACCGCTTCCCGCCGGGGGCCCCGCCGGGGCGCCCACGCCCGCGTCCCGGATCGGAAACCGGCGGTGCTCCACTCCCGTAGGCAGCAAGGAAGTGTAGGGGGCGAGTTCGTGCGGCTCGGTCAGGTCAATGAACAGGGTGGATGCCCGCCACGAGGAAAGCCGCGACCCGCGCCCGCGCCTTCGCCGGATCGGCGGCACCCGAATATTCACCCGCGAGGAACCGCCCCGCGACGACCCAGTACGTTTTCGGGTCAGGGCGGGACGGGGGCGCGGGAGTTTCGGGGACAGGCATGAGGAAAGCAGCGCGACGGGAATAAGTGCAGCCCGGCCGCCGGTCCGCTTATTTTGATGCCGCGCCACCGCCCGCCGCAAGGAGAATGCGCCGCTTGGCCGTTTTCCGGTTTCCAGCCCATCCCCGCACCAGCCACCCGGAAAGCCTATTTCCGCGCCCGGACGACGAAAGTTTCGTGCAAAATTCTTTTTCTCCGAGACCAGTTTTTTTCCTTGCCATCCTGGCTCCGTTGAAAACAATGCCGTTTCTTCTGTATGTCACTTGGCTCGTGCGGTCTGAGTGGATGTGCCCGCCCCTCCCGCCGGTCGGCGTAGTGGGACTAAACCGCCTCACACGGAACGATTTGTTATGGAGACGAAGCGCATGCTCTGCACGGGCGATTGGGACCACCTGATCGGTCCCCGCCCCCCCCGGCTTCGCCCACCGGGCGGCAAGGCGCGTTTGTTGGCTGCGGCCGTCATCGGCGTCTGTCTGCCCCTCGGGGGGAACTTCGCCGCCGACCCGACTGTGCCCGCGCAGCCCGCCGCGACCAGCGTGCCCTCCGGGGCGAACGGTGCCTCGACCGCGTCGCCCGCCATCCCCGGCTACGGTCCGGGCGAGGGTCTACCCGCCGAGCCGGGCAGTCCGAACGACGTGCCCGAGATGGAGCTGATCCCGCCGGGGATCGTGCCGCTCCAACCGGTGCCGAACCTGCCGGGCAACCTCAACCTCAACCTCGGCCCGGCCCCGCTGGTGCCCCAGGCCCCGGTGGTGGTGGACCTCAAAAGCCTCAAGTACAAGGTCTCGAAGTTCACGGTCAAGTACGGCCCGCTCAAACGGCCGCCGCACCCCGGGCTGCCGCCCGCCCAGTCGCTGCTCGACGCCCCCGTGACCCTCGGCCAGTCCAAGGACGCGCTCAACGGCCCCGGCAACGGCGAGCGCGACCTGCCCATCACCCTCTCACAGATCAAGACGCCCGAGACGTTCTCGGGCGACGCTTTGCAGGCCATCTACGGCTCCATCGTCGGGCAGATCAACAAGCGGGGCATCTACGGGGTGTTCGTCGTGGTCGATCCCGACCAGATCAATCCTTCCACGGGTGAGGACCTGCGAAAAGGGACCACTCCGTTGACCCTGCTCGTCTACGCGAGTGAGGTCCGGCAAGTCCGCACCATCGTCAAGCCGGTGGCCAAGTACCCCTTCAAGACGGCTTCCACCATCGTGGACGACTCCAAGTACGCCAAGATCACCGCGCACTCGCCCCTCAAGGGACCGACCAAGACCACCCAGGGCAGCCTGCTGGAGCGTAGTGCGCTCCAGGACTACCTCGACCGCGTCAACCGCTTCCCCGGCCGCCGGGTGGACGTGGCGGTGACAGCCTCGGGCGAGGACGCCGGGGTCATCCTCGACTACATCGTCCACGTCGAGCACCCGGGCGTATTCCTTTTCGACCAGACCTCCAACACGGGCACGCAGGCCTCGGGCGAGTGGCGCACGCGTCTGGGCGGCGAGATCCGCCAGCTCACCGGCCTGGACGACACGCTCGACCTGAGCTTCGAGACCTCGCTTTCCTCCGAGACGTACTCGGCGTTCGGCTCCTACCAGATCACGCCGCTCTTCCCGGACCTACTCAAGCTCAAGGTTTACGGCGGCTACGGACGCTTCCAGGCCGAGGACGTGGGCTTCGACGAGGCACAGTTCGTCGGCATGAGCGGCACGGCGGGCGTGCTGGCCATCTACACCCCGCTCTACTTCAAGGGCTTCCCCCTGGATGTGATCGCGGGGGCGGAATACAAGAACGTGGACATCCGCGACGTGGGCACCTTCCCGCAGGAGGGCAGGACGAACTTCCTGCTGCCCATCGTGGGCCTGGCCACCGACCGCACGACGGAGCAGTTCGCCGCGTTCGCCAGCGTGCAGGTCGAACCCAACCTGCCCGGGGTGATCGGTACGGACAGCAACGAACTCCAGAAGATGGGCCGCTTCAACGTGAGCAAGGACTTCGTGATCGCCAAGTACAGCTTCGGCATTAGCACCTACCTGGAGCCCTACCTCTTCGCCAAGCAATGGGCCGCCTACCAGGAGGAGGCCGACGCGGCCAAGCGGCGCGGCTACTGGAAGAAGGTGACGCTGGCGCACGAGGTGTCCGCGCTGCTCCACGGCCAGTACACCTTCGCGGACAAGCGGCTCATCCCGCAGTTCGAGGACGTGATCGGCGGCTTCGCCTCGGTGCGCGGCTACCCGGAGGCGTTCACCTCAGGCGACGACTCGGCCGTGTTCAACGCCGAGTACCGTTTCCACGCGCTGCGCATCCTCAAGCCCCTGGACACCGACCAGCCCGACGACCCCAACAAGCCGCCGCCCCCGCCGCCCAAGTTCGCGCTGCGCCCGCCGACGATCCTGGGCCGGCCCGACCTGGACGTGATCCTGCGCCTGTTCTACGACGTGGGCTACGCCGAGAACAACAACATCGTCGAGGCCACCGAGACAAACCGCCTGCTCATGTCCGTGGGCGTGGGTGCGGAGGTGCAGGTGCTGCGCTACCTGAACCTGCGCTTGGACTGCGGCTTTCCGCTGCTTTCGGCCACCGACAAGACTTCCCGGCCCGTCGAGGCCGGTTCGCCCCGCCTGAGCTTCGTGGGCGTGATTTCGTACTGAGTGCCACGGTCCCCTACTACCAAAGGAGCATGGCCAGCCCTCAAAATTTCTGCTGTCATTGGTCGCGGAGCTTTTTTATCATCGCGACTACGTCGGCCCCCACCTGATTGTGCCTGAGGTTCTTTCCTAACTCCGTCGCGCTGAAATGAAAACGTCCGCGAATCCTTCCCTCGCCAAAGTGCTGTTGCTGGCGCTGATGTTCGTGTCCTACACGGACGCCTACGTCTTCGCCGCCCCCCAGGGCGGGCACGTCGTCAGCGGCACGGCTTCCTTCACGCAGAACGGCAACCTGACTGTCATCACGGCGGGTAACCGCTCGATCATCAACTATGCGAGCTTCAACATCGCGCCGGGCGAGACGGTGCGCTTCGTGCAGCCCAACAGCTCCTCGAGCGTGCTCAACCGGGTGACGGACCCCAACCCGACGAACATTTTCGGCACGCTCCAGGCCAACGGGAACGTCTACATCGTCAACCCCTACGGCGTGTTCTTCCAGAACGGCTCGGTGCTTAACGTCGGCAGCCTCTACGCGGGGGCGGGCCAGCTCAGCGACGCGGACTTCACCAAGGGGCGCATCCACTTCACGGACTTGGCGGGCGACGTGCGTAACGATGGCGTGCTGGCGGCGGACAACCGCATCGTGCTCATGGGCGCGAACGTGGTCAACAACGGCACGATGACCAGCACGCGCGGGTTGGCGACGATGGTCTCGGGCCGGGACGTGTACGTGAGCGAGCGCAACAGCAACGTGTTCGTGCAGGCCAACGGCGGCGTGGCGACGGCGGCCTCGGGTAGCGTCACCAACAACGGCACGGTCAGCGCGCCGCGCGTGCTGCTGGGCGCGGGCGACCTGTACTCGACGGCCATCGTCAACGCGGGGCTGCTCAAGGGGCACGACATCACGGTCAACGCGGGCCGTAACGGCAGCGCGACGATCAGCGGGCGGCTGGACGCCTCGGCGAACGGCAAGGGGAAGGTCGCCACCGCCGCGAAGGGCGGCAACGTGCAGGTGCTCGGCGGGACGGTGGCGCTCACCGGTGCGGCCATCGACGCCAGTGGCGCGGCGGGCGGGGGCGCGGTGCGCGTGGGCGGCGATTTCCACGGCGCGGGCACGCTGGCGCACGCCCAGACGACCACGGTGGACGCCGCGACGACGATCAACGCCGATGCGACGGGCAAGGGCGACGGCGGCACGGTGGTCCTCTGGTCGGACGTCGGGACGTACTTCGGCGGCGCGATCAGCGCGCGCGGCGGAGTGTCGGGCGGCGACGGCGGCTCGGTGGAGGTTTCCAGCCACAACGTGCTGGCCTACCGGGGCACGACCGACACATCCGCCCCTGCCGGGAAGGTCGGTTCGCTGCTGCTCGATCCCAGCGACATCACCATCAGCGACATCGGCGCGGACTACACGGTGACGACGGTGACCCCGACCGTGACCTTTAGCCAAGGCAACGGCACCACCCCTGCGAGCACGCCCATCACAGTTTCCGTCATCGGGATCGTCGCGACGCTAGCCACCAACAACGTTACCCTCCAAGCCAACAACAACATCACTGTCAGCCAGTCGATCAACGCCGGCCTCACCACTGGCAGCCTGACCTTGAACGCGGGCAACTCGATCTCCCTCGGCAACGCCATCGCCATCACCCTGGGCGGGAAGTTCACCGCGACGTACAACGACCTCGGCGCTTCCACCAGCATCCGCGCGCAGACCGACCCTGTCACACCCGCGACGTTCTCGATGGGTACGGGCGCGACGATCACGGCCCCGGGCGGGATCAGCATCACCGCCGGGACGTTTGCCGGCAGCAGTACTGCTGCAGCCAACGTCGGCAACATCGGCCTGGGAGCCCTGACCGCCCACGGCGGGGCCATCACGGTGGACAACAGCGTCGGTACGGCCGCGACCATCACCGGAGCGGGTGCGCTGGATAGCACCGGCACCGGGACTAACGCGGCGGGCGGCAACATTTCCCTGACCGCCGCCACGGGCCTGAACCTCAGCACCAACACGGTCAGTTCCGGCAGCACGGGCACGGGGCAGGGAGGCAATGTCACGCTGACCACGACCGGCGGGCCGCTCACGGCGGGCACCGTCACCACCAGTGCGCCCGGAACCGGCAACGCCGGGACCGTCACCCTGTCCTCCGGTGGGCTGCTGATCGCCGGTGCGATCACCGCGACCGGCGCGGGTACCGGCGCGGGCGGGGCGGTCAACCTGACGGCCGGGGGCGCGCTGACCACCAACACGATCAGCACGGCAGCCAGCGGCTCGGGCCGCGCCGGGGACATCGGCTTGGCCTCGACGGGTGCCTTGACGTCCGGGACGCTCACGGCCACGAGCGCGACGGGCCGGGGCGGCAACGTCACGCTCAACCTCAACAATGTTGTCGGCAACATGGCCGCGCTCACGCTCGCGCTGCCGAGCATCTCCACGGCCGGGGGCACCGGAGGCGGGGACATCACGGCCAACAACAACAGCACGACCAACGGTTCCACGCTGACGGGCAGCAATGCGCTGGACACCACCGGCACCGGGACCAATGCGACGGGGGGCAACGTTTTGCTGAGCACGAAGGCGGGCGACCTGACGCTCGCCAGCACCGTCACCACTAGCGGCGCGGGTACAGGCGCAGCCGGCACGGTCAACCTGGCCGCGGTCGGCGGGCTGCAGGTTGGCGCGATCACGGCCATGGGCGCGACGGGCAACGGTGGGAGCGTGACACTGGCCTCAGTGGGCACCCTGACGACCGGGACGATCACCACCACGAGCACGGGCGGCGCGGGCGGAAACGTGATGCTCACCCTCAACGACGGCGGGGCCGCCGCCACGCTCGCGCTGCCGAGCATCTCCACGGCCGGCGGCACGGGGAGCGGCAACATCACGGCCAGCAACCTGAACACGACCTCCGGTTCTACGCTGACGGATGCCAACGCGCTGGACACGACCGGCACCGGCACGAACGCGACGGGTGGTAAGATCAACCTGAGCACGGCCAACGGTGACTTGACGCTCGCCAGCACCGTCACCACCAGCGGCGCGGGTACGGGCGCGGCCGGCACGGTGCAGTTGACCGCGGCCGGCGGCACGCTGCAAAGCGGTGCCATCACAGCCAACGGTGCGACCGGCAATGGCGGCAACGTCACGCTGACTGCCCGGGCGGGCATGACCCTCGGGGCAATCAGCGCCACAAGCACGGGCGGCATGGGCGGCAGCGTCTCTCTGACCCTTAACGCCGGATCGACCGCCGAGACACTGACCCTGCCGAGCGTTACCACGAGTGGCGGCACCACTGGCGGCGGCATCACGGCCAAAATCGCGGGAACGTCGACCACGGACAGCATCGCCACGAACGCCGCGCTGACCAGTACCGGCACCGGGACCAACTCGACGGGCGGACCGATCTCGCTCACGAGCGCCAACATCACGGTTGGCAACGCCATCGACGCCAGTGGGATGGGCA
>CALMAQ010000012.1 GCA_937859745.1 uncultured Verrucomicrobiota bacterium | reverse complement strand
GTCGGCGGGCAGGCGCGCGGAACGGTCCGCCGCCGGTCCGAGCAGGGCGGCGCTGCTGGCCCCGAGCGTTTCCAGGAGCGGCCGCAGGTCCCTCTCGCGCGCGCCGGGCTCGTAGCCTTCGAGCAGCGCGTCGTAGCGGGTGGCCTCGTAGCCCCACAGGTCGGCCATGCGCCCGGTCAGGGTGAACACCTCCTCCAAGTGCGGGGCGAAGGCGGGGAAGTCATTGTGAGCGCGGGCGCGTTCCCAGGCGGCGTTCGCGCGGACCTTGGCGGCCTCGTACTCCTCGACCAGTTCGGCGGAAAGCCTCGTCGCGCGGTCGTAGTGCCGCCGCCAGCCGCGCACGTTGGCGCTGACCTCCGCGTCGGCGGAACCGGCCAGCCCGGCGTCCTCGCAAGCCGCGATCCAGCCGCCCACCTGCGCGTCCGTGAACAGGCGGTGCGACCGGCCGCTGAAGTAGGCGACCTGCGCGGCGCGGAAGTCCGTGGCTTTGGGCGGCATGTAGGTGTGCTGATCCCACTGGAGCAGGGCCGTGGTGCTGTGGAGCAGCGCGATTTCCTGCGTGCGCGCGAGCAGGGAGCGGTACGGGGCGGAGCCGGGCGAGTCCATGGGAAGAGGATGGCAGGATTTTCGCGTTTGTCCGCGAAAGAAAACGGCTTGACTGTCCCCGGGGCAGCGTTGCCTCCCTCTTTACCCAAGCCATGAAAATCGCCATCGGATCAGACCACGCCGGATTCCATTACAAGGAAGCCATCCGGCAATACCTCACGCAAAACGGCCACGAGGTCATCGACAAGGGGGCCTACCAGATGGACCCCGCCGACAACTACCCGGACTTCGTGCGCCCGGCGGCCGAGGCGGTGCCCGCGGGCGAGGCGGAGCGGGCCATCGTGCTGGGCGGCTCGGGCAACGGCGAGGCCATCGTGGCTAACCGGGTGCGCGGGGTGCGTTGCGCGCTGTGTTGGAACGTGGAGACCGCCCGGCTGGGCCGCCTGCACAACGACGCCAACTGCATCTCCCTGGGCGAGCGCATGGTGGACCTGACGACCGCGCTGGAGATCGTGCGCGTGTGGCTGGAAACACCGTTCGAGGGCGGGCGGCACGCCGCGCGGCTCGCCATGATCGACCCGTGAGTGAGCGCCTGGTCCGGATGAGGGATGAGGGACGGCAGGGGGACGCTGTTCGCTCCGCAGCCCTGCCGTAGCCGCGGAGCACAAGATAATTTTTATCCGTCATCCGTCATCCAATCCAAGACAACACCGCCTCGCAAGGCCTGGCGGGAGCCTTCCAACGGTGGAAAAAGCGCGCTACGCGGGCGGAAGCGTGCAACCGGGCGGGGGAGGGTAGACGAATCTATTACACAGCAAAATCGGGCCGCTTACGGGCCTGGAAACCTTTCAAGAACCCACGAATATGCACGACAAGAAAAAAGGCGCGACCGTTCCCACGGAAAGCCTGAACACCCTCCAGCCCACGCTCGACAAGGCGACCCGCCAGATCGACATCGGAATCAAGGAGGACAACCGCAAGCAGGTGGTGGCGCTGCTCCAGCCCGTGCTGGCAAACCTGAGCCTCATCTACACCAAGACCCGCAATTACCACTGGAACCTGACCGGACCGCGCTTCCACACGCTGCACCTGTTTCTGGAGGAGCAATACAAGGCGCTGCAAGAGGCCTCCGACGAAGTGGCCGAGCGCATCCGCTCGGTGGGCGGGTTCTCCATCGGCACGATGCAGGAGTTCATTGACCAGAGCATCCTGAAGGAAGAACCCGGCGTGCGTCCCCCGGTGGACCTGATGATCCAGAACCTGTTGACGGATCACGAGACGATCATCAAGGGGTTGCGCGAGGACATCGACAAATGCGACGACGAGTTGGAAGACACCGGCACGGCCGATTTCCTGACGGGCCTCATGGAAGACCACGAGAAGCTCGCTTGGATGCTCCGCGCGCACCTGGAAGACCATACGCAGCGCACGGACGCCTGAAATTGACCGGGCAGCGGATTTCGAGGAAGGCAGCCCCGTTTTTGGGGCTGCCTTTTCTTTTTCAGCAGTCACGGATCGCCCGGAGAGCGGTCCCTACCATGGTCACGACCGCCCGCGGCGGTTGTCAGACCACGTTTTTCAAGAGGTGTTCGTCCAAGATTTTCAGGAACTGCGTCACGTTGAACGGTTTGAGCAGGTAATCGTTCGCGCCGATATCGTCGAACTGGTTCTTCCGCACGGCCGCCGCGTCCGCGCTGACCATCACCACGGGCGTATCGCGCGTGCCCGCGTCGGTCCGCAGCGTTTGCAATACCACCTCGCCGTTCGTGTCGGGCAGGTGGATGTCGAGCAGGATCAGGTCCGGGTGATGCTTCCGCGCCAGTTCCAGGCCCTGCGCGCCGCGGGTCGCCGTCAGCAGCCGCAACGAGGGCCGGCGCGCCAGCAACATCTCGACCAGGCGCTGGTTCGGCTCGTTGTCCTCGATGTGCAGCACCGTGCGCGGCGCGGGCGGGGGCGCGCTCGCGGTTTCGGCGGCAGCGGCGGCTTGCTCCTCCTCGGTCTCGAAGAAGGCCCGGCCGATCATCTCCTCGAAGAACAGCGGCGGCTCGTCGGCGGGCGCGGCGGCCACGGGCAGGTCCACCCAGAAGGTGGAGCCCACGCCCACGGTGCTGTGGACCCCCAGCTCGCCGCCCTGCGTTTCCACGAGCTTCTTGGAGAGCGCCAGGCCCATGCCGCTGCCCTCGATGCTCGTGTTCTCGGCCCCCAGGCGCTCGAACGGCGTGAACAGGAGCCGCAGGTTCTCCGGCGAGATGCCCGTGCCCGTGTCCGTCACGGCGACGCGGACGTGCTTGCCGTCGGGCGCGGAGCCGCCGTGCAGCGTCACGCGGCCGCCCTCGCGGTTGTACTTCACGGCGTTGGAGAGCAGGTTAAGCAACACCTGCCGCAGCCGCTGCCGGTCCGCCAGGACGTGGTGGCCGCCCTCCGGGCCGGCGGGGTCGGCCGACTCCAGGGCGATCTTGATGCGGCGCATGTCGGCCAGCGGGCGGATGAGGTCCACGGCCTCGCGCAGCAGTTCCTCCACGGCCAGCGGCTCGGGCACGAGGGTCATGTTGCCCGAGTCGATGCGCGAGATGTCGAGCACCTCGTTGACCAGTTCGAGCAGGTGCCGCCCGGCGCGCGTGATCTGCTCGACGCTCTCTCGCTGGCCGCCGCTCAGCCGTTCGATCTCCAGGAGTTGGCTGAAGCCGAGGATGGCGTTGAGGGGGGTGCGCAGCTCGTGGCTCATGCGCGAGAGGAAGTCGATCTTGGCGTTGTTGGCCTGCACCGCGCCCATCTGCGCGAGCCGGATGGTTTCCTCCGCGCGCTTGCGTTCGATGGCCGCCGCCAGCACGTTGGCGATGGCCTCCATGAAGTGCACGTCGTCGGGCGGGTAGGCGCGCGCCCGCTTGCAGCGCGCCGCCAGCAGGCCGTAGACGCCCGCCTCGTTGCGGATGGTGACGGTGATGCCGCTGACCACCCCGGCCTCGCGCATGCCGGGGGTTGGCTCGAAGCGCGCTTCCCGGGCCAGGTCCTCGAACGCCACGGGAACCTCCGCCCGGAGCGCGTAGCCCGAGACCATGCGCGGGTCGGTGGTCGAGACGGCGGTGCCCGGCGCGCAGGGGGGCCAGCCGACGCTGGCGCGCAGCAAGAGCCGGTCGCTCTCCGGGTCGGCGTGTTCGAGCACGGCGGCGTATTCCAGGCCCAGGATGGCGGCCACGGTCTCGGTGGCCTGCTGCAAGAGGGCTCCGATGTCCAAGCCGGCCAGCGCCTGGCGGCCGAGTTCGGCGACGCTTTCCTGCTGCCGGGCGCGGGAGCGGATCTGCTCGTTGGCCAGGGCCAGTTCGGCGGTGCGCTGCTCGACGCGGGTTTCCAGCAGGCGGTGCGCGGCCTGGAGTTCCTGCTGGGTTTGCTGGCGGCCGGTGATGTTGCGGCACAGGGCCAGCAGGCGGGTGGTGTCGCCCGTGCGCAGGGAGGTGGCGTTGATCTCCACGGGGGTCCGGCCGCCGTGCCCGTCCACGAAGTCGACCTCCAGGTTGCGGACGTGCCCGGCCTCGCGGCAGATGGCCAGGGCGATGGCGAAGCGTTCGCGGTCCTCGGGGGCGACCCATTCGTGCTGCCGCCGGCCGCGCAGTGCGTCGAGGTTGTCGTGGCCGGAAAGGTGGATGTACTCGGCGTTGGCGTCGAGCACGCCCCCGGTCTCGTCGGCGACGAGGTAGCCGGTGTGGGTCGTCTCGACGAGCGTGCGGTAGAGCTGCTCGGCGTGGCGCACGGCCTCCTCGTGGAGCTTGCGGCGGGTGATGTCCTGCGCGACGCACAGGTGCAGGCCCGGCAGGAAGTTCGCCTCCGAGCGGAAGGACACCTGGTGCCGCCCGCCGTCCACCCCGTGGACCACGCACTCGCCCTCGCGCCGCGCGCCCAGGATGAACTGCGACCAGCGCTCCTCGCGTCCGGGCTGGCCGGGCCGGGGCGTGACCTTGAGGAAGCGGTCGATGGGCCGGCCGACGACGGCCGCGCGTCCCGCGCCCAGCAGCAGGCAGGCGGACGGGTTGGCGTCGGTGACGCGGCGCGCATCGTCGAAGAGGAAAATCAGGTCGCGCGTGTGCTCGAAGACGGCGCGGAAACGGTCCTCACTGTGGGAGCATTCGAGCGCCAGCGCGCCCAAGTGCGCGGTCAGCGCGAGGATTTCGAGTTCCGCCGGGTGGGGCTCGCGGGGCTCGCGGAAGAAGAACGCCACCGTGCCGCGCGCCTCGCCCGTGCGCCCGGCCGGGATCGGCCGCGAC
>CALMAQ010000011.1 GCA_937859745.1 uncultured Verrucomicrobiota bacterium | reverse complement strand
CGCCCCGGCGGCGGCGGCGCGGGCGGCGGTCCCGTCGGTGCTGCCGTTGTCCACGACGAGGACCTCGCGCGGGACCCCCGTGGCGAGGCATTCGCGCACCACGTCGGCGATGGGCTCCTCCTCGTTGAGGCAGGGGATGATGACGGAGACGTTGGCGGCAGGCATGGGTGGCTGGCGCTCAACGTCCTAGAATAGCAATCACTCCATCCACGATCTTTCGCAGTGATTCCGGGCGCAGCTTGCCCGGCTCCGTCACGAACAAACTTTCGTGAGCCGTGAAAAGCTTGGCTGGGCGGGCATGGCTGACCAGCCGTAAGCCGCCTCGGTCGAAGTCGCTGTTGGCGAGTATCACGGCCTGGGAGTCACCATATGAATTGCTCGTGATCTGGCACAAAATCCAGTCGCCGCGTCCGGCGGGCACCAGCACGGCGGCCGGACGGAGCTTGGACTGTGTGAGGTCCGAGAAAGGAAACGGCACGAGCACTATTGAGCCGATTGAAGGTGTGACCATGCGGCGTCCTCCTCGGCGCGGTTCCAGTCCACGGCCAGCGCTGCTTCGCTCAGGATAGCGGTCTCGTGTGCGACGGGTGCGGGTTGTTCATCCAAAATAGTCACGAGTGCCCGGTGACTGCCGGTCACATGGATGGGCTGGAGCAAACGGATGCCGCCTTGCTCGTCGATCACGGCTTCAACGGTTTGAATCATGCGGGGCAGGGTAATGGCACGGGGGCTCGCAGGCAACGGAAATGGAACCAGAGTTCGGGCGTGGCGAAGTGCCTCACAGCGGCGCGCAGCGGTCCGCCGCGTAGTCTCCGCGCCGGCGCGTTGCCCGTGGCACCCAGCCAATCGCCCCACTGGCAAATACCTCTGTGAATCCAGCAAAGCTGATCATGATAAATGCCAGCGCCACAAGCCGTGTCGAACGTGAAGACAGCAGGTGATGATAGCCCAACCTGCCAGGGCATTGATTCCGGCTGGCCGTCCACTCAACCGAACACCGTCGTGCACCGCTTGAACGCCTCCTGCAACGCCACGCCCACCTCCACCAGTTCGGACCGCTCCGGGATGGTGATGACCGCCTGCGGCAGTGGCTGGAAGCCTTTGCGCTCGCCCTTGTGGCCGCCGTTGTGCGTCGGCTGGAAGACGATGACCTCGGGCGTGCGGCGGAACGAGCAGAACTTCGCCTGCCGCTGGATCTCCCGCTCGGAGCGCACGCCCAGCGCCTGGAGCTGTTTCTTGCGTTGGTCGGCGTAGTCGTCGGGCAGGATGTAACCGGGCAGGAAGGACTCCAACGCCTGCAACACGGCGTAGCCCAGGACTTCCATCGTGGCCGTCTGCCGCACGGTGAGACACATCGCTCCCTGGACGAGCAGATTTTCCCCGGGGATGTGTCCGTAGGTGATGACGATGGTGCGGTCCGCGAAGGCGTAAGCGGCGGCGAACTGCTCAACGGCGCGCGGCCGGAGGGATGGCGGCGGGTTCATCGGGTGGCCTTGTGGACGATGCCTTTGGTCTTGAGCAACTGCGCGGCCTCGCTGAAGTAATCCTTCACGTCCGCCTGCGTGCGGATCCATTCCAGGTACTTGCCCACGCCCGTGAGCAGGTCGGTCTGCGGCGCGTAGCCGACGGCGTCGCGGATGCGCCGCGTGCCGCTGGTGAGGTGGCGCATCTCGCCCGGGCGGAACTCGCCGTTGATCTCGGGCGCGATGCGGATGCCCAGCGCCTCGCTGATCTGCTCGGCCACCTCGCGGATCGGCGCGCCCTGGCCGCTGCCCACGTTGACCGGCAGGCCGTCCAGCGCGTCGTGCTCGGCGGCCAGGAGGTTCGCGCGGGCGATGTCCTCGACGAAGGAAAAATCGCGCGTCTGCTCGCCGTCCTCGTACAAGACGGGCGGCAGGCCGTTGAGCAGGCGCGTGCAGAAGATGGCGATGACACCCGTGTACGGGTTGAAGATGCTCTGGCGCGGCCCGAACGTGCAGGAATACCGCAGCGCCACCGTGGGGATGCCGACCTGCTTGCCCCACAGGAGCACCAGCTTTTCCTGGTCCACCTTGGTCAGGCCGTAGACGGTCTCGCCGCCAACGGGCGCTTCCTCGGGCGTGGGCACGGGCGTCGTGTCCGCGCCGCAGAGCGGGCAGTGGACGGTCCAGTCGCCGGTGCGAAGTTGTTCCACGGGGCGCACGGCGGGGAAGACCAGCCCGTGCTTGGGGCAGTGGGCCGCGCCCTCGCTGTAGACGGCCTGCGAACTGGCGACGACGATCTTCCGGATGGGCAGGTTGTCCTCGCGGATGACCTCCAGCAGTTGCGCCGTGCCGAAACTGTTGACGCGCACGTACTTGGCGATCTCGGGCATGTAGCCGCCGTAGGCCGCCTCGTGGAACACCACGTCGATGCCCCCCATCGCGGCGCGGATCGTGTCGCGGTCGGTCAGGTCGCCGTGGACGAATTCGGCCTGCGCGTTGACCCAGGCGGGCTTGCCGAGGCGGTGGGTCTGGGGTTCGAGGTTGTCCAAGACCCGGACGGTCCAGCCTTCGCGGAGGAGGAGGTCGGTGAGGTGCGAGCCGATCAGGCCCGCGCCGCCGGTGACGAGCGCGCGTTTGTCGTGTTTCATGGGAGGCACCGGAGGCACCGATGCAGGATGCAGGATGCAGGATGCAGGATGCAGGATGCAGGATGCAGGAGAAGATGCAAGATGCGGGATGACGGATGACGGATGACGGATGGCAGAGCAGGAGAACGCGCGCGCCCATCAAAGTTCTGTCATCCTGAGCGCAGCGAGTCCGCGAGCGCAGCCGAAGGACCTGGTGGAG
>CALMAQ010000010.1 GCA_937859745.1 uncultured Verrucomicrobiota bacterium | reverse complement strand
CCCAACGTCGGCGCGAGCGACGCGGGCAGGCCGAACACGCCCGGCGGCGGGTTGGTGACGCGTGGCCCGAACCCTGATCCCGGCAGCGCGGGCACAAAGAGCCCCGCCACCGCCACCGCCAGCACACCCAGCACGACCGCCCCGCGCACCCCGCGCCCGAGCAGCGCCGCCGTCCCCACGACCCCCAGCAGCACCAGCCAGAGCGCCGGCTGCCGGAAGTCGCCCAGGGTGACGAACGTTTCCCGGTCCGCCACGATGATCCCGCCGCTCTTGAGCCCGATGAACGCGATGAACAGCCCCACGCCGCAGGGGATGGCCGCCTTCAATCCCGCCGGGATGGCCGCGACGAGCGCCTGCCGCGCCCCGCCCGCCGACAGCGCCAGGAACAGCACGCCCTCCCAGAACACGAGCCCCAGCGCCTCCGGCCAGCGCAGCCCGGCCTGGTGGCACATGGTGAACGCGAAGAAGGCGTTGAGCCCCATGCCCGGCGCGAGCGCCAGCGGGTAGTTGCTCCAGAGCCCCATGGCGAGCGTGGTCCCCGCCGCGGCCAGGGCGGTGGCGGTCAGCACGGCCCCGTGGTCCATGCCCGCCGCGCCCAGGATGAGCGGATTGACGGCGAGGATGTACGCCATGGCCGCGAAGGTGGTCAGCCCGGCGAGCAGTTCGCGGCGCGCGGTGGTGCCGTTGTCGCGCAGGTGGAAGAGTCGGTCGAGGGCGGAAAGCACGGTGGTGGTGCGTCCAGGTGTAGCGTCCCCCCGCGCCGCTGCCAAGCCGGGGGTTGCCGTCCGTGTTAGACGAAGATTGTTCGTCTTGTTTTACGATTTCCGTTCACCTACTACCAAGTTAGGCAGCTACGCCGTACTTTTTATGACACGTCATACATTTTTCGGTACGATTCTCCTCTTCCTGCTGCTTGCTTCGCCGAGTTCGCCTCTTTTTGCCGCGCCCTCGGAGCGACACTACACCGGCGTTGTGCTTGATGCACAGACCAACGCTCCGGTTGCCGGTGTTCAGATCGAGGCTCATCATGCCCCCTTTGCTTTCGGTCGTAGGTCGCTCCTTCTTGCCCGTACCACGAGCCACCAAGATGGATCATTCGATCTGGTGGTTCCCGCAGGCAGCGCGGGTGTTTCCTACCTCAGAGGCATCGCCTTCCAGTTGTCACCCGTTCACTTTCCCCTGCGCAAAGAGGAGCTTCCGCACAAGGGACAGCTTTGCAGTTACGGAGGGTTGTTGTGTCATGTTTCAGATGGGCATCCCAACACTACTCTCATCTCCAAGGCATACGTCGAGTGACACCCCGCCGCCTGACAGCCGCGCTCCAGCGAACAGCGGCTGGCTTTTACGTCTTCTCTGTACTCCACGTTTACTTCGCCAGCCTCTGTTGCTGAGCTTGGATTGCTGGGCAACTATCCTCACCCGCTAGACGCCTGTTCACTCCTGCGCTACGCTCGTCGTCATGGAGTCGGAGAGCTTTGAGCGCAGCTTGAACGCTTTTTCCCGCCGCAAGCCCTTTCAGTCATTCAGCGTAGAATTGTCCAGCGGCGAGAGCATCACCGTGGATCACCCGGATGCACTGGTTTATCGTGGCGGCTTGGCTGTGTATGTCGCTTTAGATGGCACCCCGACGCTCTTCGACCACGCGCAGGTCACGCGGATGGTCGGTTCCCCCGACAACCAGTCCGCTGCCGCCTGACGGTACGCCCCCACCGACCCTCTCTTGAGCTTTGGTCCCTTGGGCTTGTCCACTGTGCTGCTTGCACGCTTGCTCCCCGGAAACGAACGGCTTAATCTTGCCCACATGAGCACCGTCAAAGACATTGAGAGTGCCATCAGCAGGCTCTCCCAGCACGATCTCGCCGAACTGCGTGCCTGGTTCAGCGAGTTCGCTGCCGATGCTTGGGATCGCCAGGTCGAGGACGACGCCCGGAGTGGACGGTTGGACGCCTTCTACCAGAGCCTCCAGCACGAGAACGAAGGCCAGCCCGACGTTCCCCTCCATGAAGTCCTCGACCAAGAAAAGCTTTCGTAGCCGGCTCACGGCTCTTCCGTCGAGATTCGCTCGCACACAAGAACTTCCGGCTCTGGCTGCGCGACCCATACCATCCTTCGATTCACTTCAAGCCGGTCGGACGCTTCTGGTCTGCCCGTGTCGGCAGCGACTTCCGGGCGCTGGCAGTCGTGAACGGCGAGCGCGTCGAGTGGTTCTGGATTGGCTCGCACGACGAATACGCGCGGATCATCCGAGATTTGTGAGCCATTGGTTTGGCCGCCTTTTCAGTTCCTTGGACTGACCCCCGGCGCGGCGTCCGCCTGCAACGTCCGCGCGAGCACCTGCGCGGCGTGGTCGGCCGCCGCTTGCAGGAACTCCAGCTCGTTCTTGCCGGGCTGGCCGCCCGCCAGGTCGCTCAGGCCGCGCACAACCAGGCAGGGCACCTGGTTCGTCCAGCACACCTGCGCGATGGCCGCGCTTTCCATGTCCAGGCAATCCGCCCTGAACGTCGTGAACACCCACTTGCGGTACTCGGCGTTGTCGCAGAACACCGTGCCGCTGACGCCGACCCCGCCGCACTCCACCTGGCAGACCCGCTCGCCCACCTTCAGCGGCGGCAGCGCCGCCGCCGCGCCGCGCGCCAGCGCCAGCAAACGTTCGTCGGCGGGGAAGGCCGGGACGCGCTCGTATTTGTTCATGCCCTCGCGGATGACCTGCACGTCGTCCGGGTGGATCATCCCGAAGTTGGCGTATTTGTGCGGGAACCAGTCCGGCAGCCGGAACTTGCCGGGGGCGGTTTCGTTGAAGTAGGCGGCCTCGGCGTGGTAGCGCCACCGGGCGGGCACGATCACGTCGCCCGGGTGGAACTTCGGGTTCACCCCGCCCGCGATCCCCGCGAAGAACACGGCCCGCGGATGGAAGCGGTCCAGCGCGAGCTGCGTCGTGCCCGCCGCGTTGACCAGGCTCATCCCCGTCAGGAAGAACACGCCCCGCCGCCCGCCGCCCAGATCGGCGGAGCGGAAGGTGACGCCGTTGATCGTGGTGGTCTCGACCCTGGCCGGGTCGGGCACGGCCAGCTTTTCGATGGCGGCGAGTTCCTCCTCGAACGACGCCATGACCAGCACGCAGGACGGGGCCGGGGGCGCGTCCGCCGCGTGGACGGCAGCCAGGCACCACCCGAGGAAGATCGGCAGCAGGAGCAGACAGCGCATACCGGGCAGGATGCCCGCGCACGGGGCCGCCCGTCGAACCTTTTTCAGCCGAACCAATCTTCCAGCGGGGCAGACAGGCCGGGCACGCTCTCGCAGGCCAGCGTTTCGCCCGCCGCGTAGAGGCGTTTCTGCCGGTACACACCGTCCTGCGGTTGGCGGTAGACTTCGACCTGCCGCTCCTGTGCGAGCACGATCCAGTATTCGCTCACACCCGCTTCGGCGTAGAGCGAGGCGTTCTCGCGGTCCAGGGCGACACTGCTGACAGCAACTTCTATCACGAGCTCTGCCGTGGTGGGATGGCTGTTGAAAAAATCGGTTCTACGACCACGCACGACCGCCACGTCAGGTTCCGGCATGGAGTCGGCCAGCCGTAATGATCCCTCTTGCCGGACGAAATAGCCGACGGATAACCAACCACGAATCCGGTCACAAATCAGTTCGGTCAACGTCTGGTGCAAGGGGGATTTCGGCATCTTTTGGACGATGAAACCGCGGATCAGCTCGAAGCCTTTTTCATACAATCCCCGTTCAACGAACCGCTCGTAATCCGCTACCGACCAACGGGCCACGCGGGCGCGCATCTCGGGCAAATCGAGGATCGCTGACATGGCGGGTAGTGTAATCCACTCGCGTGAACAGGACAGCATCTTTCTTCCGCGGCTCCGCCTTGCCTTGCAAGGTCGCCCCGCGCGCTTACCTTGCCCCTTCCCATGAACTACGATCTCATCGTCATCGGCGGCGGCCCGGCCGGGTACGTCGGGGCCATCCGCGCCGCGCAGTTGGGCAAAAAGGTCGCCGTCGTCGAGCGCGACCGCGCCGGCGGCACCTGCCTGAACTGGGGCTGCATCCCCACCAAGAGCCTGCTGCGCAACGCCGAGCTTTTCCACACGATGAGCCACCGCGCCGCCGAGTTCGGCTTCCAGTTCGACAACCTGAGCTTCGACTGGAGCAAGATCGTCGGCCGCTCGCGCGGCGTCGCCGACAAGATGGCCAAGGGCATCGAATTCCTCTTCAAGAAGAACAAGATCGACTACCTCCGGGGCGACGGCACGTTCCAGGATGCCAGGACCGTCCGCGTCAAGGCCGCCGACGGCCAGGAGCAGACGCACACGGCCGAGAAAATCCTCCTCTCCACCGGCAGCGCCACGCGCCCCCTGCCCGACCTGCCCTTCAACGGCAAAACGGTCATCGGCAGCCGCGACGCCATGACGCTGCCCACCCAGCCCCGGAGCATGGTCATCATGGGCGCGGGGGCCATCGGCGTCGAGTTCGCGTACTTCTACAACGCCTTCGGCACGAAGGTGACGCTCATCGAGATGATGCCGCGCATCCTGCCCGTGGAGGACGAGGAAGTCAGCGCCGTGGTGCAAAAAAGCTTCGTCAAGGACGGGATCAAGGTGCTCACCGGCACGAAGGTCGAAAACACCGAGGTGACCGACAAGGGGGTCAAGGTCACGGCGGCGGGCGAGAAGGGCGCGCCGGAGCTCATCGAAGCCGACGTGCTGCTCGTGGCCATCGGGGTGACGCCCGTCCTGCCCGGCGGGCTGGACTTCAAGCGCGACGCGCGCGGCTACCTGCAAACCGACGACGCCTATCAGACGAACGTCCCGGGCGTGTACGCGGCGGGCGACATCATCGGGCCGCCCTGGCTCGCGCACGTCGCCAGTTGGGAGGCCATCCAGTGCGTCGAGGGCCTGTTCGACGGCAAGACCCCGCGCAAGGTGACGGTCTTTCCCGGCTGCACGTACTGCCAGCCGCAGGTGGCCAGCGTGGGCCTGACCGAGCGCGCCGCCAAGGAAAAGGGCATGGCGTACAAGGTGGGCAAGTTCCCGTTCCTGGCCAGCGGCAAGGCGCAGGCGGTGGGCGAGGGGGACGGGTTCGTCAAGATCCTTTTCGGCGCGGAGCACGGCGAGGTCCTGGGCGCGCACCTGGTCGGCCCGGAGGCGACGGAACTCGTGGCGGAACTGGGCCTGGCGATCACCCTGGAGGCGACGCACGAGGAGATCGAGGCGACGATCCACGCGCACCCGACCCTGGCCGAGGCCATCCACGAGGCCACGGGCGCGGCCTACGGCATGGCGATCCACATTTGAGCGGCACCGCGCCGCCGGCGCGTCGTGACCCAAGGTAGGGACGGCTCTCCGGGCCGATCCCTGACCGTCTGCCTTTCCGATGATTGGCGGCGTTCCATCCAGACAGTTCGGGAGTCGCTCGGAGAGCGATCAGGACCATGGTTCCCGATGCACCTGCGGCGCGCTGTTTGGTTGACCGGCAGTCCGCTCTCTTGGACCACCCGCCGAGGCTGAGCCGCGCATGCAGGCTTCCATCGGGGTCTACGCGGTGCGCGACGGCAAAGTCCCGCCGCGAAGTAGCCCGGCAACCGGCGGCTGGCCCGCGCACGGGCTTCCCACCCGGCACCGTATCACGGCGCGCCAAGGTCTCTCAATTTTGCATTCGCAAAGAAAATTCTTGCCAGGATGAGCTAAACCCATTATTCCCGGTGCTTTGTCCATCACAGCCACCATGAAAACACGTTCTTTTCCGTCCACGCCAGCGTTGCACCGCTGGGTTCTCTGCGGCCTCGGCAGCCTCGCGCTCGCCTGTTCGGGGGCGCACGCCGCGGTCGTCACCTACGCGGGCAACGATCCCGGAGCCAACTCGACCGACCCGCGGCCGAACTCCAATCTGGCGGCGGCGCAGTTCGACCCGGCGGCGGGCACGCTGGGTCCGGTGAATTTCCTGAACTTCGAGAACGTGGCGCTGGGCAGTTTCAGCAGCCTGAGCCTCGGCAACGGCGTCACCCTCAGCGGCACGGATTACCTGGGCGGCAACCAGACCATCCGCAACTCGGCGGCAGGTACGCCCGACGGCCTCTACGGCTACAACACCACGTTCGGCGGCGCCAACTTCGTTTACATCAACGCAGGCACCCTCACCTTCACCTTCAGCCAGCCCATCGACGCCTTTGGCGGCTACTTCAGCGGCGTGCAGTTCGCGGGCGAAACCGTCACCTTCAATGACGGCACGGCGCAGACGTTGACGCTGACGAACAGCAGTTCCAGCGCTGGCGGCGTGGAGTTCCTAGGGTTCACAGATGCCGGACGCAAGATTTCCAGCGTCACCATCAACACCCCCAATCCGTCCAACACCCTGGGCGACTTCATCGGCCTGGACGACGTGCGTTTCTCGTTGGCCCCGGTCCCCGAGCCTTCGGTCGTGGCACTGCTGGCGGGCGCGGGAGCCGCGGGCCTGGGTGCCTGGCTGCGGGCGCGGCGAGCGCGCGCGTGCTAGCCGCCAGCTGAGTTCACCCATTCCTCACAGGTTTACTTTCCGGTCCGGACCACACAGCAATTCGTTCTTTTATCCTTATGAAAACCCGTTCTTTCCTCACCGCGCAGTCCCTGCGCGCCTTGACCCTCGGCAGTGTCGGCACCATCGCGTTCGCGTTCGCCTGCCCGGCGGCGCACGGCGCGGTCGTCACCTACATCGGCAACGACCCGGGGGCCGGCCCCGCCGCCGCCCGGCCCAATTCCAACCTCGCCGCCGCGAACTTCGGCTCGGTGCTCACCGCGTTCGGCGCGGCGACCGTCTTTACCTTTGAAACCGCGCCGGTGGGCAGCTTCAGCTCCCTGAGCCTCGGCTCCGGCGTGAGCGTCAGCGGCACAGATTTTTCGGGCAACAACCAGTCGGTCGCCAACACCCCGAACGACGCGGCGGCTCCGAGCCTCGCCGGGTACGACACGACGTTCGGCGGCAGCAACTATCTCAACGTGCTGGGCGGCACCGCCACCTTCACCTTCAGCAACCCCATCAACACCTTCGGTGCCTACTTCACCGGGGTTCAAACCGAATTCGGGACCGTCACGCTCAGTTTCAACGACGGCAGCAGCCAGGTCGTGACCGTTCCGGCCCAGCCGGACGCCTCGGGCGGGGTGGCCTTCGTGGGCTTCACGGACAGCGGTCACGCCATCAGTTCCCTGACGGTGGTTTCCGGCAGCGGCGGCGGCGGCGACTTCATCGGCGTGGACGACGTGCGCGTCACGTTCGCCCCGGTGCCGGAACCATCCACCCTGGCCCTGCTCGCCGCCGCCGGGATCCTGGGCGCGGGCGCGTGGGCGCGCCGGACCCGCCAGGCTTGACCCACTTCTGCGCGCCACGACTTCGCTGCGCGGGAGAGTTCGCGGCGCTGGAAAGGCGCGTGCCCCGCTGGCGCAGGGGCGTTGGCCCGACCGGCGGAGGACGGATCGCCCGGACTTCAAGCGAACCAATCTTCCAGCGGGGCAGACAGGCCGGGCACGCTCCCGCAGGCCAGCGTCTCGTCCGCCGCGTAGAGGCGCTGCTGCCGGTACACGCCGCCTTCCGGTTGGCGGTAAACCTCCACCTGCCGTTCCTCGGCCAGGACGATCCAGTACTCCGGCACGCCCGCCCCGGCGTAGAGCGCCGCCTTGGCGCGGTCCAGCTCCGTGCTACTGAGCGCTACCTCCACCACCAACTCCGCGTTGGTCGGGTGTTTCGTGTCGAAGTCGGTTTCCTCGCCGCGTACGATCATCGCGTCAGGTTCAGGCACGGAGTCGGCGAGCCGCAACGGACTTTCGATGAAAACGACGAACCCCCCTCGCTGCCAAGCCATCAGGAAGAGGAAAATTCGTCTGGCGAGCTTTCGGTGCAAAGGTGACTTGGGCAGCTTCGTGACGAGCATTCCCCGGATCAACTCCTGGTTCTCCGCCAGCAGGCCCAGGTCGGTCATCGCCTCGTAGGCTTCCACGCTCAGGCGGCCCAGGCGGGCGCGCACGTCGGGCAGGTCGAGGATGTCAGGCGTCACGCGAGGAGTTTACTCCCCGGAACCGCGTGGAGCCAGCCTCGTTTCGCGCGCCCTCCGTGCCACTCCCGCCAGCGCGCGGACGCGGACCTCCTCGCGGATCACGGCCAGGCGAACTCGTTGGCCAGCGCCGTCGTCAACCCCTCGGCCCGGGCGCGCTCCCCGGCGGGATAGCTGAAGCGGTACACGACGAACCACTGCTTGTGCTCCGCGACGATCAGGCGCGCGCGCAGGGTCTGCTGTTGCCCGCCGAAGGGTCCCTGGTAGCGGAACTCCGCCGACTCCGCCGGCTCGTGCGCGGGCGACACCTCGATGGGTCCGCTGTTGACGGCGCGCGCCCCGTGGTGCTGCGCGCCGATCTCGGCCACGCGGCGGTCGAACTCCTTCTCGGCGCTCTCGCCGTTGCGCGGCAGGATGTAGATCGACGCCGCCAGGGCCGGTTCGTCGTGGCGGTAGTCCACGGAGATGTCCTGCCCCCTGGCGTCGAACTGGACGTGGCGCACGCGGCGGAACCCGGCGAGCGCGGGCGGGAAGGAGAAGTCCGAGTCGCGGTGGACCAACGGCCCGCGGCGGCCCTGGGGCGCGGCGAACGCGGGGCCGGGCTTGTCGGG
>CALMAQ010000009.1 GCA_937859745.1 uncultured Verrucomicrobiota bacterium | reverse complement strand
TAGAGAAAGTAGGCTTGCGGGTGTTCGCGTTCGCTCCGTCTGCTTCCGCCTCGCGCGATACTCTCCGCGAGGCAGGCTTCACCGGTGCCGAGACGGTGGCGCGGCTGCTGGTCGATACTGACCTGCAAAACCGCACGCGCGGACAGGTGATTTGGGTCGATGAGGCCGGTTTGCTCGGGGTCCGCGACATGTGGAAGCTCATGCTGATAGCCGGGAACCGCACCCGGGTTATCCTGACGGGCGACACGGCGCAGCATGCTCCGGTCGCGCGTGGGGATGCTTTCCGGCTGATGCAGCAATATGCCGGGCTGCCGATAGCGGAAGTGATGGAGATTCGTCGGCAGGATGGCGAAATCTACCGGAAAGCGGTGGCAGCCTTAAGCAAGGGCGATTTGCAGGCAGCCTTCCAGCGGCTGGACCAGTTAGGTGCGTTCATCGAAATCCCGGATGAGGCGGAACGCTATCGGTTCTTGGCAGAGGATTACCTGCGCCTGAGCCGTAAAGACTCGGTGCCGCTGGTGATATCACCCACCCATGCTGAGGCGGCCAAGGTGACGACCGCCATCCGGGAAGCAAAGCGCGAAGCTGGACGGCTCGGGCCCGAAAAAGCTTTCGTCCAGTATCACGATCTGCGTTGGGAGAACGCCGACAAAGAGCGCCCTGAGAACTACAGTGCGAGGCTGGCCGTGCAATTTCACCAGAACGCGCCGGGCATCCGGCGGGGTGAATTGTTCCGCATTGTCGATCAAGGCGGGAAGGAAGGGATAAAAGCCGTCAACGCCCTTGGCCGTGAAATCATCCTCCCACTCGATCAAGCCGAGAAGTTTCAGGTGTTTGAGGAAAGGGAAATCAGCCTCGCGCGGGGGGATCGTGTGCGAATCACCCGCAACGGCAAAAGCGAGGATGGCCGTCGCTTGAACAACGGCGATGTCTTCACCGTCGCCAAGTTCAACCGGGCTGGCAGCATCGTCCTAAATACCGGGGCAGTTCTCGATTCCAAGTGGGGGCACCTCACCCTGGGTTATGTCAGCACCTCTCATGCTTCGCAGAGCAAAAGCGTGCGCGATGTGCTGGTGGCACAATCCGAGGCAAGTTTCGTGGCCTCCAGCCGCGAGCAGTTTTATGTGTCGGTCAGCCGTGGAAGAGAGAGCATTCGCATTTACACCGATAGCCGCCAGGGATTACAGTACGCGGTCGGCAACACTTCACAGCGGCAAGCGGCCATCGAGCTTGCCGGGCTGACCGCACATCAAATCAACTCCTTTATGAGCAGCGAAATGGGCGCTCGCCAGTGGCGCGATGCCATCCACAGCCGCCGGGCAGAGAATGCCGCCAAGAGCCATGTGCAAAACCTCCTCAAAGAGCGCAAGCAAGATACCATCAAGAAGCCGGAGACGATGGATTTCCGGCAGTATCTTGAGATGCGCCGGGGCATGGCAGGGCCGGACGGCAAGAGCCGAAGCAAGGGGCACCCCAGCGGTCTTGGGGAAAAGAAGACGGTGGTACAGCTAAAGGGTAAAAGCTTCCTACGCCCAACGGAACTGACCACGTCGACCAAAGAGAAGCTGGCTGCTCCCAAGCAAACCCAATCCCAGACCGCGGCCAAAGCCGCACCTCAGGCGAAGCCTGCATCGTCGCGCGAACAGCGTTTTGCCGAGAAGCTGTCGGCGGCGAAAAACCATTTTGCGACGGTTTCAGCGAAGGTGAAGGGCGCTTTCCAAGCTAACGTCGCGGACAAACGCCGAGGCCAGTTACCTCAGTCAACGCTAGGTGAGGCAGCCAAGCACGGAGTCAAACAGCGAGTTGCGGATGCTGCGCGCGCGGTTAAGGCGAAAGTTCAAGCGCAGGTAAAAACGCCTGCTCCGGTCGTCCGACGCGGACGTTGACGCCCCAGCTGGAAAGCTTGCGTTTCGCGGTAAAAACCCTTAGAATAAACAAGATAAACTATTCGGAGGGAGTTTCTTATGCAGGTGATACGATTTGGGGATGGCTTGGGGGTGTTCCTGCCAACCAGCACGATCAGCGCTTGGGATTTACGCGAGGGCGATGAGGTTGAAGTCCATGTGATTGGACGCAACGCTGACCCTAAAAGGCAGGCGGAGGTCGCGGAAGCATTGAAACGTCTGCGCAAATACCGTGGTCTGTTACCCGCCGATTTTCGTTTCGACCGGGAAGAGGCAAATGCCCGGAGATAGAGTTTTTTTCGACACGAACGTTTTACTTTATTCCTTGTCCAGTGACGCAACTAAAGCTGACAAAGCGGATCAGTTGCTGCGCTTGAGGAACGGGACGATCAGCGTACAGGTATTAAATGAGTTTGCCGTGGTCGCACTGCGGAAAACGAAGCGCGATTGGCCTACCGTCCGAGAACTGTTGGCTTCCTTGCGCACGACGTGCCACGTGGTTCCGCTCACTGCCGAGGTTCACGATGAAGGCATCAAGATCGCCGAGCGTTACGGCTTTTCCCTCTATGACAGCATGATCGTCGCGGCGGCAACTACCTCAGGCTGTGACATTCTTTATTCAGAAGACTTGCAAGACGGCCAGATAATCGGCCATACTCGGGTATCCAATCCGTTCTAGGTGCTTCTGTATGGGTCAAAGTGCGGTCGAAAAACTTCTGGATTCGCGGCGTTCTGCGGGCGGCATGCCTACGGAGGCCACCTCTGCCGAAGGCGACAAGTTCTCGCTCATCCTGGTCGGCGACCGGATGGAGGAGCATTTTCTGGAGCTGCGATTTCGCACAGGGTTGCGAACGGCCTTCGCCTATTCGGACCTTATATTCTTCAACTACGACCCCGAATCGGGCACGCTTGACCTCGATTTCGGCGGTTATCTCATCACCGTCAAAGGGCGCGGATTGGGTGAGCGGGTGTTTGACGGCGTCAAGCAGAAGAAGGTGGTGTGGCTCAAGGAGGCGGATTCGGAGATGCAGGACCACCACGGCAACGACACCTTCATCAGCGCCATCCTGATCACGCCGCCGGGTTTTGAGAACCAGGGGGAAGCGGCCGCCGCCTGAGATAACTCTTTATATGAGATGGTGGCCCTTGATCCGACAGTTCCCTAAATACGCTTTGATGGCGGGGATCATCGTCGGCAGCACGCTGCTCTTCGGCACTTGGTGGTTGTTCCGCAGCCACGGTAAGGCGCGTTTACCGCGCGACACCGCGGCCGAGCAAGCGGCCATCCGCGAGCGAGCGGCCAAGGTCGCGGTGAGGATCGACTACCTCTTCCTCGCCGATGACGACCTCTACGACGCCGGGACGGGCGAGTGCCTGTTCAAGAACTGGCTGCACGGAGATCATCCGGTCAAGCTGTTCTACGACCAGGCTGCCAAGAAGATCATTGGCCAGTATGACTGCGGCTTTGCCCGCTACGCTTGTGACGGCACGCGCGAAGCGGCGATGATGATGCCGACGCCCCCCGCCTTCGTGCGCGACACGGGCAAGTGCGTGTTCGTGCGCAACAAGGACTTGTGGATGGCCGAGGCCGACTGGCAGGCGTTCAAGTTCGTCCATGAGCGGCAAGTGACGACGATAGGCATCTTCCTAGAGGGCTTCTTCGCCGAGAACGTGCAGCTCTTGACCGATAAGACCTTAATCTTTCGCAGCGCGAACAACCTGCTGCGGGTGGACCTTGAGAGCGGGAGCGTCAAGCCGACTAGAATCCCGCTGAGCGAGATCGGCAAGCGCCGCTCGCCGGACAGCCGGTGGGTGGTGGGCATGCTCAACGGGCAGTTCTACTGCTACGACGTGGACGCCGACGAAGGCAAAACGATCCCGGTGGGCCGGACCGCGATCAACGACTTCTTGTGGTTGAACAACGACCGGTGCCTTGGACTAGCGGCGGCGAAGGCGATCGTCGTCTACGACCGGTTGGGTCACACTTTGACTGAAGCGGCCACGCTGCCGTTTGCGTGCTTCAAGATCGGCGAGCCGTCGCCGGACGGCCGCTACCTCTTCGCTGCCGGTGGGTTTGAGGGCAGGAACGTGGCGCTGGCGGATTTAGAGAAGAAGACGGCAGTTCCGGTGTCAAGCAGGGCAGGCATTACTTGGGTGAGCAATGATACTTTTGCTTTTTCACGGGATGTGCCGGATTCTGATTGGCGGGGAATGTGGTTTCAGAAAGTGGGGGACAACGAAAAGCGGATATACGTCGAACCTTATTTGGTCGCTAATGGTAGAGCGCAATTGCTGGCTTTGCCTTCTGCTGGTCTCATCGTTTTCTCGGAAAAATCCGGACTGCGTGAAATGAAGCTAGACGGAACTAAATTCACTGAATTCGTCAAACTTTCACGCCCTCCGCTAAACCTGCTAGGGATTCGGGAATGATTCGAGTTGCACATATGAAACCATCTTGTCGCTGGATATATTTATACAGCCGAGCATGTCGCTACTTAGCTGCGCCTTTCGCCGTTACTCTTGCAGTTGCCGGATGCGATCGAAGCCCATCTATAGTTCAAGAAAAACACGAGCAACACATTTTTGGTCGTCGAGAGGCTTATTGTCTAGTGGCACAGGCTAGATTCTTGGCAACAAAAACTATTCAATCTAATTCTCTGGACGAAGTAAAAGCCTGTCGTGATGAGTCTAGTCGAATATTAGGTTTAGTCAAGGTAGATGAAGAAATGTCCCGTTTGAAACTCCCAGAATTGTATGGCGAAGTAGTTCGGCTAAATGATGCACGTGACGACTATCTCAGTAACATATATTCTCTTTCTCGATCACTGATACAGAGAGAGAAAACAGATCACGATGCTGCTGTACGGAAAGGACTTGTATTGGGCGCGCAAGCGGGAGCACTAGGAAAAGATGAGCAGGAAGATTCAGCAATTTCAAATGGATTGAAAAGCACCACAAAGTTTGCCGTGACGGGATATGAAACATACACCGAAGAGGAGAAACGTCTCAAAGCACTTCGTGAGCAAGACAAACAAGGCCTTTTATCGGCTTGCGAAAAAAAGCTCACAAACGCGAGGAATGACTTTACCTCTAGCGTGGACGGTATCGCAAACGTTCTTGAAGATAAGCTTAATCTGTCGTCAACAGAACTTGGTCTAGCCTCAATTATAGAGGAAGCAGACCTACAAGAGCAGCAGGACCGAGGTTCCATGTTGGAAACGCAAATCAAACGGTTGCGGAATCGACCGAACGATTCTATTCTTCATGCTTGTGTACTGGCAAATTCTGTCGACAACAATGCGCTTTCAGAAGATATTTGCTTGCGTCTGTCAAGAGAATGCTCTGCGCTAGTCGGAACAATACCAAATAAAAGCTACTTACAATATACGAAATACATTATTTTCTCAAAAGCAGCTATAATCGTTGAAAATTGGCTTTATGCAAAATATCCTTTTGGAAACTCCTGGGGCTCAGTGAAAACTCATACCGCATTAGTAGCGGCTGCATACCGAGGAAAGGCAATCGAGAACTACTCAGCAGATGATGGCATGGATGCAGTTGCTCTTGCTTGGGATTATTTTCTAGGTGGTGATTTAGCTAATGCAGTATCACACGGTCACGACGCTCAAACTAAAGCGCATTTTCAGCGGTATTCTGGGTTTTGCTTCAAAATGGCTCAGCTTGGTTCTCTTGTCGGGCAAGCTAATGACAGCTTAGCTTGGCTAAATATTCTTGTTGATCAGTTTCATTACAGCAAAATAAAAAACCTTAGAGAGGATTCAGATTTAGAATTTCTGCGTAAAATGATGCCTGATGAGTTCAGTGAACTGGTTAAAGTCAAATATGATTGGAGCATTGTCTTTGGCGTTTTCAATGATGACATAACACTGACAAATAAGTCCAGGTTTCCCATTACATTTGTTCGCTTCAAGCCTCACATCGAATCTAGCGGAAGGCAATGGAACCTTTATCTAGAAACACCGCGCATAAATCCGGGGGAAACGCAAAAGTGGGAGGATGTTCTCTCGATTCCCGGCAGCCATCGTGATCGTGCGACGGGAGAGCTTCAGTGCAATCAAACGGAGTCTGAGTAGCAACGAAGTGAATTGAATGGATCTCGCTTCATCGATTGGGAGATATATTGCGAGCTCTTGGCAGGGCGGGAGGATTGGTTTTAATTTGATCGAGCATCGCGTCTAGTTTTGCTATGTTAGCCGGATTAATAATTCCGTCTCCGCACGAATCGTAAGATTTGATCAGCTGGCGGAATGCATATGCAATGTCACTAATCGGTACTTTTTCTTGTGGAAACCTTTGAAGCATTCCACAAACAAGCTTATAAAATGGATTATCCTTTGGTATTCCCTGTTCGCGGAACGTTTGATTTACTTCGGCAATGGATAAATTGCCATCGCCACATCCTGTATGCCCAACTCCTACCCCTTTGTCCGAGAAGTTAAGCACAAGCTCAAAAAAGTTTGTGATTGATGCCGCCGACGCATTCCCAGATTCTTCAGCCATATAACTCTCCTATGTTATTGTTATAGTGTATTGTACCATATAGTTGTTACAATGGTGTGACAGTGATGTTTGAAGTCTAAGTGGTGCAGTCTGCCAGTGTCGCCAAGAGGCCCAATGCTACGTCAAAGAGATCGGAGTTATATATTCTGCAAACCCAAAACGCGATTTGCTGGATCACTGGTAAGCTTTTAGAACGAGGGAAAGCGCGAAGGCACAAAGCGTGAGCGACGCGATGAGTTGCTCAAGTTTTCCTAACCTTCTTTCATTCTCTCGCTTCCCGGTATACCAGCGTAAGCGGGGGATGAACACGCCTAACAACATCCACAAAGCAAAGAGTCCGAACCACGCGCCCATCAGGAGAAGTGAGCGATTTCCTTCGTGCATGCACGTAGCAATGTATCTGACAGAAGACAATCCAAAACCTACTTTTTCTTCTTAGCCTTCTTCGCAGTCCGCTTAGGTGGCGGCGTTTGGAGTAGGCCACGAAGGGCGGCTTCGAAGTCGGCCGAGGGCATTGTCAGTAGGCTGTCGTCCGCGTTCTTGGATTGTCGTGCCTTGGTTCCTTGATTAGCCTTTACAGACCGGGACATTGATTAGGCAAGTTTTGCTTCGACAAAGCTGGCCTTGA
>CALMAQ010000008.1 GCA_937859745.1 uncultured Verrucomicrobiota bacterium | reverse complement strand
GGTGGCACAACCTCGGCGCGCCCGGCCCCCAGGGCGCGCCCAAGCAGCCCGCCAACACGCCGGCGGCCCCCGCCGCCGCCCCGGCCCAGCCGCTCGTGCCCGGAATCACCGTGGACAAGCTGACCGACGACGCCCTCAAAATCATGGCGCTGGACATCCACTACGTCAAAAAAGACGGGACGCGCCACGTCTATGGGGCGAGCCACTACAAGAGCTACAACCGTTACGCGCTCTCGGAGAAGGGGACCGACGCGCTGGGCTTCGACGACGTGCTCGACAAGATCAACGCGGTGAAGAAGCACCCGGTGTTCAAGGATTTCGACACGTTCCCCGAGTCGGCCCAGCAGGCGGTCATCGACCTCGCCTTCCAGCACGGCGACACCGGCCTGGCGAACAAGACCGCCTTTGCGAACGCCGTCGCCAAGGCCGACTGGAACACGGCGGCGGCCCAGGTGCCCACCGACAACGCGGGCGCGGCACGCACCGCCTGGCGGCGCAAGCAGTTGCAGAACGCGGCTGCCGCGGGCGCGCCCGCCGCCTCCGGGCTGCCCGTTCCCCGCTGAGACGCCGGAATTCTGTTGCACCCACCCCCGGCAAACATCCATCGTTGGACCAGAGGATGAAGTATGGCGACCACCACGCAAGCTAATCGCAACCTGGCGATCAACACCCCCCTCGGGGAGGACAAGGTGTTGATCATGCACGCCGCCATCAACGAGCAGTTGGGCAGGATGTTCCAGTGCGAGGTCGAGCTGGCCAGCGACGACCCCAACCTCTCCTTCGACACCGTCGTCGGCGGCAACGCCTCCATCCGCCTGACCCTGCCCGGCAGCAAAACACCGCGTTATTTCAACGGCTACGTCAGCCGCTTCGTGCAGACCGACGCGAACGGCACGGGCGGCACCTACCGCGCGACCCTGGTGCCCTGGCTGTGGTTTCTCACCCGCACGTCGGACTGCCGCATCTTCCAGAACATGACGGTGCCCGACATCATCAAGCAGGTCTTCCGCGACCAGGGCTTCACGGACTTCAAGGATTCGCTCACCGGCACCTACACCGCCTGGGAGAACTGCGTGCAGTACCGGGAGACGGATTTCAACTTCGTCAGCCGGCTGATGGAGCACGAGGGCATCTACTATTTCTTCGAGCACGAGGACGGCAAGCACACGATGGTGCTCGCCGACGCGAGCAGCGCGCACACGTCCTACCCGAACTACGACAGCGTGCCCTACCACGCCCAGAGCGGCGGGCAGTACAGCCAGGAAACCATCCAGACCTGGACGCTGGAGCAGGAGGTGCAGCCCGGCACCTACGCGCTCAACGACTTCAACTTCGAGAAGCCCAAGACCTCGCTCGTGGCGCAGTCGAACATCGCCACCCAGAACGCGCAGTCCACGTTTGCGATCTACGATTATCCCGGCGAGTACGGCGAGCAGTCCGACGGCAGCGACTATGCGAAGATCCGCATCGAGGAACTGCACGCGCAGCACGAGACCGTGCAGGGCAGCGGCAACGCGCGGGGGCTCGCCGTGGGCTACACGTTCACCTTGACCGGCTCGCCCCGGCGCGACCAGAACCGCAAGTACCTCATCACCTCCGCCACCTACCACCTCGCGCCGGACAACTACAAGGCCGGGGACGGTGACGACCAGGAACTCTTCACGTGCAGCTTCACGGCCATCGACGCCACGAAGCCCTTCCGGGCGGCGCGCATCACCCCCAAGCCGCTCATCCAGGGGCCGCAGACGGCGATGATCGTCGGCCCCAGCGGCGAGGAGATCCACACGGACAAGTACGGGCGCGTGAAGGTGCAGTTCCACTGGGACCGCTACGGCAAGGCGGACGAGAACTCCTCCTGCTGGCTGCGGCTTTCGCAGGCGGCCTGGGCGGGCAAGAAGTGGGGCTCGCTGCACCTGCCGCGCGTGGGCCAGGAGGTCATCGTGGAATATCTGGAAGGCGACCCCGACCTGCCCATCGTCACCGGCCAGGTCTATAACGCGGACGCCATGCCCGCCTATGATCTGCCCGCCAACAAGACGCGCACGTTCCTCAAGAGCAGCTCCTCCAAGGGGGGCGGCGGCTACAACGAACTGCGTTTCGAGGACAAGAAAGGCTCCGAGCAAATCTTCGTCCACGCGGAGAAGGACCAGGACATCCAGGTCAAGAACGACCGCAAGGAAACCATTGGCAACGACCGGCATCTCCACGTCAAGAACAACAAGTTCGAGAAGGTGGATGCCAACCGGCACGAGGACATCGCCACCTCCCACTTCGAGAAGATCGGCACGGACCACAACCTGAACATCGGCGGCAAGCAGGCCGTCCACATCACCAGCAGCCAATCTGTCGGGGTGGACGGCGACATGATCCACGAGATCGGCGGCAACCTTTCCCAAAAGGTGACGGGCAAGATTTACACCTCGGCCACCGGCGACCTGGTCATCGAGTCCAGCGCCAGCATCACGATCAAGGTGGGTTCGTCGAGCATTGCCATCGACATGTCGGGCATCACCATCGCGGCCACCCAGATCGAGGTGAAGGGCACCGCCAGCGTCGCGGTGAGCGCCGCGCAGGTCTCGGCCAAGGGCACCGGCACCGCCGAGCTTTCCAGCGGCGGCGCGACGACGGTCAAGGGCGCCACGGTCATGATCAACTGACGCCAACCGCTTTTTTCTTATGGCCTCACCCAAAAGCGGCACGGCGGGAACGCTGGTCAAGCCCACCGCCCCGACCGATCCCACCGACGCCGTCGATTCGGTGGGTGGATCGACGCAGGATGTCTCGAATTCCGGCTCCAAATCCGGCAGCACCGGTTCATCGGTCACGGTCGGCGGCGGCGGCGGCGGTAGCAGCGGCAGCGGTGGCGGCGGTGGCGGCGGTGGCGGCAGCGATAGTCCGCCCCCCCAGCACAAGCCCGGCGACAACCCCGACAAGAAGTCCTGGATTGAACTCCAGTTGGTCTACGAATCCAATGGCCTCCCCGTGGCGGGGATGGCCTACGAGGTGACGCTGCCAGACGGCCAGACCGTGGCCAGCGGCAGCACGGACGACCAGGGCGTGGCGCGGGTGGATTCCATCGACCCCGGCTCCTGCCAGATCAGCTTCCCCTCGCTCGACAAGGAAGCGTGGGAGGACGCCTGACCTTTGCCCCCGCCCCAGATTTTTTCCATCCCACCACCCAGATGACGCGCACACTTTTTTTTCCCGCCCCTGATACGGGCGGCGGCAGCGGCGGCGACGAGGGACAAACGGTCGTCGTCGGCTCCGACGATAGCATCCTGAACATCGCCAAGGCCAACGGATTCTATTGGTCCACGGTCTGGAACCACCCGAGGAACTCGCAGCTCAAGTCCAAGCGCAAGGTGCCGGAGGTGCTCCAGGAGGGTGACGAGGTCTATGTCCCCAAGCTCGAGCCGAAAAAGGTGCCCAAGCCCAACGAGGCTCGGCACAAGTTCAAGCTCAAGGGTGAACAGGCGCAATTTAAGATTCGCCTCAAGCAACTCGGCAAGCCGCGTGCGAACGAAGATTACGTGCTGGTGATTGACGGGACCATCAAAACCGGCAAGACGGACGCCGACGGCCAGATCCAGACCGACGTGCCTAACGACGCCCGGGGCGGCGTGCTCAAGCTCCAAGGCGGCAAGGAGCAGATTCCCATCAGCATCGGGCGGCTCGACCCCGCGGACTCGCCCGCCGGGGTCCGGCAACGCTTGGTCAACCTCGGTTACACCTCGGGTGCCGCGGATTCCGACGACAGCAAAATGCCCAAGGGAATGCTCCGGGCGTTCCAGGCCAAGAACCAGCTCACCGTCACAGGGAACTACGACGGCGCGACCAAGGCCAAATTGAACGAACTCCACCAAGCTTGAAAGGCGATTTCCTATGCCCGGCCTAGATTCCCTGACTTCCGCGCTGGACACCGCCAGCCAGGCGCTTGCCGGCGGCACCAACAACCCCACGGACGCCACGACCGGCGACTCGAAATACCTCCGCGGCATTCACATCGACGAGGACGACAACGACCAGAACGGGTCCACGGCGCACAACCGGCTCAACGAGCGCGACCTGAACCTGCTGCTGGAGTTCATCCACTTTGGCAACGTCCACACGTCCTACTCGAACTTCTTCCCGCACGACAGCTACCAGGACAACAAGAAGGAAGACAAAATTCAGGACGGGGACAAGCCACGCGCCATCCAGTTCCGCTCGGCGTTGGAGCGCGAGGCGGTCGTGCTGGGGGTGTTCATGGAAAGCACGCAGGCCGTGCTGCAGGAGCGCACCGACTCCGGGGGAGCCCTGGGTACGGCGCTCAACACGCTCGGCTCGCTCACCGGTGCGGGCGGCGGCGGCTCCGGGCAGACGACGGCGGCCGATGTCAACGCTCCGGTCCAGAAGGTCGTGGCCGCCGTCCAGCCGCTGCTGGGCGAGCAGATCACCTACACCAACACGCACCAGGCAGGCATGGACTTGAACCAGGCGCGCGCCGACTACCGGGCGCTGCTGACCAAGATCAGCAAGGAGGATCCTTCCTCCAACTCCGCCAACAGCCTGCTCGGCGGCGCGATGACGAGCATTTCCTCGGGCCTGAGCAGTGCGGGGGGCAGCCTCGGCGACATCATCAATTTCGCGCAGGGCGTCGCCTTCAAGCCGCAGGACATCAAGGTCAAGTTCCACGTGCTGGTGGCCATCCAACAGGAGCCACAGATCGAAACGGCCTGCCACGCGATGACGCTCAAGGCCATCTCCGACGGCATCAACCCCGTGCTGCCGGTGTGGATGGGCGGACCGAAGAAGCAGGCCAAGTGGGACTCCGCGCCCGCCAGCCCGCTCTCGCCGGTGGACCGCTCGAACCTGCTCGCCCCGGTCATCAACCCCGTGGCCAATACGGTGACGGATGCGCGCAACAGTGCCGTCGGCGCGGCCAACGACGTGAAGAGTTTTTTCGAGGAGGAGGCCCCGGACCCGCCCCCGCCGGGGACCGAGTTCATCGACACGGTTTTCGACGTGCCCAAGCCCGACCCGCACAACATCGCGCCGATGCCCATGGAGATGGGCGCGCTGGCGGTGCAGGCGTTTCTCACGGCGCTGGGGCGGACGACGCCGATCAACCCGTTCTGTGCGGACGTGATCCGCGACGTGTTCGCGGTGACGCTCGACTTCATCCACGGCATGTACACTGCCCTGCTGATCCGCTCGCCGGACGACCCGATTGCGGATGCCACTTTGTACAAGGCGGCGCAAGACGATCTGCAGATCGTGCAGCGCCTGATCTCGCTCGCGGGTGACAAGGTTGCTTTTATCCGCAAGGCGCAGGATTTCAGCGTCAGCCCCGTCTCGGGTTACGACGTGGGCGTGGGCCAGCTCATCGACAAGGAGGGCAACAAGCTGGAGGACATGATTACGGACAAGATCGGCCCGGTCATGGACAAGGTGCTCCGCGACGCGATGAAGGGGCTCGCCGAGCAGCTCGAACTGGCCCGGACCGACGCGAACACGAACACCTGCGTGACGATGGAATGGTATCTCGGCCGCCTGCCCTGGATCGAGGCCACGCTGTTCTGCGACCTGTTCTTCCCGTTTTGGAACGCGCTGCTCGAATGCGTGATGAACGTGGTGGACCCGGCGGTGGCGTCCGTGATCAAGTCCATCACCAAGGCGGCGCAGATGACGAAGGGGGTCGTGGACAGCACCCGCGACGCCATCGTCAAGGGCCAGGCGATCTACCAGGCAGCCGACGGCGCGAACGTCTTCGATCCGAGCACCATCCGATCATTGAGCAATGCGTCGCAGACCAAGGCCGACGCGAAGACCGCGCCCGCGGCGGATCGGGGAACGTTCACCGTGCCGGTGGCGGGCCGGACCGTGACGGGCACGGGTGTGGAAGTCGAGGAATCGGAGTACGACCAGGTGAAAACCAAGCACCAGTGGGGGGATGCTCACGATCCGGCCGACGACGACAAAAAGAAGGACGATGCGAGCACCCCGGCGGCGTCCACCGGCGCGTCCGGGTCGGACAGCACCGCGAGCACGCAGTGAAGCGGCTTCCTCCGGCCCGCCGTGCCCGTGTGTCGCGGCTGGCCGGAAACGGGTTCAAAGCCCGTCGCTGATGCCGCCGATGATCCGGGAGATCTCCTGGTTCTGCCGCCAGCCGCCCAGCAGGAACGCGCGCCAGCGCAGCAGGAGCGCGTCGAGTTCGCGCACAGGCGCGTCGAACACGGTCTCCAGCGCGAGCGGCGGCGCGTCCCCGTAGCCCCGGCAGAAGCTTTCGGGCAGCAGCTTGGGGAACAGCCGCAGCAGCCACGCCAGCAACGACCACCACAGGCGCGGCGGCAGCGCGGCATCCCCGGCGTCTGCCTCGGCGGCCGAGTGCAGGCCGTGGTGCCAGCCCAGGGCTTCGCGCCAGCGCGGGTCGCTGCCGAACGCCCCGGCGATGCGCTCCTCCAGCGAGCCGCCGCCCGGGTTTTTGTCGGCCTCGTGCGCCAGGCTGAACGCGCGGTCGAGCACCTCCGGCAGCGGGTTGTCGTCCCCGGCCAGCAGCAGCCGCAGGGCGACGACGCCCAGCGAATACAGGTCGAAGGGCGTGCTCAGCGGCGAGAGGATGTCGAAGGCGAGCTGGCTGTACGTCGAGCCCTCGATGCGCGGCAGCGCCGCTGCCACCGCGGGCGCGAAGGCCTGCGGGATCGTGCGGAAGGTCGCCTCGCCCTCGCTTCGCGCCTGCGTGAAGTCGATGTGCCCGAGCAAATCCGTGCTGCCCTCGCTCAGCGGCAGGTGGATGGATAGCAGGTCGTTCTCGTCGTTGGCGAGCCGCTCCGCGCTGCGGATCGTGCCTTCGAGCGCGATGCCTTCCGCCGTCGCGGGGAACACCTTCCTGACCCGCACGTTGGCCGTGCCCTGCCGCGCGATGCCCACGAAGCCGGGCCGGTACACCGAGGCCGTCAGCGGTTCGAGCCCCTGGAAATACCGCGCCTTGGTGTTGCTCAGCGGCAGCGCGTAAGCCGCGCCGGGGCGCGCCAGCTCGGTCTGCGCCGTCCACAGGAAGGGCAGCCCGAAGCCCGTCGCCCCCAGGCGCACGCGGAACGAATCGGCCGCCAGGTTCAGGAAGGGAAGCTGGCTCTGCTGGACGTGCGCGCGCACCCGCCGCATCCCCTGCGCGAGCACCAGCAACTTCAGGTAAAGTGCTTCCGCCAGCCGCCCCGAGCGGCCCTGCGCCTGCGTGAACAGGTGCGCCGAGCCGCAACGCATCGCGTCCTCGTCCTCCAGCAGCCGGTAGACTCCCGGGACGTGGAACAGGTGGCGCGCGTTGTCCACGCCCTTCCAGGCCCGGCCGCCCGCCACGTCGGAGAAATCCTCCAGGCTCAACGGCGCGAACCGGCGGACGAGGACCGATGGCCCGTCGAGCCCGAGCGTCGGCGCGTCGGCCGCGGCCGGGAAGCTGGCCGCGAGGTCCACGGTGTCCACTCCTTCGGGCGCGTCCGGCCGCAGGCGCACGAACGGGCTCTGCGCGGGGTCGCGGCCGGGGCCGTGCAGGTAGCGGTGCGGCGAGGTGGCGTAGCCGGGCAGGCCCGCCGCCGCCAGCAGGCGGTCATCCGTGCAGACGGCCAGGGGTTCGCCGCTCGCCGGATCGAGCAGCGCCGTGAACCGCCCCGCCGCCGCGTCGAGCACGGCCGGGGGCAGGTGGCCGGTTTCCAGCGGCGTCGTCAGCACGGAGGGTGCCTCGCCGCGGCGCAGAC
>CALMAQ010000007.1 GCA_937859745.1 uncultured Verrucomicrobiota bacterium | reverse complement strand
GATCTGGATGTACGCTACATCGCCCGCCTCGCGCGCCTGGAACTCAGCGACGAGGAAGTCGCCCGCTTCCAGGCGCAACTCGGCGACGTGCTCACCTACGTCGAGGCCCTGCGGAAGGTCGATGTCAGCGGTGTCGAACCCACCGCGCACGCCAGCGCGGTGTTCAACGTGTTCCGCGCGGACGAGGTCCAGCCCAGCTTCCAGCCCGCCGAAGCCCTCGCCAACGCCCCCAAGCAGGGCAACAACCTCTTCGTCGTGACGAAGGTGCTGGATTAACCCGGCATCTTCCGCCTTCCGCCCTCCGCCGGGTCAGTGCCCCTGCGGCACCGCCTCGGCGGCGATGGCGTCCAGCTTGGCGAGCACCTCCGGCGGCAGCGTCAGCGAGGCCGCCTGGAGGTTCTCGCGCAGGTGCGCCACCGACGACGTGCCGGGAATGAGCAGCAGGTTGGGCGCACGCTGCAACAGCCACGCCAGCGCCACCTGCATCGATGTGGCCCCGAGCGACGCCGCGACGGCGTCCAGGTCCGACGATTGCAATGGCGTGAACCCGCCCAGCGGGAAGAACGGCACGTAGGCAATCCCCTGCCGGGCCAGGTCGTCCACGAAGGCGTCGTCTTCCCGGTGCGCGACGTTGTAGAGGTTCTGCACGCAGACGATCTCCGTGATCGTCTGCGCCTCTTTCACCTGCGTGGGCGTGGCGTTGCTCAGGCCGATGTGGCGGATCAATCCTTGCGCCTTCAGCTCGGCCAGCACGGCCAGCGGCTCCGCGACGGGTCCCTCGGCGGGACCGTGGATTTTGCCCATCAGACGCAGGTTGACGACATCGAGCGCGTCCACCCCGAGGTTGCGGAGGTTGTCGTGCACCGCGCCCGTCAATCCCTCCCGCGAAATGTCCGGGTTCCAGGACTTGTCCTCGCCCCGGCGCGCGCCCACCTTGGTGACGATCACCAGATCCGCCGGATACGGATGCAGGGCTTCCTTGATGATCTGGTTGGTGACGTGCGGCCCGTAGAAATCGCTCGTGTCAATGTGGTTGACCCCGGCGGCCACGGCGTGGCGCAGCACGGCGCGGGCGGCGTCCGGATCGCGCGGCGCGCCCCAGACGCCGGGACCGGCGAGCTGCATCGCCCCGTAGCCCATGCGGTGTACAGGCTTGGACATACCGGGCAGCGTGAAAGTACCGCCGAGGACGGCGGCGTTGGACGGGTGGGAAGGAGCGAGATTTTCCATGTACGCCCAAGTTGCCGCCGGTTCGATGGAATATCAAATGACAATTTCGTGATTTTGTCAAAAGTCACATTTTCGACGCAAGCGGGCCGCCCGGATGGTAGGTTGCCGCGATGACCCCGAAGCCGGAAACCCCGCTTCCCGAACGCATCCTCGATGCGGCCGAGGAAGTGTTGCGCCGCTACGGCCCGGAGAAAACCACCGTGGTGGACATCGCCCGCGCGCTGGGCATGAGCCACGGCAACATCTACCGGCATTTCCCGAGCAAGCAGGCGCTGCTCAACGCCGTGGCGGTGCGCTGGCTGCACCCGATCAACGTGCCGCTGGAAGCCATCGCCCACGACCGCACCCGCCCGGCGGCGGAACGGTTGCGGGATTGGTTCGAGGTTCTGCGCGCCGCCAAACGGCGCAAGGTGTGCGACGAGCCGGAGCTTTTCCGGGTGCACCAGCAGGTCGTCCGGCTCACGCCCGACGTGGTGGCTGACCACGTGCGATCCATCCACGATCAGGTGGCCGGGATGATCGCGGACGGCGTGGCCTCGGGCGAGTTCGCCGCCCGGACGGACGCGCGGGTGGCGGCCCGGGCGTTGCTCCAGGCGACCTCGCCCTTGCACCATCCCGCGCTCCTGACGCACGGCACCCCGCCCACCGCGGCGGAAGCCCACGCCATTCTGGATCTGTTGCTGTCCGGTCTGCGGGCGGGGGTCGGGCGCAAGGCCTCCCATTGAAGCCGATCCGGTTGATCCAAGCGCGCTTTCTTACGCCCCTGCCGGGGCTCACGCCCCGGGCTACCTTCTTACGCCCCGGCCGGGGCTGGGAAGGAACAGAAGCGGGGCATCCATCATCGCGGCGCTCCTTCTTTGTCCGGGTTGCGGCTGCGTCGTATTTTCATCACGAGGTCCTGCCAAGGGGAAACAGCCCGATGTTTCTCGTAGTGCGCCGGGTCGAATTCCCGATGCAAGCGGTCGCTGATTTCCCGCCGCCCCGAATCGGCCGTTTGCCGCCGGAATGCTCATTTTGACGCCGCCAGCGGCCTGCCTTTCCGCACCTGCACGGGCGAGCCTTCCACCAGGAACGCCGAACTCGGCTCCGCGCGCAGGAACGGTGCGAACCCTTCGCCGTACAAGGCGGCCACGTCGCAGTCGAAGCGGTGGCCCGTCGCGCGCCAGACCCGCCAGCGGGGATGCTCCACGCCGTACTCCAGCGTCTCGCCCGAACGCTGGCGGTTGTAGCCCCAGTAGTGCTCGGTGATGAACTCCTCCTCGCTCCCGGCGGCGATGGCGGAGGGCTCGCCGCCCGCCGTGGAAACGCCCAGCGTCTGCCAGCGGCGCGCGTACTTCCAGCGGTACTCGGCCTCGGTCGGCGCGGCGGCGGGTTCGACGCGGTGGCGCATGGGGCAGGTGAGATAGGGCTCGTTGTAGAGCAGCCGCGCGGTCGTGGCGATGATCCGGCGCGGGACGATCTCGCGGATGAACACCGTTCCCCGCCTGGGTTTGTCGTCGCCCGGCACGCGCCGCCGCACGTAGAAGCGCAGGTTGACCTCGTCGAAGTCCGTGTGGAACGGGAAGCGGAATCCGAACACGCGCGTTCGCAGGAAGCGGAAGCCGACCATGCTCACGAACGAGCGCCCCCCGAACTCGTCCAGTTCCACGCCCGCCGGGAGGTAGGGCAGCAGCACCGCCGGGTCCACGGCGTAGTTGACCATCGCCAGCCAGCGCCACTCGGCGGCGAGGAAAACGGCGGGAGAGTGGCCCTTTGTTGGGGCAGTGGTGGTCATAGGGCCGACTTGGATTCGCCTCGCAGAGGCATGTCTCCCTGGTTTACGCCCGCCACCGTGCGGCGGCTGCCCGGCATCTCACATCACCCCTTCCACCAATCCCACCGCGCGCAGGTAAGTGGTGTGGTGGCCGCTGTGGACCAACTCCGCGCTGACGAGGTCCGCCACGTCCTGCGGACCCACGGGCAGCACCTGGTTCTGCTCCCGGCCGTCACGGCGTGCGCCGGTGTTGTAGAATGCGGACCCGGCGTCGCGGCTGACGGTGAACTCTGATCCATCCGCCGCGTGCAGGGCCACGCGGCTGACGTAGGCCCCGTCGCCGTCCCCGCTGCCGTCGAGCGACACCGCGACCGTCCTGCCCGCGTCGTCGTGGAAGCTCAGCGTCCCCGTGCCGGCCTCGGCCGGGGTCCAGCCCAGCTTTGCCCCCACCCAACCGGCGAGCAGGAGCGCGCCCGTCCGTCCGCCGACCCCGCCCGCGTAGGTGATCGCCACCTTGTCCAGACCCGCCAGGGTATCAGCCGACCCGGGCGCGTCGAAGAACTGCGCCACCGCCGCCCGCAGCCCGAGCTGCCGGGTCCAGTTCAGGTCGGCCAGGGATTCGTTGAGGTCGTGGGCCTCGCTGACCCGCCGCACGAGGGCGAACTGCGCCGCCGGGCTGGTCCAGTCGCCGCTGTCGAAAATGAGCCGGTCCACCCAGGCCATAAGCTGGTCGGTGGGTGCCCGGAACTCGCCCTGCCGCCAGAGGTAGAGCGGCAGATCGCTGTCCAGGTGGCCGAAGACGATGTTGGGCGTCAGCCCGGCCTCGCGCGCCTCGCCGGTCAGCTCGAAGGCGATCTGCTCGCTGCACCGCTGCTTGCGCCCGTCCTTGCCGAGCTGGCAGTGGGCGTTGACCCACGCGCGGACATGGTTGCCGGGCAGTTGCGGCTTGGCCGCGATGATAATAGCGCGCAGGGCGTGCTGGCGGGTGATCCGCTCGACGGTCGCCGTGTTCGCGCGGATGGAGCTTTCGCCCGAGTTGTAGATGACCAGGTTCAGGCGCGAGGCGCGCGTCGCCACGTTGTCGCTCTGCTGCCAGAGTTTTTTGAGTTCGCGCTGGACCTGGCCCAGCTCGACCGAGATGCCGGGGCCGAAGAATTCGCTTTGCTGCGTGGTCTCTGTGTCTGCTGCCATGGGTTTGGGAAAGTTGGGCGTTTTCTGGAACAACCGGCACGTCTGAAACAACCGGCGACTAAAATGCGCGTTTTTCGGGATTAATCCGCGAAATTACAGCCGCCGCCATTTGCGGCCGTCGCGCTCGATCAGATCCTCCGCCTCCTGCGGCCCCCAGGACCCCGCCGGGTACGTACAGAGCGCCGGGGCGTTGCCCTCCCCGGCCTGCCAGGCCTGTTCGATGGCGTCCACGAACTGCCAGGCCTGCTCGACCTCGTCGCGCCGGGCGAAAAGCGTCGGGTCGCCGCTCATGGCGTCCAGCAAGAGGCGCTCGTAGGCCTCCGGGCTGGCCTTGCCGAAGCTCGCCCCGTATTGGAAATCCATCTTGACGGGCTCCACCCGCAGGGCCGCCCCGGGCAGCTTGCTCTGGATGCGCAGGGAGACGCCCTCGTCCGGCTGGATGCGGATGACCAGCACGTTGGCCCCGCCCTCGGCGTCGCGGTTGAAGAGGATGTGCGGGGCCGGTTTGAACTCGATGGCGATCTCCGCCGCCGACTTGGGCAGCCGCTTGCCCACGCGCACGTAGATCGGCACGCCCGACCAGCGCCAGTTGTCGATGAGCACCCGCATCGCCACGAACGTGTCCGTCTGCGAGCCGGGCTTGACGTTCTGCTCCTCGCGGTAGCCGGGCACGCTCTTGCCGTTGATCGCCCCGGCGGCGTACTGCCCGCGCACAACGTTCCGGGCCACGTCCTCCGGCTTGGCGAAAGGCCGCAGGGAGCGCAGGACCTTGACCTTCTCGTCGCGCACGCCGTCCGCCCCGAGGTCCGTCGGCGGCTCCATGCACACCAGCGTAAGCAATTGGATGAGATGGTTTTGCACCATGTCGCGCAGGGCCCCGCTGGTCTCGTAGTACCCGGCGCGGCCCTCGACGCCCAGGGTCTCGGCGGCGGTGATTTCGATGTGGTCGATGTAGCGGGCGTTCCAGATGGGCTCGAAGATGGCGTTGGCGAAGCGCAGGACCATGATGTTCTGCGCCGTCTCCTTGCCCAGGAAGTGGTCAATGCGGTAGGTGCTCGACTCGTGGAACGCGCCGCTGACCACGTCGTTGAGGTGCCGCGCGCTGGGCAGGTCGGTGCCGAAGGGCTTCTCCACCACCACCCGCGACCAGCCGCCCTCCGCGCCCGGCTCGTTGAGCCCGCTGCTCTTGAGCCGCGAGATGATCGGCTCGAACTGCTCCGGACCCGCCGCGAGGTAGAACATGCGCCGCCCGCCCAGCCCGCTTTCCCGGTCCAGCTTGGCCAGCCGCTCGGCGAGCGCCTGGTAGCCCTCGTCCTTGTCGAACTCGCTGCGGTGATAGTACAGGTTCTGCGCGAACGACTTCCAGAGTTCGTCCTGCACGGGCTGGCGGGAGAACTTGCGCGTCGCCTCCTCCATCTCCTGGCGGAACACCTCGTCGCTCTTGTCGCGCCGGGCGAAGCCGATGATGGCCGTGCCCGGAGGCAGGTCGCCGTCGGCCGCGAGGTTGTAGAGCGCCGGGACGAGTTTGCGGTGGGTCAGGTCGCCCGTCGCGCCGAAGATGACCAGCGCGCAGGGTTTGGGCTGCGGGCGGGTGTTGGACGTGCCCTCGCGAAGAGGATTGCTCGCGGTTTGCATGGTAAACGGGGAAGAATCGGCCCCCGGGGGCGGAAAGGATGCGCCCGGTTTCCACGGCCCCGGCCCTGCGGCCCTCGATTCTGGTCTCTTTCCTGCTATTTTTTCCTCCGCTATGACCGACCTCCTCGATCTCCTGCGCGGCAACCGCCTGCTGCGCGGCTGCCCGGAAGACGTGCTCGGTCAGATCGCGCCGCTGGTCAGCCGCTTGGCCGTGCCCGACCGCGCCGTGATCTTCCGCGTCGGCGAACCGGGCGACGCTATGTTCCTGGTGCTCGCGGGCTCCGTGCGCCTGTCCCGGCGTGACGCCCAGAAGGGCGAGGAAACCGTCGCCCTCGTCCCGGCGGGCGAGTTCTTCGGCGACATGGCGCTGCTGGACGAGGAACCGCACGTCGTCCAGGCCACGGCGGCCGGGGAAACGCTGCTCGGGCGGGTGGACCGCCCGGGGGTGGAGGAAATGCTGCGGCTCGCCCCGCACGTCGTGCCGCTCAACTTCGTGCGGACGGTCCACGCCCGGATCAAGGAGTCGCACCGCCACTTCACCGAGGAAATCCTGCGCGGCGAGCGGCTCTACCATGTCGGCACGATGGCGGGTGCGATCATCCACGACTTCAAGAACCCGCTCACGGCCATCCGCTGCGCCTGCGACCTGCTGGAAGCGCGCGACCACGACGAGACGCACCGCCGGGTGGCCGAGATCATCAAGGGATCGGTCGAGCGTATGCTGGGCATGACCCAGGAACTGCTCGACTACACTCTGGGCGGCAATTCCCCCCTGAAGTTCGAGCCCATCTCGGTGGACGGGATCGTCGCCGGGCTGGACGAGCAATGCCTGGGCGACCTACCGCGCCGGGGGATCGCCGTGGAGCGCCAGATCGACTACCACGGCAAGGTACGCGTGGACGTACTGCGCTTCGAGCGCGCGCTGCTCAACATCATCAAGAACGCGCGTGAGGCGATGACGCCCGGTGGCGGGCGGCTGCGCCTCACGGTATCCCGGCAGGAGGATTGGGTGACGTTCGAGATCGAGGACACCGGCCGGGGCATGTCCCCGGAGGTGGCGGCGATGATCTTCGAGCCGTTCTTCACCCACGGCAAGCCCGAGGGCACGGGCTTGGGCATGCCGATGGCGCGCAGCGTGGTGGACGCGCATCGGGGCACGATCCGGGTGGAGAGCCAGCCCGGCCAGGGAACGCGGTTCGAGGTGCGGGTTCCGGTGGACGGTCCGGGTGAGGGGCACAAACCGGGACATTGATTAGCATTACAGCGGTAGATGGAGGGTTTGAGGGAGAAACATCGGTTTTCCAGCCCAGAATGAGTGGAAACCGCTGCTTTTTAACCGTTTTGGACCCGAGAACGCTGCCCCTGTGTCTCATCTACCAAGAAGTACCACGATGATACTAGGGCAACCTCACCTTTCAGCCGTCTTGGACCACCGGTGGGCCTTCCTTTCACCCCCTCTTGCGATGCAGAGCCGGATCGACCACTGTCCGCATCCGCTCCACTTGCGGCAGCCTGTCGTCTCCGAGAAAGGCCTCCAGCCGAGCAATGCACGGCGCGGGATCACGCACCAGCGCCGGGTAGCTCACCTCGAGGTGCTCCATGTGCGGGGTCCGGGCCAGCCACTGGAGCGTGTCGTCACGGTGAGCGCGTAATCCGCGCGCCAACTGCTCGGTGTCGAGCGCGGCGCCCCTGGTGCCCAAGCGCGCCGTCATCTCCCCCTGCGAGGCGACGACCTCCTCCAAGGGCCGCACCATAAAGATGACCTTATAGCGGTGTTGCGGTGGCAGCTTCGGCAACAGTATGGAAACGCATTTGATGGCTTTGCCGGTGACCGCCTCGTCGTCAAGGATCTCCGGGCGGGCGGCCACCTGTTTGATCGCTTCCCATTCGTAGTAGCCGCGCGGATTATCCACGTCGGCCGTCCGCTCGCCGTCGGTCATCGGTTCCAAGCCGCCGGCTTGCAGGAGCTGCATCATCAGCGACGTGCCCGAACGCGGCAGCCCGGAGACCAGCACGAAGGTCTTGCCCGACCCTTCCTCTGCGGGCTTCGGGTCAGGCCGCTCGCGGAGCACAATTTCTTTGCGTTCCTTGCGGCCGGGGATGTCGGGCAGGTCGAAGAGCGTCTCGCGCCGGGGGTCGCCCTTGCGACCGGCCGCCCCGCGCCGACCCCGCAGCCGTCGTGCTTGCTCCCGATGGGAGCGCGCCTTCTCCGTTCCCCCGGGTAGTGCGCCGTAGAGTGCCCCCAGGTAGCGATGCGCGTTGAAGAAGCCGGGCTGGAAACGCAGCGCCGTCTCGAAGGCCACCCGCGCCTTGTCCAACTCCCCGGAGCGCGCCAGCGCCACGCCAAGGTTGAAGTGCGCCTGCGGCAGTCGGTGCAACAGGCCGAGGGCGCGCATCGCCGCGTCGGCGGTTTTTCCCATGTCGCCCTGCCGCCGAAAGACAGTTGAAAGTCCCTGGTAAGCGAAGGCGTCTTCGGGGTCGAGCTCGATGACCCGCTCGTAGGCCCTCCGGGCGTCGGTCCAGCGGCCTAATTGAGCGTAGGTATCGCCCAGATGCGTGTGCACCAGCGCCTTGCCAGGGGAGAGTTCGCCGGCGGCCTGCAAGGCTGCCAATCCAACGGCCAGATCGCCCAGCGCCAGCTTCAGCCGCGCCCACAGCAACAGCAGGCTGGGATTTTTCACCTCCTCAAAATCGTAGGCGGCGGCGAGCACCCGCTCGGCCTGGCGCAGGTAGCCCGCCTGGAAGTAAGCGTTGACCAGTTGGACGAGAAAGCGATCTTCCCAGGGCCGCCGCCGGGTGATGTCCTCCAAGAGCGACAGCGCCTCGTCCGATTTTCCCTGCCATAGGAGCGTGCTTGCGAGGTTGTATTTCGCCTCGATCCCGGCCGACGCCGCCTGCTTTTCCTTGTCGGCCCCCGGGTCTTCGATGTAGCCCAGCGCCGCGAACTGCTGCATCAATTCCTGGGCCTGGTCCCGGTCAATGTCTTGGCCGGTCGCGTGCATCCCGCAGTCGCCCGGCACCGCATCCCAGCTCGGGATCGTCTCCACTGGCGGGGCCGTCTCAAACGCCTCCAGCAGTGGCCGTCCATCCATGTCCTGACCAACCGGCAGGCCGAAGAGCGCGAGCACGGTGGGTGCCAGATCGATCAGGCTCGCGCCGTAGATGCGCTCATCCTGCTTGATACCCTCGCCCGCCATCACGAAAATGCCGTATCGCCGGTGCCAGGCGGCGGGGCCGGCCGGCTCGCGCGGGACGCCACGCGGACGTTGCGCGCCAGACTCGAAGCCGTGGTCCGAGCACAGGATCACCGTGGTCTCCGGCCCGGCAAGCTGGAGCAGGCGCGCCAGCATCAGGTCGTGGAAGCGGTACGCGCCCCGGATCACCTCCCGGAAAAGCTCGAACTCCTCTTGCTTCACCCAGTCCAGCCGGGGCGGATGGAAGGGCATGAAGGCATGGGAAAAGTGGTCGATGCCGTCGTAGTAGACGGCCATGAAGTCCCACGGCTCGCATTCCATGATGGCCGTGGCGGCGGCGTGAACGGTGGCGTTGTCGCTGAGAATCTTGGTGAAAGAGAGGAGTGACTGGTTCTTCTGCTGATCAATCTTGGCCGCCTGGGGGATGAAGGGCAGGATGTGCGCCTCCGTCAACTCCGAGGGAAACACCCTGAACGGAGCCAGCAACGGGCCCTTCTCGGCGGGATGCACCGCGCCGGCCGGCACCTGCCAGCCTTTCTCCGGATGAAAATTCACGCCGCCGAAGGCGTTGGTCACCACGACGCCGTTGATCGGTTCGGCCGGGTGGCTGGCCCACCAGCCGACGACGTTGCTCTTGAGCCCCGACTGGGAAAGAATGTTCCAGAGCGCCTTGGTCTTGCGTGAGGTGCTGGTGTAGGGCCGTGCGCCGCCGTTGACCGGGTCGGGCTCGATGAAGCCGTGGATGCCGTGCTTGTTGGCGAACTTGCCCGTGGCAACCGAGTTCCAGAGCATGGGCGAGAGCACGGGCTGGAGCGTGGCCAGGTTGCCCATGACGCCGCGGTTGATCAACGCTTCGAGCGTGGGCAGCAAGCCTTCTTCCAACAGCGGATTGATGTGCTCCCAATCGGCACCGTCCCAGCCGATAAGCAACACTTTCCTTCTGGCAGGTGGTTGAACCATATGAATCCATGGTTGAGCGATCATCAGGCACCTCCGGGTAGGTGCCCAACGGCGCGTTGGCAAGGCAGACAATTCCGAGCGTTGACGAAGGGCTGCGTCAGCCGGGAAGAGCGGCCGACCTGGCACGGCGCTGACGCCACGCGAGCAGTCCCGCGCCACCCGCCGCCAGCAGCGCCAGGGAACCGGGTTCGGGCACGGCCGCCTGCCCCGCGGTAATCTCCTCGCCAGCGGTGGTATAGGCGTAGGACTTCAAAGTCAAGGCCTCGCCCGCGGCCGCGCCGTTCGTGGACAGATCGATCCAGCCGTATTCCGTGCCGGCGGCGTCGGTGAATTTGAACCCGATGTAGCCTTCCCCGGCCTGTATCCATTTGGAGTTCGGATTGCCGTAGGTCCCAAACGCCAAAGTGCCAAAGGCTTTTGGGGCAAACGGCCCCCCGGCGATGTTGGCACCCAAAGCCAGCTTGGAAGGATAGGCAAAAACATTACTGTAGGAGCCGCCGCTGGCAAAGGACTTGCCAATGAACTCCGCGCCGCCCTGCATACCGATCCCACCCGCGCCGATGCCGGAACTACTCCGGAGGTTATTGAGAATGAAATCGTTCCCGGCGGGCAACGGGAACTCCGCCGCGACGAAGGAGGAGCCATTGGCGGGATTGGCGCTGATGGTTTGGTTGACGTTGACCACCACGACCGAAGCTTCGGCGGACATCGCGCCGCCGAGCGCGGTGGCGGTGGCCGCGGTGGTGTAGGTGAGCCAGCGTGAGTTGGCAATCGATAAGGTGGTTTGCCGGCGATTGGTGTTTGTCTTCATTTTTTAACGATTGCTCAACGGATGGTTGTGGTTCGAATCTTGCCTCTTCTTCTGGAGTTCACCCTTTGGCAGGATGTCTGCACGATGGTGGCTTACTCGTAGAACCAGTTTTTTCGGGGAAACATTTCAAGAAAAGTTTAATTTTTCTCATGACGCTGGGCCGTCAAACGCTCCACCCCAAATCACGACGCGACCGCAATCAAAGCTCTGGACGCCTTTTTACCTAACAGGGCGCGCCACCGGCATCTTGTCAGCGCGCGGGGTCGGGAGCAAGCCGCGCGATCAATGCGATAAAATCCAGCCGGTCGCGGATCGGGTCCCAAACAGGGTTCAGCTTCAGGTCGCCGTAGGTGGGTTGCGCCGGCAGGTTCATGCCGGCGGGCTGTCCGATCCGTTCACCGATCACCCGGCAGGCGAGTTCCGGTTGCTCCGTCCAGGCATACACCACCGCCAGGTTCATGGCCACGACCGGCGCGCCCGTGGACATCCTTTCCGGTGACCATTGTTCGCACGCGCGTTGTGCCTCGCGCAGGGCCATCTCCCGACTTCCGAGACCCGCGTCGATCATGGCGAGCAAACCGAGCATCCTGCCGTCACCCGAATTTGCCTGGACCACTTTTTCCACTTCGGCGCGGGCGGCGAGGAAGGCTGTCCGCGCACCGGCTTGATCTCCGCGCATCCGCGCCGCGAGTGCTTCAAACCACTCCTTGGGGTAAGAAGCGCCGTCGATCAGAAACATCGCCCGGTCCGTGGCGGCGAGCACCCGGGCCACCTTTTCGGTGTCGCGCGCGCCGAACGCCTGGATGAGGTGGTACGTTCCCACCACGTCCGCGCCGGGCTGCTGGCGGCTGATTTCGTCGATGGCCACCCCGAACTGGTTCACGTCTGCCCGCTGTTCCAGCGTGACCAACTGGCGAAAGAGCCGGTATGTGGCGGACTCGCTCTCCGGCAGGATGGCGATCAGTTGATCAAGCTGGCTCCTGGACTCGTCGTAGCGGCGTAGCAGACGATAGGTGTTGGCCAAGGTGAAGCGGCTGACCTTCTCGCGCGGTTCCAGTCTCACGGCCTTTTCCAGGTGCAGGACGGCTTCCTCCCAATGGTTCGCGCGCCGGGAGATTTCGCCGGCCAGTTCCTCGACCTTGGCATCGTTGGGCAATGCTTTCCTCGCCAGATCGACCTCGATGCGCGCCTGTTCATTTTCCAGGCTGGTCCGCAGGAAATGGGTGGCTTGGGCAAGGTGCAACTCGCCGCTTTCGGGCTGCAACCGTCGCGCTTGGGCGAGGGCGGCGTCCGCCTTTCCACGGTGGTCAATCGCTGGTTGGTCCGCCGGAGCGGAGTACCGGTAGTGGTAGAGATTGTCCTGCAAAGTGGCCAATTCACAGTAGGCGAGCGCAAAATTCGGGTCGCGCACGATCGCCTCTTCGAGCAAGGGAACCACGCTCGCATAATGGCGGTATGCTTCCGCCTGGGTGTTGAAGACCGCGCGTTCCGCCTCCCTGGCGCGGAGATAAAGATCATAGGCGGCCAGATCGCGCGTCGTTGGTCGGCCGATCTCTTCCCTCTCTTGAAGGGTAACCCTGGCCCCAAGCCGCGCCGCCACCGCGCGAGAGATCTCTCCTTCCACCGCGAACAAATCCGCGAGCGGGCGATCATATTGGAGGGTCCAAGGCGGAGCTTGGTGGCTCGTGTCGAGGACAGAGACCTTGATGCGCGCGCGCGAGCCGTGGCGCTGCACATCTCCCTCCAAAAGATAGCGCACGCCCAGTTCCCGGCTGATTTTCAAAGCGTCCAAGCGTTTCGGATCGTAAGGTCGCGCACTCTCCGCGCCCACGACATTCAGGTCGGCAATGTGGACCAAGTCGGCAATGATCCCGTCTCTGGCACCCGCTGAAAAAAGACGATTGGCCGCGTCGGCACGGAAATCGTCGAAGGACAGAACCGCAATGGATCGGTTTGCCAACGAAGTCGGCGTGGCGGGCCACCACCACGCGAAGACTCCGATGGTGGTCAGGAGGATCGCCACGGAGCCTGCCAGAAGATGAGGGCGCGGACGCCGCTGGCAACGGCGAAGCGCATCGTACAATTCACCGGCGGTTTGCGGTCTTGCTTCCGGGGCGACCGCCAGCATGGAGACGAGCAGCTTCGCGCAACCCGGCGGAACGCGGGCCGCTTTGAGTTGATCGACCGGCAGAACCGATCGGCCGGGATGGTGCCGGGCTCTGATTTCCGACAAGGTGCCTTCGGGCCAAGGCAGGCGGCCGGTCAGCAGATACCAGAGGGTCACCCCCAGAGAGTAAATATCCGAGCGCGTGTCGATCCGCCCCAGCGGATCACGGACAAACTGCTCGGGGCTGGCAAAGGCCGGGGTCCCCGCAAAATCCGCGGGGTCGGCACCAGCCGCCATCCCTCCCGCGTGGTCGGCAACGGCCCGGGCCAGACCGAAATCAATGACTCTGACGTTGAACAGGTCATCGCCGCCCGGGCTTTTCGCCGTTTCCAGCATGATGTTGGATGGCTTGAGATCCCGATGCACCATCGCGCGGTCTTCGGCTGCGGACAGAGCGCGGGCCACCTGGATCGCAATCTCCAAACCCGTCTCCACCGGCAGTGGTCCCACCCGCTGCACACGCTCCTCAAGGGTTTCGCCTTCGACCAGTTCCATCGCGTAGAAACACTCGTCGCCTTGCTCGCCATAATGAAAGACGCTGGCCACGTTGGGATGGCGCAGTCGGGCGGCTTGACGCGCCTCGTGCAAAAAGCGGGCGCGTGCTTCGGAGCTTGCCGCGAGGTCTTGCCGGATGATCTTCAATGCGACGACGGTGTGCAGCACGGTGTCATGTGCCCGGTAGGTGGTGCCCATGGCACCGCAGCCCAGTTCCAGCGGGTAGCCATCGACTCCGGCGAGGATCTCGAAGTGTCCGTAGCGCCACAGTGGCCGCCCGGACGGCGGTGGATCACCGTCCGGACCGACCCGGCCGTCGTCGCCTTCCGGTGAAAAGACGAACTCCACCAAACAACGCAAGCATTCGCCACCGGGACCGCAGTCGATTATTGGCAGGCGACAGGATGCACACACACCCGGTTCGACGGACACTCGCGTCGACGCCGACTCAACGTCGGCTTCCCGGAAGATGTTGTTGGTGGACGGGTCGGTTTCCATCGGTGAGGCGAGAGCCTCCAACCACGTTCGGCATCAAGCTTTGAGCAGATGATAAATGTAGTCCATTTCCTCATCGATCTCTTTGGAGGTAGACACCGTGCGCGCCACTTCCGCCCGCAGGGTCTCCCGGAACCGCCGTCGCAGGCGATGCAACGTGGTGCGAAGGTTTTCGACGGACATTTCAAGCCTTGCGGCAACGGTTTCCGACGGCGGCGGGGGCTCCCCCCCGCCAACGAGAAGCGGCTTGATCGCCTGGAACCATTGCGCCTTGCCCTCGGCGTTGAGCGCGGCTTCCAAGTTGCGCCAGGCGTGTTCCATCAAGGCGCTGGCCCACAGCCGGTCATAGGAGCCGGCAAACCCATGCTCACCGACCGAAATCCGCGCCACTCTAGCCTCGACGGTGGGGTCGTCAATGGAAACAATTTTCCATCCGCCCCCGCGTTTGAGAGCTTGGCCGCGAGCCAGGTCGTTGGCCATGAAATATTCGAGCGAGTTGAGTAGAAAAGTACGCAGCCGGCCTTTTTCGCGTTGGACGCGGCTCAGGGTGTTCTCTGCGAGCAGATGCGCGAAAAATCCCTGCACGAGGTCCTGAGCATCCGCGGGCGCGTAGCCGCGTCGCCGCAGAAAGGTGTAAAGCGGCGGCCAGTAATCCTGACAAAAACTCGCGAGGGCCGCTTGACCCGCTTCTGGCGACTGGCCTTGGGCGGCGTGCAGTACGACCGTCCAGTGGGTCGTTCGGAATGGACTTCCTTCCCCTCCCGATGTGCCACGAGTCGCCTTCACCAACGCATATCATGTGTCAAAGTGTGCGAATTGACAAAACATTCGAAGTTGAGGACCCGACTGACATACAGCCGCTTTCATGGTGATTGAAGAACTGTTGAGTTAAATGGCTGGCCGCCGAATGAGCAGACGCATCATGGCGCACCAGAGCCATGCTTCGGCGCTGACGACGGTCTTTTCGTATGCTTTGGAGAGCAGGCGACGCTGGCCCAACCAGGCAGAGGTGCGCTCGACCCGCCAGCGGAAAGCGACCGGTTTGAGGCCCTTCTTTAGCCGGTGCCGACTGGGTTTGGGCGGCTTGGGCTTGGCGGTGCACTCATCCCCTTTTTGAAAGGCAAAGCATCACTCGAAATCCAGCGTTGCAACGAAGACGCCTTCTAAAACAATTCACGGGGATTATCTCCAACGGGCAGATCCTGTTAACCTGCCGCCCATGGCCAAGCAGTTCCCCGCGCTCGACGACAAGCTGATGGCGTTCATCGCCGCGCAGAAGATTTTCTTCACCGCCACCGCGCCGCAGACCGGTCGCGTCAACGTCTCGCCCCGCGGCACCGACTTCTTCCGCTGCCTGGACGCGCATACCGCCGCCTACCTCGACCTGACGGGCAGCGGCAGCGAGACCTCCGCGCACCTGCTCGAGGACGGGCGCATGACGATCATGTTCTGCTCCTTCGACGCCCAGCCCCTGATCCTGCGCCTGTACGGCCAGGGCCGGACCGTGCTGCCCACAGACCCGGAGTGGGCAGGCCTGCTGGCGCACTTCGTCCCCACACCCGGCCAGCGGCAGATCGTCGTGCTGGACATCGACCTCGTGCAGACTTCCTGCGCCTTCGGCGTGCCGCGCTTCGAGTTCCAAACCGAGCGGCCCACGCTCGTGGATTGGAGCGAGAAAAAGGGCTCCAAGGGCCTGGTGGACTACCGGCGCGACAAGAACCGCGTCAGCATCGACGGCCTGCCCATCCGCCTGGCCTGAGGCTGGCGGTCAGTGCAGTTGCAGGTCGAAGGGCAGCCGCGCGTAGACGCCCATCGGGTCGTTCAGGCGCGTCAGCACGCCGAACTCGTCGCGCACCTGCCCGGCCTCCCGGCCCAGCGGACCGCCCGCCTTGGGCAATGCGCCCGAGAGATGGCTGTCCGTCAGCGGATGCTTCTCGCCCGAGAGCATCTGCGCAAGCACCTCCGTGAACTCCCGCGGCGCGGGGTACTCCACGACCTTCGCGTCCGCGGGCAGGCCCGCCTTGTTCTTGGCGTAGGCCAGCGCCCGGTCCAGGCCGCCGATCTCGTTGACCAGCCCGAGCTTGAGCGCCTCGCCACCCGACCACACCCGGCCCTGGGCGATCTCCTGCACGGCCTCGGGCGTCATCTGGCGGCCCTCGGCCACGCGGTGGATGAACTTGCCGTAGAAGTCATCGACGTAGTGCTGCACCACCGCCAACTCCTCGGGCGTCTTGGGCCGCGCCGCCGTGCTCAGCGCCGCGTACTTGCCCGTGCGGACCTCGTCGAACGTCACCCCGTGGTCGTTCGCCAGCCCCTTGATGTTGGGCAGCATGCCGAACACGCCGATGCTGCCCGTGATCGTGTTGGGCTCCGCGAACACCCAGTCCGCCGCCGTGCTGATGTAGTACCCGCCCGACGCCGCCACCGTACCCATGCTCACGATCACCGGCTTGCCCGTCTGCCGCGTCAGCGCCAGTTCGCGCTGGATGGTCTCGCTGGCCAGTCCGCTGCCGCCGGGACTGTTGACCCGCAGCAGGATCACCTTGACGCTCGCGTCCTGGCGCAGATGACGCAGTTCCCGCGCGAAGCGGTCCCCGGCCACGGAGCCCGCCGCGTCGCTGTCGCCGTCCACGATCTCGCCCTCGGCGTAGACGATAGCTACCTTGGCCTTGTTGTCGCTCAGGGCCGCGCTGGTCATCGCCGTGCCGGCGCGCTCGGTCTTGCCGACCTGCTGCTTGACGTAGGTCGCTAGGCTGACCTGCTTGAAGGTGTGCTTGCCGTCCTCGGACGTTCCTGCCTGCCGGCGCAGCAGGTCGATCACGTCGGGCAGGTAGGCCGTGTCGGTGATGAGCTTGGCCGCCCGGGCGTCCGCCGGGCTGATGATGCCGTCCTTGTCCACCAGCGTCTGGATGGCGTCGGGGGTCGAACCGCGCGACTGGGCCACGTCCGCCTTGAACTGCCCCCATACGTCGTCGAGCAGCTTCTGCGTCTGCTCGCGGCTCTCGGGGCTCATCTTGTCGGTCAGAAAAGGCTCGACGGCCGACTTGTACTTGCCCACGCGCGTGACCTGGACGCCGACCCCGTACTTGTCCAGGGCCCCCTTGAAGAACATGGGCTCGGTGGCCAGCCCGGGCAGGTCCATCTCGCCGTAGGGATTGAGGTAGACCGTGTCGGCGGCGCTGGCGAGGTAGTAGTCGCGCGTGCTCGGCGCGATGAGGTAGGCGACGACGGGCTTCTTGGACGAGGCGTGGAAGGCCGTCAGCGCATCGCGCACCTCCTTGAGCGCCGCGAAGCCCGAGCCGTAACCCTGGGGCTCGAAGGAGCCGGAGAGGAAGATGCCCGCGATGCGCTTGTCCTTCGCGGCGAGATTAATGGAATCGACCAGGGAGCGCAGCGAGACGGTGGAGGAATCGTCGTTGCCGAAGAACTTGCCGAGGCGCAGCCCCTCGGGGGGCGGGGTGTCCGCGAGGTTGACCGACAGATCCACGACGAGGTAAGAGCCCTGTTCGATCCTGGGTTCCTGCTTGGAGCTCAAGCGCACGAGCCCGATAAGGATGGCGATGCAGAGCAGGACCGTCACAACCGTGAAGAGGATCAGGGCGAAGAGGGTGCCGAAGACGATCTGGAAGAAGTTTTTCATCGAGGAAAGGCGGACGGGGTGGGCC
>CALMAQ010000006.1 GCA_937859745.1 uncultured Verrucomicrobiota bacterium | reverse complement strand
GGGCGCTGCTCGCCGCGGGCGGGCTGACCCTGGCGGCGGCCGGCGCGCGCCGTCGGTCCTGTGCGGTGTCGGTCCAGCTGGTCTGAGTCCCCGCAGGCATCTGTCATGGTCCAGCGTGCTTTCTCACGACACATGAAACTTTTCCTGTCCTTGCTCCCGGCCATCCTCGGGTGGTCCCTCTGCGCCTCCGCGCCCGCCGCGGTGGTCCTCAACCAGATCTACGACCCCGCCATCTACGGCGGCGGCTTGTCTTCCGACGGCCATACCTCCCAGCGGTTCACGGACGCGGCCTACTCCGTGGACGACGAGGCGGTGGTGGATGACTTCACGGTCACGGCCGCCACGCGGGACCTGACGAGCATCTCGGCCGCGGTGATCACTTTCGGCGGTGGTGCCCACAGCTTCGCTAACGTCACGGGCTGGGAGGTGGCCATCTACTCGACCATCCAGCGTGCGGCGGCCAACGTCACGGGCGACGTGTTCGACGTGTTCATCCCCAACAGCGCCGCGTCGTACACCGGCGAGTTCTCGAACAACGGCGACGAGAACTCGGTGGTGACGCTGCCCGTCAACCTGCTGCTACCTGCCCCGGGCAAGTATTATCTGGGGGTGATGGGGGTGAACTCCATCCTCACCAACGGCGAGATCGCGGTGTACGCGCAAGGGTTCCCGGGCAACGCCGATTCCTACCAGTTGGCCCCCGGCATGGCGGGCGTATTCGGCGGGGTGCCCGTGCGGGAACTCGGCCGCGACGCTGCCTACGAGATCCTCGCCGTGCCCGAGCCCTCGGTCTGGGCGCTGCTGGCCGTTGGCGGCACGGGGACGGTCCTGCTGGCCCGCCGCCGGGCCATGGGCTGAGGCGTGTAAGGCGGTGGCTCATCAGCGGGCAAGCGGGGCGTAGTCCGTTTGACACTCTTGCCTGCCCGCCGTTAACGTCAGGCGTGCCTGCCTCCCGCGCCACGCCCGTCGTCCCGCCCCGGCTGCTCGCGCTGCCGTCGTTCTTCGGCGTCCGCTTCATCAAGGCGGAGCCGACCACCTACCTGCTCCAGTACAAGCGCGGGCGGGTCAAGCGCGAGGGCGTCGGCCTCGCCTTCCACTACTACGCGGCCACGACCTCGCTCGTCGCCGTGCCCATCGCCAGCAGCGACGCTCCCTTCATCTTCAACGAGACCACGGCGGACTTCCAGGAGATCACCGTCCAGGGACAGGTGACGTACCGCATCACCGACCCGCGCCGGGTGGCCGCGCTGCTCAACTTCTCGCTCGACGGCGGCACCTACCGCTACGTGTCCGACGACCCCGACAAGCTCTCCGAGCGCGTCGTCAACCGCGTGCAGGTGCTCACCAGCAAGCAGGTCCAGCGGCTGCCCATGCGCGCGGCCATCCGCGCGTCGGACGCGCTGGTCCAGCAGCTCCTGGCCGACCTGCGCGCGTCGCCCGAGCTGGACGCGCTGGGCCTGGAAATCCTCGGCCTGTCGATCCTGGCCATCAAGCCCACGCCCGAGAGCGCCCGCGCGCTGGAAGCCGAGGCGCGCGAGCAACTGCTCAAGGAGGCCGACGAGGCGCTCTACCGCCGCCGCAACGCTTCCATCGAGCAGGAGCGCGCGATCAAGGAGAACGAACTGGGCACGGAACTGGCCGTGGAGTTGAAGAAGCGCCAGATCCGCGACGCCGAGATCGACACGCAGCGCAGCGTGCTCGAAAAGCGCAACGCCCTGCGCGCCGCCGAACTGGAGGCGAACACGGCGCTGGAGGAGCGCAACAAACAACTCGTGGCCCTGCGCGGCGAGAACCAGCGCGCCGAGTCCGACACCCGCGCCTACGGGCTGGAGGCCATGATGAAGGCGCTCTCCACGGCCGACAGCAAGACCGTGCAGGCGCTGGCGAGCATCGGCATGAAGCCCGACCAGCTCATCGCCCTGGCGTTCCAGGAACTGGCCGACCGCGCCGAGAAGATCGGCCAGCTCAACGTCTCGCCCGATCTGCTGCAAGGGCTGCTGAACGGCTCCGCCGCCACCCCGCCGACGGCCGCGCGAAAGTGAGTGGGGATGGTGTCGAGCCGCCACCTGACGCAGACCCCGTGGCTCTCTCCCTACTCCAACAGGAGTATATACAGTGGGGGCAGTGTTGATTAGCTTTTCTGGCAAGCGTCTCACCCACTACCGTTTATGCCCCTGCCCGCCGTTGGCAGTCGGCCGACGGACCCGGCGCGGCCGATGGCGCGAACATCTTCACGACCACCTCACGTTCATACCCGGCACCCATTTTATGTCTCTGCCCACCACCAACACCCTTTTTGCGAAGGACGCCTTCGACACGGATTTTGCGAACGTTCCACGCATCGTCAAACGGCTCGTGTTCGAGAACGGCTTGAACCTGTACGGAAGCGAGGGCTTGCTCCTGGAGAGTTTTCGTTTCCAGCAACTGCTCTCCGACACCCAGAAGAAACAAGCCCTTTTCAACAAGACGCGGCTGAGTAAGGAAGGACTCGCCTGCCTGCTCTTCGACGTGCTGAACCAAATCCTCAGAAAGCTCAATTTCAAGTACAGCTACGGCCAAAACCATTCGGTGTTCTCGGATGGGGGAGCCAGCGAGAACATGGAGTTGAGTTGCATGGGCTGCACCGGCAGTTTCGCCGGGTTGCTATACAACTTCGGGTTTGAACCGGGCACCATGTACGCGCACGTCTCGAATCCCACCAACAACGACGCGCTCAAGGTCTCGATGAAGCAGACGCTGAGCCCCGACGCCGTCAAGGGGTTCAGAGGAAGCAACCCGGACGTGGCCTACAACGCCGACGCGATGGCTCCGACCCACGACGAGCTCTCCAACGGGTTCAAGCTGCAAACGCTGCTGAGCGGCGGGCACGCGGTGAAGATGGTTCCCCGCGATCCGTTTCTCAACCACTACACTCTGTTCGTGGACGCCGGGTTCGCGTTCCCGTACTTCGACCCGCTCATCGGCGCGCGCTACAAGGGCGGCCAAGGCGACGCCTTCAACGGCTACCAGCGTTGGCACACGGGCGGCTTCACCTACAACCACGAAACGGTCGAGGTCTTCAAGCACACGGAGAACGATCAACTCCGGCTCTACAGCGTGCCGGGCGGCATAGACTTTGCCACCAACCCCGATTTCGCCAAAGCCAAGATCAAGTACCTGCCCGAAGGACTCAAAATCTGGATCCTCATCGACACGGACGATTGGATGCAGAACACAGCCACCACGACGCGCCACCGCTCCGGCAACGCGCCCGCACCGGCCCTGGCCGCGCAGGTTCCGCGCGTCAACTCCGTCGTGCAGATGGGCGGGCATCGGACGCCCGCGCAAGTGGGTGGCCACCGGGCGGCCCCCGCGCGGCAGAGCACCGTCGCGCACCCGCCGAACATTACCCAGCTCTACGGCCTGGCTTGAGCGTCCGGCGGTTGCTCCGCGGTAAATTCGAGGGCGGAGGAAGGCGCGAGGGTTGCCTGTCCTCTCGGGCGGGGCTATCGAGCATTGGCTGGACCAGCCTCGCCCCGGGAGCGTGGTCCCCGCTCTCTCCATGCAGCGCCAGACCGAGAACAAGATCATCGTCGTCATCCGCGGCACGCGGCTGGCCGGGATGAAGCGCCGGTTCAACACCGCGCGCCAGGCCCAGTTCTACGTCGAGCACCTGGGCGGCGATTTCAGCGACTACGTGGACGAGGACGCCCGCTACCAGGCCGCCATCGAGGAGGCCGAGGCCGCCCTGCGCCCGCTGGGTCTGGTCCAGTTCCTCGACCGCGCCTTCCTGCCCAACTTCGTGTTCGGGCCGGGCGACACCGTGGTCGTCCTGGGGCAGGACGGCCTCGTGGCCAACACGCTCAAGTACACCGACGGCCAGCCCGTCATCGGCGTCAACCCCGACCCGCGCCGCTTCGACGGCGTGCTGCTGCCCTTCCGCACGGCCGACCTGGCGGCCGTCACCCGCGAGACCTTCGCGGGCCAGCGCCGCACCAAGGCCGTCACCATGGCGCAGGCCACACTCAACGACGGCCGCACGTTCCACGCCGTCAACGACTTCTTCATCGGTCCGCGCACGCACGTCTCCGCGCGCTACACCATCGCGCAGGGTCCGCGCAGCGAGCCGCAATCCTCCAGCGGCATCATCGTTTCCACTGGCCTCGGCTCGACGGGCTGGCTCAAGAGCCTGCTCACCGGCGCGGACGCCATCGCCGCGGCGCGCCATCCCCACCCGCCGCCC
>CALMAQ010000005.1 GCA_937859745.1 uncultured Verrucomicrobiota bacterium | reverse complement strand
TGCCGATCCATCGCCGAAAAATCCTTTGCTGTCACTTGTCTAACAACCACCACCCAGCAGTCTACTAAGCGGCAGTGTTGCAAAGCTTGGATCGGGGTCTGGTAAGGTGGCCGCATGATCTCGGCGCTGACGACTCCTTCTCCTTTCAAACGGCGACATTTTGCCCCGGAGATCATCCTGATGGCGGTGCGTTGGTACCTGCGCTACTCGCTTTCTCTACGCGACGTGGAGGAACTGCTCACGGAGCGGGGTCTGAGCGTGGATCACACGACCATCTGGCGCTGGGTCCAGCACTACGCACCCGAGCTGGAGCAGCGGCTGCGCTCGCATTGCCAACCCACCAACGACTCTGGGCGCGTGGACGAGACCTACATGCGAGTCAAAGGCAAATGGGTGTACCTGTACCGCGCAGTGGACTCCTCGGGAGCCACCCTCGACTTCCTACTTTCGGAGCAGCGCGATACGAACGCCGCCAAGCGCTTCCTGGCGCAGGTGCTGCGAGGGGAGAACCACCCGGCACCACGGGTCATCAACACGGACAAACACGTGGGCTACCCGCCCGCCCTCCAGGCCCTCAGGGAAGAGGGCGTGCTGACGGCTGACTGTCAGCACCGGGCCGTCAAGTACCTCAACAACGTGATCGAACAGGATCACCGCGCCATCAAACGGAGGGTCAAAGCCAGCGGCCACTTCCGCTCCTTTGCCAGTGCTGCCGTCACGCTGGCAGGCTACGAAGCCATGCACAGCTTACGCAAAGGCCAAGTGGCCGTGGTACCATCTGCTGACGCACGGGCGCAAAACTGCTTCATTGAAGTGCTCTTCGGGGTGGCGGCGTGAAAAAGGATTTCCGGCGCTTGATGGTCCAACACCACCCTAATTTTCCAGGCTTGCAACACAATCCTCTGGTGCTTCGGGTGGAGGGGCCTCCGGCGTGCCTTGCAGGAGCAGTTGCAACTGGGCCGGGTCGAGTTGCTCGCTCTGACTGCCGAAGAGCCGGCGGATGAGCGCGTCGATCTTCTGGCGCAGGAGCGTGATCTCACGTTCCAGCCGCTCGTTGCGTTGCTGTAACTCGGCTTCGCGGGGCGTCTCGCTCAAGGCGAAGCCGATGTTAGTTTAAGGCCCCCTCCGAAAGATAGAACTTTTTGCAAAGCAGCGATCACTCCCGCTCGTACCACGGACGCAGCCGCGCCCCGCGCAACTCGATGCCGTCGGTGAGCATGGCCAGCGCCTCCGGGGCCAGCCGCAGCTTGACCGCCGCCGGGTCCACGCTCCTAAGCATGTGCAACCAAGTAAGTCGGTGTAGTCTGGGGGATGAGCCAGCCGAGGTTTGTCTCACCCTTGAGCGAAGAAACGCGCCAGCAGCTTAACGGCTTGCACCGCACAGGCCGCAGCCACCGGGTGCGTCAGCGCGCCCACGCGGTGCGCCTGAGCGCCAAGGGCTACACGCTCGACCAGATCGCCGACGTGCTTGACGTGGACCGCGACGCGGTTTCACGCACGCTGGACCGCTGGGAAGAAGGCGGCCTAGCCGCCTGGAGGAAGGAAGTCGTCCGGGCCGCCCGTCCAAAGTGGACGCCGCCCTGGAGGCGGAGGTGCTCGCCGCCGCCCAAGAACAGCCCGCCAGCTTGCGCCGCACGCTGGCAAAAAGGGGGCGTTGCGAGTGGCCTGCTACGCCACGTTAAGGAAGGCGTTGCGCCGGGCGCGCTGGCGCTGGCGGCGCACGCGTCGGCGCACGGGCAAGCCGCCCACCCCGCACCGGGTGCGCGCGGCGCGCAAAGCTCTCTCCAAGCTGCGCGCCCGCGAGCAGGCGGGCCATTGTGATCTCCTCTATGGGGACGAGAGCGGCTTTTGCTTGCAGCCGACCTTGGGCCGCTGCTGGCAGCCACCCGGCCCCACGCTCGCCGTGCCCGCGCAGGCGCACTCGCGCCGCTGGAACGTGTGCGGCTTCTTGCGCGGCGACGGTGAACTCGCTCACCTGGGCCGGGTGGGCCGCCTGGGAGCCAAGGAGTTCATCGAGGCGGTGGAAACGCGCCTCTTGCCCGCCTTGCGCCGCCCGAGCATCCTGGTCTTGGACAACGGGCCTTGCCACCGCGCGCGCTTGGTACGCGCCAAACGCGCCGAGTGGCGACGGCGCGGCTTGCGCCTGCTTTTCCTGCCGCCCTACTGTCCGCACCTCAACCGCATCGAAACGCTCTGGCGCCTGGTCAAGCACCATTGGCTACCGCTCACGGCCTACGCCAACTTTGCCACGCTACGAGAAAGCGTGACTACTCTCCTGAACACCATCGGACTCGACCACCGAGTTTCTTTCTCGTAGATGCTTAGGCCACGTGAAGGAGCCTTCCTCCAGCCGTTTGATAAGCACCCACAGCCCCGTGCCGTCCCAGTAGAGGATCTTCAGGCGCGTCTTGCGCCGGTTGGTGAAGACGAAGAGCGCTCCCTGACGCGGGTCTTCGCCGAGCCGCTCGCTGACCAGCGTGTGCAGACCGTTAAAACTCTTGCGCAGATAGCACGGCTCCAGGGCGATGAACACCTTCAGGCCGCCGGTAAAACTCAGCATGTGCGTGCGGGCAAGAGCGCCTGGAGCAACGCGGCGGCCAGCACCGCCTGCCGGGCATCACGCACTTCCACCCGTGCGCCGCCGGGCAAGTGGACGAGCAAGCTCTCGGCCTCCTTCGCCACGGCAGGCTCGGCGACGGCCTCCACCAGCCGCAGCGTTCCGGGCACCGTGGGCGGCGGTGGCAGCGCCTTGACCCTGGTCGCTGGAGGGGACGGCCGACGTGCCCGCCCACGCTTCTGCACCCAGGAGGCGAACGTCTGGTACTTGACGTCCATCATGGCGGCGAAGGCTTGGGCGCTCGTGCCACCGCGCTCGAACTCATCGAGCAGCGCCTCCCGTCTGGCTCGCTTCACCCGCACCCGCCCGAGCACGTCGGTCTGGAGCACTTCATCCGGCAGAGTCGTAGATGTCATAGCACCTATGCCTACAACACTTATGACCTTGGCGGATAGAGGTGCTGCGGTTGACGCTTACGATCTACGCGCGGGTGGTCAAGCACTACGCCAAAGCCGCCGGAGTGGACATGCCAGGCTTTTGCACGCACAGCCTGCGGGCGACGGCGGCCACCAACGCGCTCGACCACGAGGCGGATATCGCCAAGGTGCAGGAGTGGCTGGGCCACGCCAACATCGCCACTACCCGGCTCTACGACCGGCGTAGGACCAGGCCCGAAGACAGCCCGACGTTCAAAGTGGCCTATTGAGTGGCCCGTCGAAACGAGGAAGTGTCACAAACCACCGTTTTTCGGGATTTGCCAGTAGCCAAAAGCCGAACCATCACGCCGCTGACCGAGTCCAAAAAATTTCCATCGGTGCCATCCTGGTGTTCGCCAGAAGTGGCGGGGCATCAAAACCCGTTTGGTGGCGCGGACCTTTGCCCTCCTTCTTGCCGAGCGTTGACCTCCGGCACGGAAGCGACCGGTGCAACCGGGACGCACCCTGAGAGACATCCCAGATTCCAAGTCCTGTCCTGACGAACCGGTTTTGTTCCAAAGCTAGTCCGCTGGCACGGGTGCGGAACGCCGTTGGTCAAACAGGCTTCTCGCCTGTTGGATGTGCGCCCGGTGATCGAGCGCCCAGCCGACCAGGGCTTGCACCGGCCCCACGAGCGAAGAGCCGAGGCTGGTCAAGGAATATTCTACCTTGGGCGGAATCGTTGGATAAACGGTGCGCAGGAGCACGCCGTCCCGTTCCAAGCTGCGCACGGTCTCGGTGAGCATCCGCTGGCTCACCCGGCCCACCCGCCGCTTGATCTCGCTGAAACGCAGCGGGCCCGCAGCGGCGAGATGCGAGATGACCAGCGCCGTCCACTTGTTACCCACCTGGTCAAGGATGCCGCGCACCGGACAGGCCGGGTCAGGCTCTGCGGCGGGAAGTCGGATGGTTCCTTTCATGTGCCTGAGGCAGGAAAAACTGCCGTCTTACGGGATTTCGCATTTTCATACAGGTTAAACCGTATCACGAAAAAGAGCCTGCCAACCGCACAAAATCCCCATGCCAAAAGCCATCCGTTTCCATATCCTTGGTGGACCCGAAGTTCTCACGTTTGAAGAAGTCCCCCCGCGCCAACCCACCGCAGGCGAGGTGCTCCTTGCGGTGGCCGCGGTCGGCCTGAACCGTGCCGACAGCATGTACTTCCGCGGGCAGCACCGGGAGCCGCCGCTGCTGCCCGCCGGCCTCGGGGTCGAGGTGGTCGGCACCGTCACCGCCGTTGGCCCCGGTGGCGACGCCGCGCTGGTCGGCAGGCGTTTCGGGGTGATCTCGACCGTCCCCGGCTTCTCCCGGAACAAGTTCCCGGTGCTCGCCGAGCAGGCCATCGTGCCCGCGGACGCGCTCGCGGCCTTCCCGGATCGCCTCTCCGACGTCGAAGGCGCTGCCGTCTGGACCCAGTACACCACCGCCTACGGTGCCCTCGTGCACTCCGGCAAGGTCACGGCGGGCGACTTTGTCCTGCTCAACGCGGCGTCCAGCTCCGTCGGCCTCGCGGCCATCCAGATCGTCCGGGCGCAAGGGGCGATCTCCATCGCCGCCACCCGCACGGCCCGCAAGCGCGAGGAACTCCTGCGCCTCGGGGCGGACCATGTCATCATCACCAGCGAGGAGGATCTCCCCGCCCGGGTTCGCGCCATCACCGGTGGCAAACTCGCGCGCTTTGTCTTTGATCCCGTGGGCGGCGACTACATCAACACCCTCGGCCAGGCCACCGCCGAGGGCGGCTTCATCTATCTCTACGGCGTGCTCTCCGGCCAGCCCACGCTTTTTCCCATGTCCACCTTCACCCGCCGCATCGGCATGTACGGCTACAGCGTCATCGAGATCAAAGAGGCCGCGCACCTCGCCGCCATGAAGCGCTACATCTACGAGCGCCTGGCCGACGGTACCTTCCAGCCGCAGGTTGCCAGAACCTTTGCCTTAGACCAGACCGTAGCAGCTTATCAATACCTCGAAAGCAACGCGCAGGTTGGCAAGGTGGTCATCACCTTTTAGGGCTGCGGCCACTCTCCTCGTCTGGTGGCGACTAAGGGGCGGCTAAAGGACCGTATTTTGACGCGAGACAGTTCCATCCAAGTCTGGGGTGACGTCGGAAAACGGGAGATATTCGTTCGCTAAGCTCGGGGAGGCACCCGGAGGAGGCGGAACCTACCCGGTGAGCGCGCGCTCTTCTGCCGCCAAGCGTAGCCGCCGATGAGGCTGATGTGCTCAGCCGAGCGGCGATACGTACCGCAGCAGGCTTTCGTCCTAAAATTGGACCGCGCTGCTCGAAGCGGCGGTCGCGCAGTTCTCGCCTAGCAATCCGCCGTGCTTCGTCCATTCCTGTCAGTAGATAGATCTTCCAACTCGCCACACCATCTATGGCCGTGGCTGCACGCTAGGCCCTTGCCGCCCACCAGCGGCTCTCGATCCGCGCAGGACTTGGTCCACCAACTCCTGCCCAAACTGCTCGGTCAAAGGCGCGTGCCGCACAAGCAGGCGGAAGTAGATCGAACCAAAGATCGAGTCGATCAACAATCCGGCGTCCACGTCGCCCGAGAGTTCGCCGGCGGCCTTGGCTTTTTCCACCTCCGCCACGCTGGCTGCGCGCCGAGGACCCAGGTGCCGCGCCTGGAGTTCGCGCAAGATTTCCGGTTCGCTTTGTCCTTCGGCAATCAGGTCTGCCACCACCTTGCCAAACAGGCCGTTGAACTCGCGGATGACGTTGCGCACCCTGCCACGCAGGAACTCCTCCGTCGTCGCGGCAGCGGGAGCGTCGAGCCTGCCGGCGATCCGCTCCTGGAACATGGTCAGCACCAGCGACGCTTTCGTAGGCCACCACTTGTACAACGTGGGCTTGCCCACCCCGGCTCGTTTGGCCACCTCTTCCATCGTGAGATCGCGCACGGATCTTTCCTGCAGCAATCCATGCACGGCGTCCATGATC
>CALMAQ010000004.1 GCA_937859745.1 uncultured Verrucomicrobiota bacterium | reverse complement strand
GTGGGCGCAGGGCTGGCCGCCGCAGGCCGCGGGAGGGAACCGGCGAGGGGAAACAGGCTCAGGGTGGCGGCCAGCAAGAACAGCCGGGGACAGGGAAAAGAGGGCATGGCAACGATGGGGAACAGGACTGCCAAGTGTAAGAAACACGCAGTGTCGCCAGCTTCCAACCCTGCGGATGATAGAAGGTCGCGGAATTTTATTTTCCGCGCCAACCTGCCTTTGTTTGTCTCCCTATTCGCCTGTGGGCGGCTGCCCCGCCACAAACCTTCCACGCCCCCACGGAGCGGCGTTAGATGGCCTCGAACAGCCGCAAATCGGCCAGCGTATCCTGCGTTGACGGGTGGAACGGCCGGCCGTTGCGGACGCAGGTGAGGAAGTGCCTCGCCTCCTCGCGGTACGACCAGTCCGACAGGGCGAACTCGCGCGTCAGGCGCGGCGGCTTGCTGCCCTTGAGGTCAGCCGCGCGATAGATCACGACGGTAACCGCCGTTTCCTTGTGCAGCAACGCGGGCGCTTCCGTGCGCAGCCAGCCACCCTCGAAATAGACCTGTGGGTGCTCCTCCCAACCGCGGAACCGCGTCATGCCGCTCTCGATCACAGCGCGCGTGCCGCCGATGTCGAGCACGACCAGGCCCGTCATGCCGTCCGCGTCCAGGTCCACCGTGCGGACGGTCGTATCGCCCCCGAGCAGCCAGCGCAGCAGGTTGATGTTGTGCGTCCATCGCTGGAGATAGCCGACGTACCCGTTCTGCCATTGTTTCGGCAGCCACTCGGGCATGTCTTGGGCCTCGGCGGAAGGGGGCGGGGCTTCCTGCGTGTTCGAGTCGCCCCGCTTGGGTCAGCACGTGCGGCAGGTAGGAGGTGCCGACGAAACCCGTGGACAGGTGCATGCCGCGTTTGGTGATGTCGTGTACCAGGGCCTTCACTACCAAGGAGCGTACCTCCTCCGGCAGCAGGTCGAAGTACAGGGCCAGCACGTAGGAGGTCTGCGTGCCGCCGAGCAGACGCCCGCCGGGCGTCAGGAACTCGCGCTGGAACGTCGCGTGCACGTCCTCGAAGCGCCCCTCGTAGCGCTCGGTGTCCTCCGTCTTGCCGAGCACCTGCGCCACCTTGCCCAGCAGCCGCGAACTGTACGCGAAGAACGCTGTGCCGATGACTTCTTTGGACGTGCCGCCGTCCACCCAGCCGCTGCCGTCCTGCGCCAGCCAGTCGCCGAAACCGGGGTGCATGGCCATTTCGCCCTTGGACGGATCGTCGAAGTCCAGTGGCACCTTCTTGTTCTCGATCCCACGCATCCCTTTCTCACTCGTCCGTTCCAGGTAGGCTTGGAACCGCTGTATGGACTCGTAATGCTCTGCGAGCAAGCGTGTGTCGCCGTAGCAGAGATAAATCGTCCACGGGCAGATGATCGCCGCGTCCCCTCAGGCCGCGCCGCCGTCCATGTTGCCCAGGAAGCGCGGCACGGTGGGCAGGATGTTGCCGTTCGCACCCTGCGCGTCGTCGATGTCGTCCTGCCACTTGGTGAAGAACGGGATGACGTCCATGTTGAAGCAGGCCGTGCGGATGAACACCTGCGCGTCGCCCGCCCAGTCTAGGCGCTCGTCGCGCTGGGGGCAATCGGTGGGCACTTCCAGGAAGTTGCCGCGCTGGCCCCCACTGGATGTTGTGCTGGAGCTGGTTCAGGAGCGTGTCGGAGCACTCGAACTCGCCCGTCTTGGGAGGGTCGGAGTGGAGCATTACTCCGACGACCGGCGACAACTCGAACGGATCGCGGCGGGTGATTCCCACGTAGCGGAACCCGTGGAAGGTAGAGCGCGGCTCCCACGTCTCTTCGCCCTCGCCCGCGCAGGTGTAAAAGTCCGTGCAGCGTGCCGCGCGCAGGTTTTCGGTGTAGGGTCGGCCGTCCTTGTCGAGAATCTCGATGTGGCGCAGGCGGATCGTCGCGCCACGCTTGGCGTGCACGGTGATGCGCGCGGCCGACCATGTTCTGGCCCATGTCGACCAGCCAGCCCGCCATGTCCCAGTTCGCGTAGGATGCCTTCGAGCGGCTTGCCTCGGGCAGTTCGACGGCGCGGCGCACGGGCTGACCGCGCGAGGCGACGATCCGGCCCGGCTGATCCTCGCATGCCTAGACAGGGAACCGCCGCCGGTCGTCGAAGCCCGGCGCGCTCCAGGCTTCCGCCGCGCGTCGCCGCCGGCGAAGCGCAGCCGCGCGTCGCACGACTCGCCCATGAGGAGATCGTTCTCGGTGATGGGGCCGCCGGAGGTTTTCCAGCCCTCGTCCGTGGCGAGGGCGATCCGCGCCGTCCGCGTCGGTCACAACCAAGAAGGCGCACAGCTTTGGGGCGGCCGCCGTAGTTCTGGCGGTTGCCGCCCCCGACGTGGCCGCAGTACCAGCCGTCACCCAAGATGGCCCCGGCGGCGTTCTGGCCGGGCCGCGGGAGGCCGGTCACGTCGTACCTGCACGCGCTTGCCATACTCCGTCCAGCCGGGTCGGAACACGTCGTCGCCCATCCGCTGTCCGTTGAGGTAAAACTCGTACACGCCCAGTGCCGTGACGTAGAGCCGCGCGTGGGCCACCGCCCCCTCCAGCGCGAACCCCCGGCGCAGAAACGGGGCGGGGCTGCCCGTGCGCGGCTCGCCGACCAGCGCCGACGCGATCCATTGCGCCCCCGCCCACTCGGAGGGTTCCAACAGGCCCATCTCCCGGCCGGCGGGCTCCTCCAGGTGCACGGCTCGGGCCCGGTGGTCCACACGCGCACCTTCCACCAGACCCGCAGCCGCGACGCGAGTGGCGCGCCCGCGTAGGAAATCTGGATGGAGGCGGTACTCCGCACCTAGCCCGAATCCCACAGATTCCCGTAGTCGGCCGCAAGAGCCTCCGGCGACGCGGCGGCGAGGATCTGGTAGGCAGATTGGACCACGCCGCGCGCGTCGCCCGCGTCCAGTTGCCAGCCCAGGCGCGGCTCTTGGGTGGCGATGTCCAGCGGCCGGGTGCGGTATTCACAACGGAATTCGGTGGAGCGGATCGGGGAGGACATGAGGGAAAGGAGGTTGGATTGGGGGTGCGGCGTGCGGTCGGCAGACTGGCCCGGCGTCCCCGCAGGGTCTAGCGCAACGTTTTCGAAACGGCGGCCGGATGATTCTACTCTGTGGGGAGGCGCTTTTTGCGAAACCATTTCCCCGGCAGACGGGTTTTGGGTAGAATGATGGACCTGCCGAGCCCTGCATCACGCCATGAGCACCGCTTCCACCCATGACGTGACCCGCCTGCTCCAATCCTGGAGCGCCGGGGACCCGGAGGCGTCCGCGCAGCTCCTGCCGCTGATCTACGACGACCTGCGCCGCACCGCGCGCGAATACATGCGCCGCGAGCGGCCCGGCCACACGCTCCAGCCCACCGCCCTGGTCCACGAGGCGTACCTGCGGCTGACCCGCGGCGCGACCATCGAGTGGCAGGGACGTGCCCACTTCTACAGCTTGGCGGCGCGCACCATGCGGCGGGTGCTGGTCAACCATGCCCGCGACCGCAAGCGCCTCAAGCGCGATGGAATCCAGGTCACGATCTCGCTCGACGAGGCGGGTGACCCGAGCGAGCCGTCCACGCGCAACGAGGTGGACATCACCGCCATCGACCAGGCGCTCGAACGGCTCTCCCACGTTTATCCCCGTCAGAGCCAGGTGGTCGAGATGCGCTTTTTCGCGGACATGCAGGCGCGTGACATCGCCGACGTGTTGCAGGTGTCCGAGAAGACCGTGCTGCGCGACTGGCAGTTCGCCCGGCTATGGCTGCACCGCGAGCTGGAGCGCATCCCATGAGTGATTTTTCCCCGCCCGACGCCGACCGCGTCCTGGACCTCGTGGCGGAGGCGCTTGAACACGCGCCGGAAGAACGCGCCGGGTTTCTGGCGGCGGCGTGCGGCGGGGATGAGGCCTTGCGGGCGGAGGTGGCCTCGCTTGTCGGACGCCAGGGGCAGGCGGACGGCTTCCTGAACGCCCCGGCGTTTGCCCAGGAGGAAGAGGGCTGGATGTCCGGCCAGGACGCACTGGTGCCCGGGGAACTGGTGGGCGAGTGCCGCGTCGAGTCGCTGCTGGGCGAGGGCGGCATGGGCGAGGTCTACCTGGCCTGGGACACCAAGCTGGAACGCCCTGTCGCCCTCAAGCTGCTCAAACGCCAGCTGGACGACGGCACGCTCTTGCGCCACTTCCGCCACGAACGCCGCGTGCTCGCGGGGCTCAACCACCCCAACAT
>CALMAQ010000003.1 GCA_937859745.1 uncultured Verrucomicrobiota bacterium | reverse complement strand
CCCCATGCCCCCATTCGCAAATAGTCCGTTCCGCCCCCTGGTCCGCGCTGGCACCACCGCCGTCGCCGTCATCCTCGCGGTGATTCTGATCGGCTTTACCTTCTCCGCTTGGCGCAACATCAATCCGGGCTACGTCGGCATCGTTTTCGACAAGGCCAACCACAACGTCACCACCGGCGCGCTTGACCCGGGCTGGGCGTTCATCAACCCCCTGACCCAGGCCATCCAGGAATACCCGGTGACTATCCAGACCTACCCGATGGTGCAAAGCTCGGACGAGGGCGTGGCCCGCGACGACTCCATCAAAGTGCAGAGCAACGAGGGGCAGCAAATCAACCTGGACGTGGTGATCCAGTACCAGGTGGAGAAGGCCAAGGCCTCGCAACTCTACACGGATTGGGGTGGCGCACCCATCTCGGTGGTCGAGACCGGCGTGGTGCGCCAGTACACGCGCTCCCAGGTGCCCGTGGTGGCTTCCAAGTACACCTGGGAGGAGATCACCTCGACCAAACGCGCGCAGATGGTCGAGGACATTATCACCATCCTCACCCGCGAGTTCGACCGGCGGCACCTGACGCTGGTGTCCTTCGGCATCCGCGAGGTGCACCTGCCGCAAGCCTTGCAACGCTCCCTCGACCAGAAAATCCAGGCGCAGCAGGCAGCCGAGCAGCAGAAGTACATGCTCGCGCAAGCCGTCGTCAAGGCGGATCAGGACGTGGCGCAGGCCACGGGGCTCGCCAATGCGGTGAAGCAGCAGGCGGAGGGCGACGCACAGGCCACCCTGACCAAAGCCAAGGCGCAGGCGCAGGCCAACGACCTGCTTTCCAGGAGCCTCACGCCCGCCTTGATTCAGTACGAGGAACTGCGGCGGTGGGATGGCCGTTTGCCCACGTTCCTCGGCTCGGGGCCGACCCCGTTCATCGATGCCGCCAAGATCGTCAGGGACGCTGACGCCGCCGCGCCGTCGCCCGCACCGCCCAGGGTGCCTTGAGTTACGGCCACGCAAAGGTGGGTGATCGAGATCCTTGCAAGCGCGGAAAAAAGCTGCCGCGCAACGCAACCGTCATGCCAGGAGCAGCCAAGGACTGTCGGCAACCGTATATTTGCTGGTCCTGCAACGCTCTCTTCCCTTGGACAAACCTCCTTTTCCTGTTCCTACCCCCTCTTCGCCGGGCGCGATCCTCGCCCGCGCGGCCGAGGTGGCCGACCGTTGCGCGGCGCACACGGCCTGGCTGGACGCGCGGCCGGGCCACCCGGATGCGGAGATTTTCCCCGTCGAGGAGTTTCGCTGGATCGCGGACGCTGGCCTGCTGGCCGCTGCCCTGCCGCGTGAGTGGGATGGCGGCGGATTGCAGGCCGGTCCGAGGATGACGCTGCCGCTGCTCGAACTGCTCCGGCACATGGGCCGCGGCAGCCTGCCGGTCGGACGCATCTACGAGGGGCACGCCAACGCGCTGATCCTCGTTGCGCTGTTCGGCACCCCCGGACAGTTGGGGCGGGCTGCCGACGAGGTCCACGCGCACCGCCGGATTTTCGGCGTCTGGAACGCCGAGGAGGAGGACGGCGTGCGCCTTGTCGCACTCGGCGCGGGCCGCTACCGGATGGATGGGGCCAAGCTGTTCTGCTCCGGGGCGGGCCACGTCACCCGGCCCATTGTCACGGGACGGCTGCCCGAGGGCGGGTGGCAGATGTGCATCGTGCCGATGGAGGCGGTCCGGCCCCGCATCGAACACGAGTGGTGGCAGCCGGTCGGCATGGAGTCCACGGTCAGCGCCCGGGTGGATTTCAGCGGTATCGAACTTGGCCCGGACGACCTGCTCGGCGGACCGGACGCCTACTACCGCGACCCGTGGTTCAACGGGGGGGCCATCCGGTTCGCGGCGGTCCAGCTCGGTGGCGCGGAAGGGCTCTACGACGCCGCGCGCGCCTATCTCCAAGGGCTCGGGCGCACGGATCACCCGGCGCAGCGGCAGCGTTTCTCCGAGATGGCGATGGGCATCGAAGCCGGAGCAAACTGGCTGCGCGGCGCGGCGACGGTGTGGGAGCGCCCGCCCGCCGAGGCCGCACAGATCAGTGCCTACGCCGCGATGACCCGCATGTCCATCGAGCAGATTTGCTTGGACACGATCCGCGGCGTGGAGCGCAGCGTCGGCGCGCGCGGCCTGATGCGGCCCGCGCCGTTCGGACGGCTCATCCGCCATCTGACCATGTACCTGCGACAGCCCGCTCCGGACGCTGTCATGGAGCGCATCGGCCGCTACGCGCTTAACGACCCCCGGCCCGCGCACCAGCATTGGCCCTCGTCGCCCGCGTGACCTTGCCCATGCCCAACCCGCAAGCCTTGGAATCGCTGCTCCCCGATTATTTTGACGCGGTCTACGCCGCGAACGTGGACCCGTGGAATTTTGCCGCCAGCCCCTACGAGGCGGCCAAGTACGCCGCCACCCTGGCCGCTCTGCCGCGCGCCCACTATGGGAACGCCTTCGAAGCGGGTTGTTCCATCGGCGTGTTCACGGCGCAGCTCGCCCGCCGCTGTGGCGCGCTCCTGGCGGCGGACGTCTCCTCGCAGGCACTCGCGGCGGCACGGGAGCGGTGCGCGGGCTTGGGAAACGTGCGTTTCGAGCAGCGCCGTCTCCCGGCGGAGTTCCCGGCGGGACCGTTCGACCTGATCCTGGTTTCCGAGGTGGGCTATTACTTTTCGCTGCCCGATTTGCGCGTGTTCTGCCGGCAGGTGGCGGATGGGCTGACCCCCGGTGGCCAAGCGTTGCTCGTGCATTGGACGCCGCTCGTCCACGATTACCCGCTGACGGGGGACGAAGTCCACGAGGCTTTTCGGCAGGAAACCGCCGGTTCGTTGCGGCTCCTGCGCGAAGAACGGGCCGAAAAGTACCGGCTCGACCTCTTCGAGCGCGTGTAGCGGGCGCGGAGACTCTCCCTCAGGCGGCCAGGCCGTCTTCCGTGTCGTCCCCGTCGTTCCAGCCTTCCTTCTGCCGCCGGGCTTGCAGGCGCGCGGCTCCCCGCAAGGTTGCGCGGTGCGCTTTCAGCAGGGCGCGGAGCTCAGCAGTCGCGGCCAGCACTTCCATCCTGGGCAGGGCGTAAGGCCCCGCGCCATGGCGGCGCTGCCATTCTTCCACGGCGAGGTACAACCCGCCGTTCGTCGCTGCCCGCTGCCACTCGCGCGCGAGCCAGCCCGCTTCCACGCTCAGCCCCGCGGTTCCGCGGGCAATGGACTCGACCGATGGGCCCTCGCTCCACAAGGCGCGGACCAAGCGGCGGTCGGCGACTTCCCGCTCGATCGCTGCCGGGGATTGCACCAGCCAAGGTTCGCCCGCCCGCGCGGCGCGCGTCCAGATCGTCAGCGTGCTCGACAATCCCACCCCCACCTTGCCTTGACATCGCATGGAAGTCCGCACACCTACCTCGGGGCTGTGGCGAATCCGGGCCCCGACCCGCTCCAGCGACCGGCAGAAGGCCATGTCTTCCAGGCAGGGCACGGCGGGCACGCCCCCCGCAGCCAGGTACGTTTCGGCCGTCACCGCCAGGCTCGCGCCGAAACAATGGTGGTGCCGCGGCCAAGCGTTGTACGGGTCCGGGGATAGCACGCTTTCATACGCCGCGCGCACCGTCCGGTAGGCCAGGTCCCGGATGTGGTAGAGCCGCGCGCCAGAGTCGAGCGCGGCGATTTCTTCGCGGCTGGCCTGGATGCGCCCGCCCACCGCGTCCGCGCCGCGGGCGACCTCGCGCAGGGTAGCTGCCACCCAATCCGGCCGCACCTGCGTGTCGCCATCGGTGGAGGCAATCACGCCGCGCGGACGACCAATGCGCCCCAGCCGGCGGCAGCCCTCGTCCATGACGAGACGCCGCGCGCCACCGACGTGCGCGAAGGGGGCGTGTAGCACGGTCTCGATGACATGCAGGCGCAGGGAGGGGTGGGTTCGCGCGTATTCCCGCGCCACGGGCACCGTACGGTCCGAGCAGTTGTTGGCCAGGAGGAGGATCTCGTAGCGGTCATGGTCGAGCGGATCACCCGCCAGATCGACCTGTGCGGCAAGCGCGGCCAGGGTCCGGGCGATGAAGGTTTCCTCGTTGTGAACGGGGATGACGACGCACAATTCGCAGGCTGGCAGCGGCGGCACGTTCACCAAAGGGTGCAGCGCGCTCGGCAGGCGACCGAAGTCGAACGTCGGCTCGGTCGCCGAGGGTTGGGAGAAGGCAAAGGCATGCACCGGTGAGGCGGGTGAATTCTCCCGGGGTACGTCGGGAGAATCGTCTCTAATTCGTGTTGAAGCCTCTTGCTGCATGTCTGATAGGCGGTGGGAGCGGTCCGGCGGGGATGGGTTTGTCCACGGACATACGGTGCAGCCGCGCTCCGGGATGCGCCCCGCCCCGCCCCGGAAAACTTCGGGACCTTTCAGGACCGTGGAGCCCGCCGCAATCGAATCGGTTGCGACTTCCACTCCGCCCATCCATCAACATGAAGAACGCCGCCAACGCCAAGTCCCGTCCCCGCGTCCGGAAGAAGCCAGAGGCACCCGCCCCAGCAACGGCATCTGCCCCCATGCAAAAAAAACCGCCGAACATGAGCCCGTTCGAAGGGGCCGTGTCTCTGATGCTCGGGCTGCTCTTCCTGGTGGGCGCGGTCTTTCCACGCTCCCTCAAACAGCTTTTCCTGCTCCTGGCGGGCGGGGGGCTCGTTTATCGCGGCATGACCAACCATTGCGGTCTCTACCACGCGCTTGGCGTGGACGCGCGGAAAGGCTCCGTCCTCACCCAGCTCGGCGAAAAGTAACCCTCTTTACCTGGAGTCGGGACGAACCGGGCACCCGCCACGGAGCATTGATTTACCCGCACCGGAGTGGCAGGTTGCCGACCCGCTTTCCAGCCCTCTTTTGTCGCTGCCACATGAACATCCCAGCCGCCATCACCGAAGACCAGGTTCGTGACCAACTGCGACAGGTCCGCTACCCCGGGTTCAGCCGCGACATTGTTTCCTTCGGGATCGTCAAAAGCGTCGAGATCGCCGACGGGCGCGACGTGACGGTCATGATTTCGCTCGCCACGAACCAACCCGCTATCCCCCAGCAGATCCAGAAGGAGTCGGAGGCGGCGCTGCGCGCGCTGCCGGGCGTCGGGCGGGTGGACCTGCGCTTCGACATCCAGAACCCCATCACCTCGACCACGGGCGTTGGCCCAAACCGCATTGACGGTGTCCGGCACGTCTTGGCGGTGGCCAGCGGCAAGGGCGGCGTCGGCAAGTCCACCGTGGCGGCCAACCTGGCGGTCGCGCTCCGGCGGCAGGGTGCGCGGGTGGGTCTGTGCGACTGCGACCTTTACGGGCCGAGCATCGGCCTGATGTTCGGCGCACGCGAGCCCGCGACGGCAACCGAGGATGAGCGGATCAACCCCGTCGATGCCCACGGCGTACGCTTGATGTCGATGGCGTTCCTGCTGGGAAGCGACGAGTCGCCCGCCATCCTGCGCGGGCCGATGGTCACGAAGTACACCCAGCAATTCCTGCGGCGCGTCGCGTGGGGCGAACTGGACTACCTCGTACTCGATCTGCCTCCCGGCACGGGCGACATCCAACTGACCATCGTGCAGACCGTGGCGCTTTCGGGGGCGGTAATCGTGACCACGCCGCAGGAAGTGGCGTTGATCGACGCGCGTAAGGCGGCCAGCATGTTCGCCAAGACCAACGTGCCCGTGCTGGGCATCGTCGAGAACATGAGCTACTTCGTCAGCCCGGGGGATGGAGCGAGGCACGACATCTTCGGCGTCGGCGGCGGCCGGCGCGAGGCGGCCCGGCTGCGGGTGCCCCTGCTCGGAGAAATTCCCATCGACATCGCCACGCGCGAGTCCGGCGACCGGGGCCGCCCCATCGTAGCGGCGGAACCCGATGGGGTGGTTGGCCGGGTGTTCACCGACATCGCCGAGCGTTTGCAGCGTACGCTGCCGGTCTGATCCGCAGATTCTCGCATCCAGTTTCGCAATTTTGGCAAACCGCAAGAGGAAGCGAATTTGCGACCAAATCGCCCCTTTTTTCGAGGAAGCGGCAGTTTTTTCGTTGAAACCGTGCTAGGTTTTGTGTTGGCTCTCGTCCAGATCGATCGACGAGCGATAGTCAGGCCGAATTGCCGGGCACAGTGTTGGTGCGCCTGATGCTTAAGCCTACAAGGTATGAAAGCTTCCCCCCCCGAGAAACCGGCGTCCCCTGCGGAAAAGGATGCGGATCTTGTGACGAACTCCATTCTGTACAAGGAATTTCTCGCTGAGCGCGAGGAAATTCTGAGGCACAAATGGATCGAAAGCGAAAAAGCCGGTCACGACATCGGCTTTGAAAAGGCGCTGCTCGACTGGATCGTCCGGTTCCGCTCGTCCTGGCGCGCCAAGCGCCGCGAGGAGCACCTTCGCCCGGCGGCCTAGCTTTCTCCACCGGCCCCTGCCGGACGGAACGCTGCCCCGTTCCTTGTGCCTACCCGGCTGCCGTTTGCGCCCGTTGTTAGTTGGCCGACGCCTGCGTGCGGGAATCGTTTGTACTCCGGCCGGTTTCCTCTAGACTCCGTTTGCCGGTCTTGCGGGGTGGGATTTCTCCTGTTCCCCATGTTTGACGGCGCTTTCGCCATGTCCGACTCTTCTTCCCTCGCCCGCCCGAGCACGCTCCTCATGGATGCGGACGCCGTCGCCCGCGCCTTGCGGCGGATGGCGGACCAGATCATCGAACACAACGGGGCCAAGGGCCTCGAACGGCTGGCCATCGTGGGCATCCACACGGGAGGCGTGGAACTCGCCCGGCGGTTGGCTCACCTGATCGAGCAGGCGGAGGGTGTCCGGCCTGCGTTTGGTGTCGTGGATGTCTCCATGCACCGCGACGACCTGAGCCAGCGCCCGCGCCTGACCTCCATCCAGCCCACCCAGTTGCCGCTGGACCTCGACACGATGACCGTCGTGCTGGCAGACGACGTGTTCCATACCGGCCGCACGGTGCGCGCGGCCCTAGACGCCGTGGGCGACTTCGGCCGTCCCCGGGCCATCCAACTGGCTGTCCTCGTCAACCGGGGACGCCGACAACTGCCCATTCGACCGGACTACACCGGCAAGAAGATGTCCACCGCTGCGGACGAGCGGGTGGCGGTCCGATTGGACGGCGACGCCCCCGCCCGGGACGCCGTCTGGCTGGAAAAAACGGACCGCCGCGGCGGCCAACCTGCCTAGAGTCTTCGTTCCACCTTCGCCGTCCCTCCTTCCCTTGAGCTTGGCCACCGAACCTTCCCGACCTGCCGCCCCGCTGTGGAAGCGCAAAGACCTAGTCGGCATCCAGGAACTCAGCGCGGAGGAGATCACGCTGCTGCTCGACACGGCGCGCCAGTTCAAGCAGGTCGGCGCGCGCGACGTGAAGAAGGTCCCCGCGCTCCAGGGCCGGACGCTGGTGAACTTCTTCGTCGAGCCGAGCACGCGCACCCGCACGTCCTTCGAGCTGGCCGCGATGCGCCTGAGCGCCGATGTCATCAACATCTCCGCCAGTTCTTCCAGCCTCGTGAAGGGCGAGTCGCTCAAGGACACCGCGCTGGTCCTGCAAGCCAACAACGTGGACATCGTCGTCCTGCGGCACAGCTCGGCGGGCGCGGCGCAGTTCCTGGCCGAGCGGCTGCGCTCCAGCATCATCAACGCGGGCGACGGGGCGCACGAGCACCCCACCCAGGCGCTGCTGGACCTGTTCACGATCCGCGAGAGGCGCGGGCACATCGAAGGCCTGCACGTCGCCATCGTGGGCGACATCCTCTTCAGCCGCGTGGCGCGCTCGAACATCTGGGGCCTGCTCAAACTCGGGGCCAAGGTGACGCTCGTCGGCCCGAGCACGCTGGTGCCGCGCGTGTTCGAGCGCATGGGCGTGGCCGTCGTTCGACGCATCGACGACGTGCTCGGCACCGTGGACGTGATCAACCTGCTCCGTATCCAGCACGAGCGCCAGCGCCGGGCGTACTTCCCCGGCTTGGGCGAGTACATCAACCTCTTTGGCCTGACCAAGGAACGCGCGCGGTGCCTGCGTCCCGATTGCCTCATCATGCACCCGGGGCCGATCAACCGGGGGGTAGAGATCGACAGCGAGGTGGCCGATGACCCCGTCCACAGCGTCATCCTCGAGCAGGTCACCAACGGCCTCGCGGTGCGAATGGCCGCGCTCTACCTGTGCGCCGCCGCCAGCCGGCCGCTGCCCCCCGCCCCGCGCAAAGAGCCATGAGCGACCAGCCCAAGGACCCCGCTGCTCTCCTGGTCATCACCGGGGGCCGCGTCATCGACCCGGCCAACGGGACGGACGCCGTCCAGGACGTGTTCATCCGCGACGGCCGGTTCGTCGCGCCCGAGGCCTACCGCGCCGATGAGGCCGAGATCATCGACGCCGCCGGGCTGGTCGTCGCCCCTGGGCTGATCGACCTGCACGTCCACC
>CALMAQ010000002.1 GCA_937859745.1 uncultured Verrucomicrobiota bacterium | reverse complement strand
CGCTTGGGGGCGGGATTCAAACCCTACAAACGAGGTAGGGCCAGGCGCCTCCCTCCGGCCAATGCTTTTCTGGAATCAGTCTGCCAACGAAACGAACAATCACGGCCGGGCGGGGACGCCCAGCCCTACCTTGGGGACGACGCCGCGTTGCGGCGGGATTACGGCCGCGCCGGTTCCACGGGTGCGTGGACGCTGTGGCCGTTGCCGTTGGCGGCGGCGATGGCGCTGCCGTGCGTCTGCATCGTGGGCAGCGCGATCTCGCGCGTGACGTTGCTGCCGCCATCCTTCTTGCCGCCGACGATCTTCTTGAACGTCGTCAGCGCCGCGCCGACGACCTGGTCCATGTTGTAATACTTGTACGACGCCAGCCGTCCGACGAAGTACACGCCCGGCGTCTCCTCGGCCAGCGCCTGGTACTGCTTGTAGAGCGCCGCGTTCTCGGCGCGCGGGATCGGGTAGTACGGGTCGCCCTCGGCCTGCGGGAACTCGTACACCACGCTCGTCTTCGCGTGCTCCTGGCCCGTCAGATATTTGAATTCCGTGATGCGCGTGTAGGCGTAGTCGTTCGGATAATTCACCACGGCGGCGGGTTGGAACAGGGGGCGGTCGTGGGTCTCGTGCTTGAACTGCAAACAGCGGTAGGGCAGCTTGCCGAAACGGTAGTCGAAATACTCGTCGATGGGCCCGGTGTAGATCATCTCCTTGAACGGGATGAACTCGCACACGTCGCGGTAGTCCGTGTTGAGCATGATCTTGATGTTCGGGTGGTCGAGCATGTTCTCGAACATGCGGGTGAACCCGTGCAAGGGCATGGACTGGTAGCTGTCCACGAAGTAGCGGTTGTCGCGGTTCGTGCGGGTGGGCACGCGCGCGGTCACGCTGGCGTCCAGCTCGCTCGGGTCCAGGCCCCACTGCTTGCGCGTGTAGTGCTTGAAGAACTTCTCGTACAACTCGCGGCCCACCTTGCCGACGACCACGTCCTCGCTGGTCCGCACGGGGTCGCGCTTCTCGGCCTTGGAAGCGAAGAATTCCTCCACCTGAAAGCTCGTCAGGTTCAGGCCGTACATCTGGTTGATCGTGTCCAGGTTGATCGGCATGGGCAGAAGCTGCCCGTCCACGCTGGCGAGGACGCGGTGCTCGTAGCCGCGCCACTGGGTGAACTGCGAGAGGTGGTCGAAAATCTCGCGCGAGTTCGTGTGGAAGATGTGCGGGCCGTACTTGTGGATGAGCACGCCGGCATTGTCGTAGTGGTCGTAGGCGTTGCCCGCGATGTGGTTGCGGCGGTCCACGACGAGAACCTTCTTGTTGCAGACCCGCGCGAGGCGCTCGGCCAGCACGCTGCCCGCGAAACCCGCGCCGACGATCAAGTAATCAAATGCCATAGGGATAGAGATAAACAGAATGCAGACCGCAAGACAAGGCCGCGGAAGCCGGTGCTTCCGCGGGTCAGCGGGACGCCGTCGTCCCGGAACAACTGACGCAGGGGGCAGCCGCACCCCCGCCGCGTCACGCCACCACGCTGCTGGCGGCGGGCACCTTCGCCTCGATGGCGTCGGCGATGTGGCCCTCCATGGCGGCCACGATGGATTCCCACGAGTTGCGCTGCGCCATGTCCCGGCCGCGCTTGATGCAGGCCGCGTCGGGCTTCGTGGCGGCCTCGGCGCAGAGCGCCAGGAACTCCTCGCGGGTCTGCGAAATCTTCACCACGCCGGTGAACTGGAGCACCACGTCCTCGACGGGCGTGCTGACGATGGGCTTGCCCGTCGCCATGTATTCGAGCGCCTTGGTCGGGTTGATGTATTCCGTCGCCTCGTTGATGGCGAAAGGCATCAGGCACACGTCGAACTTCTTGACGTAGTTGGGAAGCTGCTGGTAGTCGCGCCCGCCCATCCAGTGCAGGTTGGGCCGCTGCGGGATCGTCGCGGGATCGACCTTCGTCATGGGCCCGATGATGACCACGTGCCCCTGCGGATGGGCGTCGGCCAGCGCGGCGACGAGGTCGTAGTCCATGCGCTCATCGACCACGCCGAAGAAGCCGAACACCGGGCCGGTCAACTCCGCCACGTCGGCGGGGATTTCCGTGCCCGCAGCGCGAGCCTTGCCGAAGTGTTTCACGTCCACGCCGCAGCCGTAGGAATGGGTGTTGGCGTTGTACTTGATCTTGTCGCGCCCGATCTTCGGGCCACCCGCGAACACCACGTCGGCCATGTTGAGCAGTTCGCGCTCGCGGCGGATGAGTTCCTTGGGCGCGCCGCGGAACTGGCTGAGCTGGTCCATGCAATCGAACACGATGGCCTGCTCGTCCATGTGCCCGGCGAACGCCGTCACGGCCATGGGATCGTAGAACCACTGGATCGGGTCCTGGAAGCGCAGGCCGAGCGGACCCGCGAGCACTTCCTGCACGAGGCGGCGGCGCTCCCGGTCCACCCACGCGCCGTCGTTCCAGCGCGCGGCGGGCATCTTCATGCGCATGATCGTGATGTTGGGAAACTCGGCGACCTCGCGCAGTTCCGGTACGGGCTCGCTGATTTCCTCCGAGGGCAGCGGCCCCTCGACGAAAAGAATCTGGTGCCGCTGCGAGAAACGGGAGAGAAATTGTTGCGGGCGTTGCCAGACCCAATCCCAGCCGAGGTGCGAATGGACGATGATCGGATACTCGGATGGCTGTCTGGTCAATTTCATGTTTTCTCTTAGTCGTAAAACGTGCTTTTTTATTCGCGCGGCATGATGCCCGGGAATAGTCTGCCGCGTCCACAGGATTCTTTGCGCTTCGGAACCGGCATACAAAACAGGTTCGGCGGTTGATACGTTTCCGCGCGCCCTCTTGGATGTCTTTATGTTGCGGGCGGCCAGGGCCGCACCGGCTCCATCGGGCGGCTGCCCGACCCTATGGACGGGCAAATCCCGGATGACCCTTCATCGGGTTGCCAGAGGAACGCGGGAGACATTTTCGCCGCGGCAGGTCCGGCCATCCAAGGGCGTGCCGCCCGCCGATTCCTCTGCTCTCCCATATGGAATATCGCCGCCTCGGAAAATCCGGTCTGCAAGTCAGCGCGCTGTCGTTCGGTGCCTGGGTCACGTTCGCGCAACAGATCAGCCACGAGACGGCCGAGGCACTGATGACGACGGCCTTCGAGGGCGGCGTCAATTTCTTCGACAACGCCGAGGCCTACGCCGCCGGGCAGGCGGAGGTCGTCATGGGCAACATCCTCAAGAAGCAGGGCTGGGGGCGCGAAGAGTTCGTGGTGTCGAGCAAGGTGTTCTGGGGCGGCGACAAGCCCAACCAGAAAGGGCTCAGCCGCAAGCACGTCACCGAGGCGTGCCACGCCGCGCTGCGCCGCCTGCACGTCGAGCACCTGGACCTGTACTTCTGCCACCGGCCCGACCCGGAGACGCCCATCGAGGAAACGGTGCGCGCCATGTCCACGCTCATCGCGCAGGGCAAGGTGCTCTACTGGGGCACGAGCGAATGGAGCGCCGCGCAGATCGGCGAGGCGCACGTGGTCGCGCGCGACCTGGGCCTGGAGCCCCCGACCATGGAGCAGCCGCAGTACCACATGTTCCACCGCGACCGCGTGGAAAAGGAATATGCGCCGCTCTACGGCGAGTACGGTCTGGGGACGACGATCTGGTCGCCGCTGGCCAGCGGGCTGCTGACGGGCAAGTACAACGAGGGCGACCCGGGCGACACGCGCACCTCGCTCAAGGGCTACGAGTGGCTCAAGGAATCCTTCGGCAACGACGAGGCCAAAAAGCGGCTGGAAGCCGTCAAGAAGCTGGCGGCCGTGGCGGGTGATCTGGGCACGAACCTGCCGCGGCTGGCGCTGGCGTGGTGCCTGAAGAACCCGCACGTGAGCACGGTCATCACAGGGGCGTCGAAGGTGTCGCAGCTCACGGACAACCTCCAGGCGCTGGAAGTGGTGCCCAAGCTGACCGGCGAGGTCATGGAGCGTGTTGACACAATCTTGGGCAACAAGCCCGCGTGACCGGGATGTGGGATGTCGGATGGGTGGCCCCCGCGCCACAGGCGCATCGTCACCCAGGTAGGGCTGGGCGTCCCGCCCGGCCGAAGCTGTTTGACTTGGTGCGTTCCTTGGCGAAAGACGGCTCGTGGATCGAGACCCGCTCTCCACCGGATTGTGGCCGGCCATGCCGTCGCGCCGTCAGCAAAGCGACGGCCCGGCGGGGCCCCCCCCCCAACCACGGGGCCCGTGCGCCAACCGCCGCGGCCCCCCCGCCCCCCCCCCGCCCCGCCCGCGGGCCCCCCCGGGCCCCCGGGGGGGGCCGTGGCGCCTGCGGCGCGGGGGCGAACGAAACGACCGGGCACGATTTCCGTTGCCTTGCGCCGCGGGGGCGTGTCATCATCCGCGCCTCTATGTGGAAACGCTGGCTGCCCATCCTGCTCGTGACGGAAGTTGGCTGCCTGGTCGCCGCCGCCGGTTGGGCGGTGCACCGGCACGCCGCCACGGTGGCACCCGCGCCGCGGATCACGCCCGCCGAGTGGCCCTACAAGGAGGCGGACGGCGCGCCGTCCACGCGGATCGTCGCGCCGCCCGTGCCGTTCCGCACGGATCATCCGCCCGCGGATGCGTTCCGGCTGCGGCCCATCGGGCCGGAGGAGGTCACGGACCATTCCCGCAGCAAGCTGGAGGTCCGCACGCCGCAGACCCCCGCGCAGACTTTGCCGCCGAGCACCCGGCCGCTCGACCCCAACACGGCGACGGTGTACTACGAGCCCCTGGGGCACTAGACTTCGGGCGGGCCATCGGCGAAGGTCCGGCGGCATGATCGAGGTCCTTTCGCTCACCAAGCTCTACGATAAATTTACCGCCGTCGATGGGCTGTCGCTGACGGTGCGGCCGGGCGAGGTGCTCGGGCTGGTGGGCTGCAACGGCGCGGGCAAGACGACGACCCTGCGCTGCCTGGCGGGGATCATCCCGCCGACGCGCGGCACGGTGCGCCTGGACGGGCACGACATCGTCGCGGACCCCATCGCCGCCAAGCGCACGCTGGCGTTCTTCCCGGACGAACCGCGCCTCTTCGATTACCTGACCGTCGAGCAGCACTTGGCGTTCGTGGCGCGCATCTACCAGGTGGCCGACTACCGGGAGCGGGCGCGGCCGCTGCTGGAGGAACTCGAAATCGACAACAAGGCCGGGGTGCTGCCCGCCGAGCTGTCGCGCGGCATGAAGCAGAAGCTGGCCATCGCCTGCGGGCTGCTGCACCAGCCGAAGGTGATTCTCTTCGACGAGCCGCTGACGGGCCTGGACCCCATCGGCATCCGGCGCATGAAGGCGACGATCTTGCGCCGGGCGCGCGAGGGGGTGTCGATCATCATCTCCTCGCACCTGCTGCCCTTGCTGGAGGAGGTGTGTTCGCACGTCCTCTTGCTGCACAACGGCAAGCGGCTGGCGGGCGGCACGCTGGCGGAGATCGTCGAGCAGTTCCACGACCCGCAGGCCGCCGGTGCGCCGCCGGACCTGGAGGAGATTTTCTTCCGCGCGACGAGCCAGCCGAGTGCGTCCGCCGCACCGGTGCCTTGAAAATTGCTCCCGCAACCAACGTCACGGCAAAACCAGGATGCTGGTATGCGGATCGGAATCGAACGCTGACAACAGAACGTAGTTGGAGCGGAGAATTTGTGTGATGCGGCTGGTCGGGCAATTGCCAACTCGCAAGAACACGAATTTGGGAGGATGTCCGAACACGAGACTTCGCTGGTGAAAATCGGCGTCTTTGGAAACGAGCGTGTAACCGTGCTCCGCTCCAAACGACCAGATGAGCGCATCGTCGGTGTGGACGAGGGCGTGAGTTTTGACGTGAGCTGAATTGGGATAGAGATCGAGAATCTGCGGAACGATCCGGTCAGACAGGTTCTCGTCGAGCAGGAGCTTTACGCGGCAGCGGTGAAGAGCTTGCGTTCACGGTCGGCGGCAAACGCATAACACGCCTTGATGTCCTCGCGGGTCAGTTCGGAGAAGTCGCTGAGGATTTCGTCCTCGCTCATGCCGGAGGCGAGATATTCCAGCACGTCGTAGACCGTGATCCGCATCCCGCGAATGCACGGTTTGCCGCTGCGCTTACCGGGTTCAACGGTGATGAGATGCTCGTAATCCACGGCGGAAGGATACGGGCGCAGGGGTGGCTGTGGCAATGTTCTTTGTGCTTTCCTCGTCGGAGGGTTGATTCGGGATCGGCCATGTTCTCTCGACACACTGACGTGGCGATGATCAGACCGCCTCAAGGCTGCTGCTCCAGCGACCGGTCCAGATCCGTGATGACCGTGGCGGGGAAGCTCGGCGTGTAGCCGTAGTACGTGAAATATTCCTTCGGATTGCCGCCCTCGGAAACCGGTTTGTACTGCGTTGGAAGCACCTTCTTGCGGGCTGCGTCGACGAACGCCTGGGGGACGTGGAGGTCCACCGGCTTGGTCGTGCCGGAAGTGAAGTCGATCACCCGGGAAACGTTGAACGAATCCAGCGTCGAGTCCGCGTTGACGGTGAGGCTGAAAACCACGCAGTACAGTTTGAAGCCCGGGTCGTTGAGCCGCTCGCGCACGGTCTGCGCGGAGCTGGTGCCCGCAAACAAGAACAGCAGGAGCCCGCAGAGGCGAGGGGACGGGAAAAAGGGCATGGCAGACGCATCTCTGGCAGAGATCGCCCCCGGCGGCAAGCGTCTTTCCCCATTAGGCAACCGCCCCGCCCCGCGCTAGCGTAGCAGCCTCCCGATGCTCTCCGCGCTGCTCTACCTCCAGTTCCGCACGCTCGCCAACCACTTCCTCCAGCGGGTGCGGCGGCTCCGGCAGCCGCGTTACCTGATCGGCGCGCTCTTCGGCGGCGGCTACCTGCTCTGGGTGTCCTCGCACGCGTTCGCGCCGCTGCTCCACGGCGGGGTGCGCGGCGGCCCGACGCTGTTCCCGGGCATGACGCCCGACATCTGGGAATTCATCTTCGGGTCGGTGCTCGCGGTCGGCGTGGTCCTGGCCTGGGTCGTGCCGCACGGGCGCGCGGCGCTCGTGTTCACGGAGGCCGAGATCGCCTTCCTCTTTCCCGCGCCGATCACCCGGCGCACGCTGGTCCTCTTCAAGCTCGTGCGCTCGCAGGTGTCCGTGCTGTTCACGGTGTTCTTCCTGACGATCCTCTCCCACGGCACGAACGGCCTGGAGGGCGCGCTGCTGCGCGCGGCGGGCTGGTGGGTCATCCTGAGCACCATCAACCTGCACCTGCTCGGCTCCTCGTTCGCGCGCACGAGCCTCCTGGACCACGGCGTGACGCTCTGGCGGCGGCGCTTGCTGGTGCTCGCGCTGGCCGGCGCGGCGGTGGCGGGCGCGGTGTACTGGG
>CALMAQ010000001.1 GCA_937859745.1 uncultured Verrucomicrobiota bacterium | reverse complement strand
GTGCCGGGGCGGCCCGCGCCGCCCGCGCCGCCCGGGAAGGGCCCGCCCTGCTCGTACTGCTGCCAGCCCGCGCCGAGGCGGTCGTACTTCTCGCGCTTGGAAGTGTCGCTGAGGACCTCGTAGGCCTCGTTGATCTCCTTGAACTTTTCCTCGGCCGTCTTCTTGTCCTTGGCGACGTCGGGATGGTACTTGCGCGCCAGCTTGCGGAAGGCCTTGCGGATGTCGTCACTCGTGGCCGTTTTGGAGACCCCGAGGATATCGTAGTAGTCGCGGAACTGAACGGGCATAGAAAGGAAAGCGCCAAGTTATACCAAGACGCGGGGTTCGGCCAGCGGGAGCGGAGGCGGAAATCCGGCGGCTGTTTCGTCGTCCGCCGACCCGTCGCCTTCGGTCTTGCCCATCCCTTCCTTTTCGCCAAAGTTAGCGCCATGTTTATTCGTTATGCTTTGCCGGCGTGCCGCTGGCTGCCGCTGCTCGCCGCGCTTTGCCTGGTGCCCGCGGCCGGCGTGCGTGCCGACGACAGCAAGGACGCCGACGTCTCCCAGGACAAACCCAAGGATGTCCCCAAGCTCACCACCGAGACACCCGTCCCCCTCGACACGCTCGACTCGGAAGCCACCTACGTGGGACAGGGCGCTTTCAAGATCAAGCGTTTCGACGGCACCGGCGCGGGCACGCAACAATCCTACGATTCGATCTCGGAAACCCAGCTTTCCCTGGAGTACGGCCGCCGCTTCCAGCTTTTCGGCGCGACCTACCTGCGGCTGGCGGCCTCCTACGAACGCTTCGATTTCAGCACGACGAACGCCCCCATCCCCACCAGCCTGCAAAGCCTCGGCGGCGTCGTGGCCATCGAATACATCCAACAGGGGGAGATCGGTGCCTTCCTGCGGTTAGCCCCGGCCTTCTATTATTCGGACATCGACCAGATTTCCCGCGGCAACTTCAACGTGCCCTTCTCCCTGGGCACCCTGCTGCCCATCGGCAAGAAAATTTTCGTGCTCGTCGGGGCCGAGGTCAACGTCCTCACCAAGTATCCGGTGCTGCCGCTCCTGGGGGTGGTCATCCTCTTCACCGACCACCTCCGGCTCGAAGCGAGGCCGCCGACGCCCCGGCTGATCTATTCCTACAGCGAGGCGCTCGACTTCTTCGTCGGCGGCGACGTGGTCGGGGACAGCTACAAGCGCGGCTCGAATCCCGGCTACCGCCCGCAGGACCGGCGCTTCAACGGCGGGGTCATCGATTTCAGCGAGTTCCGGGCGGAGGGCGGCATCACCTACACGCCCTTCAAGAAACTCGACCTCGACATCGACTTCGCGGGCGGCTGGGACTTCGGGCAGAACTTCGATTACTACCGCGGCAGCGGCAAGGAGTTCAAGACCACGGGCGCGCCCTACGCCCGAATCGCCCTGACCACGAAATTCTGACGCCCCGGGCGTTGCGGGAAAGCTGCTCGTAATGCTTGCCGCTACGTGGCGAAAAGTCTACGTTCGCGGACGCTCTCGCCGGGAGAGTTCCGGGCGTGTATTCGCGCCTGATCCTTCCGCCGATCATCCCCACTCCGTTATCCCTTCCTCTCCATGCTAGGCAAACTACTCCAACCCGAGGTCCAGAGCCTGATCGCCGAGCGCAACTTCACCCGGCTGCGCGAGATTTTCGTGGAATGGCCTCCGGCGGACCTCGCCGACGTGGTCGCCGACCTGCCGGACGAGGACAAGGTGGTCGTCTTCCGGGTGATGCCGCAGGAACTGGCGGCCGCGGTTTTCGAGTACCTCGACCCCGACGAACAGGAAGAACTTTTGCACAGCATGGGCCGGGAACAGGCGGTGCGGATTCTCAACGAGATGTCGCCCGACGACCGGACGACCTTGCTGGAGGAACTGCCGTCCGAGACGGTCAAGGGGCTCGTGGCGTCGCTCTCGCCCTCCGAGCGCGCCATCGCGCAGAACCTGCTCGGCTACCCCGAAGGCAGCGTGGGCCGCCTGATGACGCCCGACTTCATCGCCATCCGCGCGGATTGGACGGTCGCCCAGGTGCTCGATGACGTGCGGACGCGGGGGCGCGACAGCGAAACGCTCAACGTGCTCTACGTCGTGGACGACCACGGCAAGCTCATCGACGACATCCGCATCCGCGAGTTCCTCACCCGGCCGCTGGAAGCCAAGGTGAGCGACGTGATGAACGAGGCGTTCGTAACGCTGGCCGTCACAGACACGCAAGAAAGCGCCGTGGCGCTGTTCCGCAAGTACGACCGCACGGTGCTGCCCGTGGTGGACAAGGGCGGAAAACTGATCGGAGTCGTGACGGTGGACGACGTGCTGGACGTGGCCGAGGAGGAAGCGACGGCCGACGCGCACAAGTTCGGCGGCCTGGAAGCGCCCCTGGACCTGCCCTACATGAGCAGTTCGTTGTGGGAGATGTTCCGCAAGCGCGGCTCGTGCCTGGTGATCCTCTTCCTGGGTGAAATGCTGACGGCGACGGCGATGCAGGGGTTCGAGGAGGAGATCGAAAAAGCTGTGGTGCTGTCCTTGTTTTTGCCGCTCGTCATCAGCAGCGGCGGCAACTCGGGTTCGCAGTCGTCCACGCTCGTCATCCGGGCGATGGCGCTGGGCGAGGTGACGCTCAAGGACTGGTGGCACGTGGCGCGCCGCGAGATCGTCAGCGGGCTGGCGCTGGGAGTGCTGCTGGGCGTGGTGGGTTATATCCGGATCATGCTGTGGGCGATGCTGCATTTCGCCAACTACGGTCCGCATCCTTACATCCTGGCGCTGGCGGTGGGCGTGGCGCTCATCGGCATCGTTGGCTGGGGCAGCCTGGCGGGCGCGATGCTGCCGTTCATCCTGCGGGTCTGCAAGCTCGACCCGGCGACGAGCAGCGCACCGTTCGTGGCGACGCTGGTGGACGTGACGGGCCTGATTATTTACTTCGTGGTTGCCGCCGCCATCTTCCTTCCCTACGTGCAGCACTGACTGTACAGCGCAGGGACGCCATGACGAACGCCTACACGCGGCGCTGGTTCGAGTTGTTCCTGCGCCCGCTCGATCCGGCGCAAACGGCGCGCGAGGCGGACTTCCTGCGCCGGCAGTTGCCGCGGGAGCGGTTCGCGCGCGTGGTCGATGTGTGCTGCGGTCCGGGGCGGCACGCGCACCGGCTCGCGGAGGCTGGCTACGCCGTCACCGGAGTGGACCGCGACGGGGCGTCCATCGCGGAGGCCCGCGCGCGGGCGCTGCCGCACGAGGCGTACCGGGAGCACGACATGCGCGACTTGCCCTCGCTCGGGTTGCGGGCGGACGCGGTGCTCTGCCTGTGGCAGAGCTTCGGCTTCTTCGACGCGGCGACGAACGGCCGCGTGCTCGGGGATTTCGCCGCGATGTTGCCGGTCGGAGGAAGGTGCGTCGTAGATTTATACCACCACGACTTCTTCGCGGCGAACCACGGCACGCGCACGATGGAGCTACGCGGGCAGCGGATCACGGAGAGCAAGCAGATGGTGGACGGGCGTTTGTCCGTCACGCTGACGGAAGGCGGCGGCGAGATCATCGACGCTTTCGAGTGGCAGCTCTATACCCCGGAAGAGTTTACCGCGCTGGCGGACACGGCAGGACTGGCGCGTCTGTTGACCTGCACGAACTACGACGAGAGGCAGGAAGCAACCAGCAGACTGCCGCGCGTGCAGTACGTCCTTGAGCGGAGGGGATGACCCGGCGACAGACGCGTTGACAAGAGTGCGCTCACCCCCAACTTCTGTCATCCTGAGCGGAGCGAGTCCGCGAGCGCAGCCGAAGGACCTTGTGGAGGGGTACCCGCTTTCTATCCACCAAGTGGCCGCCACGGAGGGTTGCTACCGGTGCATGCCTGCAAAGGAACGCGCACGTTCCACTGCCGAGCGGGGGGAGCAAGGAGAACTTGTACCCCTCCACAAGGTCCTTCGACTCCGCTCGCGGACTCGCTCCGCTCAGGATGACAGAGAAAGAGAGAACACGCGTCTTTGCCTAACCCCGTTCAACCAAGAGGGTCTCTAGCGACGCTTCTTCCGGCCGTCGCGGCCTTTGCGACCCACGGGCTTCACGCCGCGCGCCGCGAAGGGATGGTCCATTTTGTCCTCGATCACGTCCGCGCGCCGACCACCCGCGCTTTCCTCGGAGTCGCCCACGACGCGGAAGTCCACCTGCCGCTTGAACGTGTCCACATCCGCGACGGCCACTTCGATGTGGTCGCCGATCTGGTACACCTTGCGCCGCCGCTTGCCCACGAAACGCATCCGCACGCTGTCGAAGGTGTAGAAATCGTCGTGCAGCTCGGAGACGTGGACCAGCCCCGTCAACACGAACTCGGGTAACTCCACGAGCAGCCCATAATTCCGCACGTCTACCACGACGGCCGGGAAGGTCGTCGGCTCGTCGTCGGCGTTCGCCTGGCGGTCGTGCAGCAGGTTCTGGAAGTATTCGAGCTTCTTGAGCTTGACCGACTCGCGCTCGGCGTCGGCGGCCACGCGCTCGGTAGCGGAGATGTGCTCGGCCACCGCATCCAGGTCCGTCGTGGCCAGACGGGTGCGTTTTTCCTCGCCCGCCAGCAGGGCCAGCGCGCGGTGCACGACCAGGTCCGCGTAGCGGCGGATGGGGCTCGTGAAATGGGTGTAGTTCACCTTCGCCAGGCCGTAGTGCCCCTGCGGCGAGGTGTCGTAAATGGCGCGCTTGAGGCTCTTGAGCAGGCCCAGCTTGACGGCCTCCTCCTCGGGCTTGCCGCGCACGGCGGCGAGCAGCTTCTGCAACTCGGGCCGGTGGGTCAGGTCGCCCACCCGGTAGTCGTAGCTCTGCACGAAGTCGCGGAACTCGAGCAGGCGGTCGCCGTCCGGGTCCTCGTGGACGCGATAGATGGAGGGCATCTGGCGGTTCTTCAACTCGCGCGCGACCACCTCGTTCGCCGCCAGCATGAACTCCTCGATGAGTTGGTGGGAGATGTCGTTCACGATCTTTTCCAGGCGCACCGGCTTGCCTTCCTTGTCGAGATGAACCTTGACCTCGGGCATGTCGAGGTCGAGCGACCCATTCTTGAACCGGTTCGCCCGCAGCAGCGACGCCAGCTTCCAAGCGCGGTGCAGTTCCCGCGCGATGGGCGACGCGCCGGCGGGTCCCTGGAGCAGCGCGAACGCCTCCCGGTACGTCAGCCGCCCGGCGCTGCGGATCACCGTGCGCGCGAACCGCACGGACTTGATGCGCCCGCCGCCCGCGAAGTCAATGAACACGGAATAGGTCAGCCGGTCCACCTTGGGCTTGAGCGAGCAGACGCCGTTGCTCAGGCGCTCGGGCAGCATGGGGATGACGCGGTCGGCGAGGTACACGCTGTTGCCGCGCGTGAACGCCTCGCGGTCCAACGCGCCGCCGGGCGGCACGTAGTGGCTCACGTCGGCGATGTGGACCCCCAGGCGATACCCACCGCCGGGCAGGTCTTCCACGCGGATGGCGTCGTCGAAATCGCGCGCGTCGTCGGGATCGATGGTGAGGATGAAATCGTTCCGCAGATCCTCGCGGCGGTCGGCCTCACGGGCGTCCACCTCCTCGGGGATGGACTCCGCCGCGTGCATGACCGGGCGTGGGAATTCTTCCGGCAAGTGGTACTTGCGGATGATGGAGAGCATGTCCATGCCCGCCTTCGACGCGGGCCCGAGCACCTCGATGACCTTGCCCTCCGGGTTGACGTGGCGGTTCTCCCACGGCTCCAGCCGCACGACGACCTTGTCGCCCACGTCGGGCTGCTTGGGCAAGACGGTCTGGCCCAGGTGGACGTAGACGTTATGGATGAAGCGCGGATCATCCGCGACGACGTAGTGGAATTGCTTGGACTTTTGCAGCGTGCCCACGACCGTTTCATTGGCACGCTTGAGGATGCGGATGACGCGGCCCTCGCGCCGCTGACCCGCGCCCGGGCCACGGTAGCGGCGTTCGCGCGCGTCCACGAAGCCCTCGCGGTTGACGCGGGCCAGGACGCGGTCGCCGTGCAGGGCGGTCCAGGTGTTCTCGGCCGTGATGAACAGGTCGGACAAGCCCGGGGTTTCGCTGATGACGAAGGCATAGCCCTTGTCGTTGAAGTGGATGACGCCCGGGAAGAGGTCGGCGGCATCGGGCTGGACGTAGCGGTCCTTCTTGATGCGGGCCACGGCCCCCTCCTGCTCCATGTCGCGCAGGAGTTCCTTGAGGGCGGACCGGTCGTCGGGCGTGAGCCCGAGTTTTTTGGTCAGCTCGACCTTGTCGAGCGGTTGATACTTTGGTGAGGCGAGCAAGCGCAGGATTTTCGCGCGCAGATCGCCGGCAGATGGTGTCGGCTTCATGAAATATCCGGCTGGACGAAGAGATCATCCCCGGAATGGTACGACAGGAACTTATCCGCAAATGGATCGCAGGGCAAGCGCTGATCTTATACTGATCTTGCTCGCGCTTCCGTGCTTGCGACGTTTTATTCGCCCTCGCTCTGCGGCAAAGCAGCAATGTTGGTCTTGATTCCGCTCATCAGAAGCGCTGGTAGAATCTCGATGGATTCATTGTCGTTGAGGACGACGGCACGGTTACCAACCACCAAAAAATGGTCTACGGTGGGCACCTCGAAATGCCGACCATCGGCCAGATGGATGGTAAACGGGATAAAGGGAGTATTCTGTTTGAGCTTGCGTATATCCCCAATCATGCCGGTAGCTTAACTTGGAAATGAGTCGCGGGCAATCTTCCCATCAACCCCGCGCCGTTTTCGCCGCCGCGCGCGGTTAGCGCAGCCCGGTCTTGGTTTTTCACGAATTCCTTCGCCGCGTAGGCTCCGCAGGCGACGGGCTTCGCGTAGCGCGGGGCACATCTCCATAATGGCCGGGCGGCATACGGGCGTCACCACGAACTGCGCCCCGGCCAGGATCGCCGCGCGGCAGGTCTCCGTGTCCAGCACCGTGCCGACGCCCATCAGCGCGCGATCACCGAAACGCTTGCTGGCGTCCGCGATGGTAGAGATCGCGTCGGGCGAGGTCATCGTGATCTCCAAGCCTGTGACCCCGCCCGCCAGCAGCGCCTCGCAGATGGGGACGAGCGCGGCGGCGGAATCTACGCGGACCACGGCGACGATGCCGGGATCAAGGAGGCGGGAGATGATCTGGGCTTTGGTCATGGGAGGAAAAAACGGCCACGCGGCCGACGGCGGAACATAAAAGAGCCGTGGGTGTTTTATCGAACGAAAAATCGGTTAAGTTGCCCGTCCGCCCATCCTTACCCTTTCGCCATGCAAGTTTCCGACCTCCGCGGCATCCTCCAGTACATTCCGCGCTTCCGCGACCGCATCTTCGTCATCGCCTTGGACGGCGAGATCGTCGAGTCCGAGAACTTCTCCAACGTGCTGCTGGACCTGGCCGTGCTGCGCTCGCTCAACGTCAAGGTCGTCATCGTCCACGGCGCGCGCCACCAGATCGAGCAGCGCGCCGCCAGGCTGGGTACGCCCATCACCAACGCCGACGGCGCGGGCATCACCGACGAGCGCACCCTCTCCATCAGCCTCGACGCGGCCACACGCGTGACGCACGAGATCATGGAGGGTCTGACCAGCGTGGACCTGCGCGCCGCCTACGCCAACGCCATCATCGCCTATCCCGCCGGCATCCTCGGCGGCGTGGACCAGCAATACACCGGCCGCGTGGACCGCGTGGATTCCGCCAGCCTGCAATTTTTCCTGGACCAGGGCATCATCCCCGTGCTGCCGCCTCTGGGTTTTGACGGCGACGGCAAGACGTACCGCATCAACTCGGACACCGTCGCCGTGGAAGTGGCCGACGCCCTGCGCGCGGCGAAGATCATCTTCCTGTGCGAGAGCGGCAGCCTGCGCGTGGACGGCCACCTGGTGCGGCAACTCTCCGTGGAGGAGGCGGATGCCATGGTCAAGAAGCACCAACTGCCCAGCGAGCACCAGCGTCCGCTCGAACAGAAGCTGGAGGCCGCGGCGCGCGCCTGCCGCCAGGGCATCCCGCGGGTGCATCTGTTGGACGGCCACGTCAACGAGGCGCTGCTCGCGGAGCTTTTCAGCAGCGAGGGCATCGGCACGATGGTCCACTCCAACGAGTACCAGCACATCCGGCGCGCCTTCAAGAAGGACGTACGGCGCATCATGACGCTCATCCGCCAATCGGTGCAGAACGAGGAATTGATCCACCGTACGCGCCACGACATCGTCTCGCGCATCGAGGACTACTGGGTGCTGGAGATCGACCGCAACCTCGCGGGCTGCATCGCGCTGCATCCTTACCCCGAAGCGGGCATGGCGGAGCTGGCCTGCCTCTACGTCAGCAAGACCCAAGAGAACGCCGGGTACGGCCGCAAGCTGATGACCTTCATCGAAAACCTCGCCCGCAACGAGGGCTTCAAGGAACTGTTCGCGCTGTCCACGCAGGCGTTCGTGTACCTGCAACAGAAGGGCGGCTTCCACGAGGCCGATCCGGCGGCGCTGCCTCCCCGGAGGCGCGAGAAGTACGAACAAAGCGGACGGCACTCCAAGGTGCTCATCAAGGCGTTGGCCAAGTCCGACGCGGCGCACGGCGAACCGTGACGCGGCGAACATTATTCACAGATGTTCCTGAAACTTGTTCACCGCCCTGACAAGGACCGTGAAGAGCGCCGCCCGGAGGCACGAAAATCCCTTGGACGTGGAAGGCTCGCGCCATAGCAAGTTTCCGGCCAGACCTGTTTTGCGCGTAGGGAGAATCCCTGAAATAGCCCCCTCTGAAGTCCGAGGGAAGGGCGGCAACGCAAAATAAACTTCGGGGAGTTTTCCGCAAGATTTTGACCGAAAAAATCGGCGGTTATTCCCATTTTTTCCTTGTCCGTTTCGGCCGGTTTTCTCTATTCCTTGGCTGTCACTCCAACCACCCCCAAGAACACAAAAACCACCTCGAAATCTTCCGCGCCCGCACGCTCGCGCCCTCAGGGGCCGGGCCCCGGGCACCGGTAGCCGAAAGCGACGGGATCGAAGCCGGGCGCATCCTCGGGTCTCGCACCCAACCTTCACCGTGACAATGGTTTGTTTGATTCCAGCACTCACGTTCAGCGGAGGTTGCGGGGCGGCCGATACGAGGGTACGTAGCTTCTGAGTCGCCGGGTGGCCGAGTGGGTTTCGCAACGGTTTGGCAGAGATGCCGTCTACTTTTGTCATGCAAGATCATTACCGCCAGATTTGGGAAAGCATCGCCACGGCCATCAAGCCACAGGTGGGTAAGGACACGTACCAGCGCTGGTTCGCCAACATTACCCTGGTGCGGGCCGACGAGCAGGAGATGACGCTGGGGGTGCCCAATAACATCTACCAACTCTGGATCGAGAGTAACTACATGCCGATGGTGCAGTCGGCCGTCATGGGTGTGCTCGGTGCGCCGCGTCAGCTCAAGTTCGTCTTCCAGGAGGCGGGGGAGGCCTCCGTCTCCGCGAAAGCGCCGCCCGCCGCCGCGCCCGAGACCCACTTCCGGCAGCCCGCACCCGCTGCCAACGGTCACGCCGCCCCGGAGGACCCCGCTCCTGCCATCGTCAACGGGGCCAACGGCCACGCCGCCGACGAGCGCGGGTTCGGCGAAGCCACGCCGGGCCCCACCCCCC